>NZ_JAIHOO010000001.1:4196846-4280893 GCF_019733395.1 Lysobacter sp. BMK333-48F3 | reverse complement strand
GATATAGGGTGGGGAGCCCGGGGAGGAGCGCGAACCCGGAAATGAGCGCGGAGGAACGGGTAAAGAGAAACGTGCAGGGCTCCTGCCGTAGCTCGTTCCTCTTTACTCCTCCCTCATCACTGGCTTCCGGCCTAGGCGTCGCCGCGGCCGGGTTCCTCTACAATGCCCCCATGCCCGACCGTGATGCCGATCCGTTGATCGTCGCGATCTCCTCGCGAACCTTGTTCGACATGGAAGACAGCCACGCGCTGTTCGAGCGCGAGGGCATCGACGCCTACGCCTCGTTCCAGCGCGAGCACGAGGACGACGTGCTGCGGCCCGGCATCGCCTTCCCGCTGGTGCGCAAACTGCTGGCGCTCAATCACGGCGCGCCGCCGGAAGCGCCGCGGGTCGAGGTGATCCTGATCTCGCGCAACTCCGCCGACAGCGGCCTGCGCATCTTCAATTCGATCGCCCACCACGGCCTGTCGATCAAGCGCGCGGCGTTCAGCAACGGCGCGCCGCCGTTCCCCTACATCCGTCCGTTCGGCGCCGACCTGTTCCTATCGGCCAACGCCGAGGACGTCGGTTCCGCGCTCGCCGCCGGCGTCGCCGCGGCGACCCTGCTGCCGGCGATTCCGCCGTCGCGGCTGGCGCCGCACCTGAGCCCGGACCAGTTGCGCATCGCTTTCGACGGCGACGCGGTGATCTTCGACGACGAAGGCGAGCGCGTGTCGCGCGAGGGCGGCCTGACCGCGTTCACCGAACACGAGCGCAGCCATGCCGGCGAGCCGCTGTCCGGCGGTCCGTTCCGGGGTTTTCTGGACGCCTTGCACCGCTTGCAGGCCGCGTTCCCGGTCGGCCAGGACGCGCCGATCCGCACCGCCCTGGTCACCGCGCGCTCGATTCCGGCCCACGAGCGGGTGATCCGCACCCTGCGCGAATGGAACATTCGCCTCGATGAGGCGCTGTTTCTGGGCGGCCGCTCCAAGGGGCCGTTCCTGGAAGCGTTCGGCGCCGACATCTTCTTCGACGATTCCGAGCACAACATCCGCTCGGCGCGCGACCACGTCGCCGCCGGCCACGTGCCGCACGGAGTCGCCAACCGCTGACCGTTCCCGCGTCGCGCACGCGCCGGCCACGTCGGGCGGCGTGGCCGGGTTCATTCGACGATCGCGAAAGCAAACGCGTAACCGCCCGGTCGCGGTGCGGCGCTCGGCCGGCGCTGCCGCGCTTCAGTCCTCGCGCGGATCGCCCAGTTGGCTGCGCACCTCGCCGCCGGGGAACTTGCTGGTGTGGACGTTGGCGTAGGCGTTGCCGTCGCGCAGGGCGCGGACCAGTTCCTCGAACTCGCCGGCGGCGATGCCCTGGCCGGCCGGGCCGACCACGTCGGCGGGCAGGATGGTGCCGGTGATGCGCGCGGGAGCGGCCGGGCAGGGTTGCACGCCGGCCGGCGTCGGCGGGCTGGCGAGATTGGAGCACAGCCATACCGCGACGCCGCCGTTGACGCCGCGCTGTCCGACATGGATATGCGCCTGGGTCACGTCGCCTTCCAGGCCGGCGTACGACAACTCGTAATGGATCGCGCCCCCGTCCAGGCGCGCGCGGAAACCGCCGCCGCCCGCGGTGGACACCAGCGGAATCTCCTGGCTGCCTTCCAGGACCGCGCGGAATTCGCGATGCTCGGCTTGCGCCGGGACGAGCGCGAACGTCGCGATCAACGCGCTCAAAGCGATGCGTTTCATGTTCTCGACCCTCGTGACTGCGGACGGGCGCGCACGGCGCCCGAGCGGACGCTGCGCCCGCCGGCGTTACCCGAGGGTGAAAAATGCGAGCGCGGAAAATTCGCCGGAACAACGGTCGAACGGAGCGACCGGCGGCATCGGTCCTGGCACGATCGATGCAGGCCGGTCGCGTCGTCCGCGTCGTCGCGCGACGACGCGGGCGCGGCTCAGGGCAGCATCTTGTCCAAGGGCAGGCGCACGTCGGTGACGGTCCAGCTGAGCCCATTGCGGGTCAGCACGAACACCACCGGATCGCCGTCGGCATTGGCGACGGTGGCGGTGAAGCGCGACGGCGATTCGAAGCGATAGCTCAGTTCCTTGAGCGGCTCGGCCGGCGCCACCGGTTGGTAGGCGTCGCGCCGGCTCGCGCTGCCGTCGACCCGGCGCAGCAGCTTGCGCCCTTCCAGCACCGCGCCGATGCCCATCGGCGTGGCGATCGCGTCGACCGCGGTGCCGGCGAGGCTGCCGGCCAGGCTCAGGCCGATCGCGCCGAACGGGTTGGACTGCACCTCGGGACCGGCGCGGCGCACCAGGTAGTCGTCGACCTGGGCCTTGAGGCTGAGCCGGATCGCGGCGAAGTCGACGTGCTTGGACAACTCGCCGGTGTTGCCTTCCTTGACCGCGCTGCGGATCGCATGCACGGTCAAAAAAGGTCCCGCAGCGACGTAGCCGAGCAACAGGGCCAGGACGAGCGCGAGCAAGGCGATCCATTTCTTCATCGGGGCGGTCCGGTGAGCGTGAGCCGACAGATTAGCGGCGTTGGCCCGATGCTGGCTTAAGCGGAGCCGTATTCCGTCGCCGGTCCGGACGGAAGGCGTCGGCCTGCGAATCCGGCCTCACCTATTGGGGCGGCGCGAGCCGCGACCAACCGCAGCGACGTACGCAAGCGTGGCCGCCGAAGACGCGATACCGCACAGCCCCTCACCCCAACCCCTCTCCCGCAAGCGGGAGAGGGGCTTTCAGGTACGCAAGCGCAGCATCCGAAGACACGACACCACACGAACAGCCCCTCACCCCAACCCCATCCCGGCCCGAACGCGCGGCGTTCGGGCGTTCGGTGCCGCGCGAGCCAATGACTCGCAATCGCAGCCCCTCACCCCGCAGGCGGGAGAGGGGCTTCCAACCTGCGAAGCTACTGCGCCTCAGCGACCGACCCGCGCCGCCCGCTCGCGGCGCTCGACCGGGGCCAGGCGGCTCTGGTCGTTGAGTTCGAGCTGGCGCAGTTCGAACGGCGCGCCGAATCCGGCCGGCAACTGCTTGCGCTCGAAGGCCAGTTCGATCCGGCCGCTGCCGCTGTCCAGCCATTGCGCGCTGTGGGCGATCGCGATCGGGCGCAGCCTGCGGTCCGGGCCGCTGGCGTACAGCGTGCCGCGCAGCTCGTAACGGCCCGGCGAGGCGGCGCGCACCGGCAGTTCGAAGCTCATCCGGCGCGCGTCGAAGGCGTAGCGGCCTTCCAGGCGCGCGGTCGGCTGGGCGACCGCGAGCGCAGTGCGCACGTCGCGCTGGACCTCGCCGGCGGCGGCGAATACCTGCACCTCCCACAGCCCGGCCGGCTGTTCGCCGGCGTCGCTGGGCACGACGACCGGCGCGCGCAGGCGGCCGTCGCGGCCACGCTGCAGGCTCAGCGGCCAGTTGCGGCCCGAAGGCGCGACCAGCAGCGCGCTGCCTTGCGCATCGGACAACTGGCGCTGACCGTCGCTGAGGTCGACCACGACTTCGCTGCGGCCGCCGGCCAAGGCCCGGTCTTGGCTCAGCGATGCATGCAGGCGCACCGGGCTGTGCGGTTCGTACACGTGCACCAGGTAGCGGCCGCGCGCCTGCGCGACCTGCAGCGCATAGCGGCCGGGGCCGGCCTGGTCGGCCAGTTGCACCGCGGCGCTGCCGTCGGCGACCTGCAGTCCGGCCGCTTGCAGTTGTGCGGCATCGTTGCGCTTGGCCAGCGCGACCGCCTGGCCGCCGCGACGCAGTTGCACCGCATCCGCGGGCACCGGCGCGGCGCCCGCGACCGGGCTGACCCGGATCAGCGCGCCCGGCGCGCTGGTCGACAGGTCGAGGCCGCGCTGCAGTTCGGCGCCGTCGGTCTCTTGCCAATACTCGCGGCTTTCCGCGACGGTCGGCTGCGCGGCGGCGGTCAGCGGCGCGTACGGGTCCAAGGCCCAGGAAAAACCCACCGGCGCGCGTTCGATCGCGGCCTTGGGCGCGGCCAGAGCGCTCAGCCGCTGCGGCACCTGGTCGGTGCGGGCCGGCGGCAGCAGCGGCGCATCGGCGGCGAAGACGTCGGCGACTGCGGCGAGCAGCGCGAGAGTCAGGATCGTTCGCATGGTCGTCGGCCTCATTGGGTCATGTCGCTGCGCAGGATGGTGTTGAGGTTGAAGCAGGCGCGCCGGCTCTGGTTGTGGCTCAGCGGTTCGCCGCCGGCGGTGCGCTGCTTGTCCTGGAACCAGACGCTGCCCGCGGCCGACTGGCTGGAGCAGTTGAGGAAGCCGTCGGAGCAGCTGTCGAGCCAGTTCTGGGTGGTCTCCAGGCCGACGTTCTCGGTGTAGCCGCCGCAATAGCTGTCGCTGTCGAACGGCGAGGAGTCGACGTCGCTGCCGACCACGCTGCGGAACGGCTTGGGCAGGGCCGGGCGGCCGGCCGTGCCGTAGAGGTTGTTGCGGTTGTAGTTGGCCATCCAGCTGACCTGCTGCATCTTCACCGCGTCGGACTTGTAGCCCAGCAGCCAGCCGACCGCCTGTTCGAACACGTTGCCGTTCATCGCCGCGTCGGCGAGCGGGGTGCCGGCCGAGGACGGCGCGATCGCGTTGACCCGCACGGTCTTGGCGATGATGTTGGGGTAGCGGCTGTCGTAGGTGGGATTGGACAGGATCCAACGCATCACGTTGCCGCCGTTGGAATGGGTGATCACGATCAGGCGGGTGATCTGCCGGGCGGCGATGAAGTCGGTCAGTTGCTGGGCCAGGCAGCCGGCGGCGCGGCTGTCCCACATGTACTGCTCGAAATCGCAGTTGACCACGGTGTAGTTGGCCGGATTGGCCAGGCCCTGGCGCACGCTGTCGACCATCGCCGGCTTCCAGTAGTCCTGGTAGGCGTTGCTCTGCTTGCCGGTGCCGTGGACGAAGGCGACGCCGGTGTTGGCGCCGGCGGTCAGCGGCGCGACCGCGACGAGCGCGACAGCGAGTGCGGCCGCGGCCGCAGGCCGCCGCCGATTGCGGAGTTGTTGCATGTCTCCTCCCCGAGAATGCCCGGGCGCAAGAGGCCGGCATCCCGCCGGCGCGCCCGATCGATGTGGCCGGCGCATCCTGCACGGCCTCGGTTCGAGCATACGTAGGCGCATGTTGCTGTCATGCGGCAGCGCGGTAGCGCGGCGATGAAAAGCGTGACCGCGGCGGGATTGCCAGGCGACCGCGCGCACGCTTACAGAAACCGCAACTCCGAATGGGTGCGCGGCGCTACCGCAATGCGGATCCGCGGCCGCCGCTCAGGCCGCGGCTTCGGTCCCGCGGCGGCGCTGGGCCGACAGATGCACGGCGAGTGCGGCGAGGGCGCAGACCGTGCCGGCGCCGAAGGCCAGCGCGCCGCTGCCCAGTTGCCAGGCCAACGCGGCCATGCCGGCGCCGAGTACGCCGCCGATGCCGCTGCTGAAGGCCGACAGCAGGCCTTGCGCCGCGGCCATGTCGCGCCGGACCGGGAACAGTTCGGCCATGCGCCGCATGCAGCCGGCGTGGAAGGCGGCGAAGCTCAAGGAGTGACCGGTCTGGGCCAGCGCCATCCAGGCGAAGGAGTCGGCGAACGCGGCGACGATCGTCCAGCGCACCGCGGTCGCGAGCATGCACGCGGCCAGCAGCCGTTGCGCGCCGAACCGCTGCACCAGCCGCGGCGCCTGCCAGAACATCGCGATCTCGCACAGCACCCCGATCGCCCACAGCAGGCCGACCGCGAAGCCGTCGTGGCCCTGCGCCTGCAGGTGCAAGGTGTAGAACACGTAGAACGGGCCGAATCCGAGCTGGGTCAGCAGCACCGTGACCAGCAGCGGACGCATGCCCGGCCGGCGCCACAGCGCTTCGCGCGGCGCATCGGCGGGCGCCGGCGGCTGGGCCGGGTCGGCGCGATGCAGCCAGGCCGCGACCACGGTCAGCGCCAGCCAGGGCAGGGTCAGCCAGACGAAGGCGTCGTCGCCGAGCCGGTCGAGCAGCCAGCCGTAGCTGGCCGCGACCAGCAGGAAGCCGATCGAGCCCCACATGCGGATCTGGCCGTAGTCGTGGTTGCGCGCACCGAGCGCGTTGAGGGTCATCGCCTCGAACTGCGGCATCACCGCATTGAAGAACACCGCGAACAGGCCCATCACCGCGAATAGGGCCAGGCCTTGGTCGTAGCGCAGGAAGCCGGCGAAGATCAGCAGCGCCAGCAGGCAGCCGCCGACCAGCCAATGGCCCGGCCGCGGGCTGCGCCCGACCCAGCGCGCCCAGGTTGGCGGTGCCAGGATGCGGCCGCCGTACCACAGCGCCAGCATCGCCCCGACCGCATAGCCGCCGTGGCCGTGGCTGGTGACCCAGCGGCCGATGTAGGGCGTGTAGGCGCCGAGCGCGCCGAAGTAGCCGAGGTAGAACAGGGCGTAACGGCGGAATTCGGCAGGCACCGGGGCGGCGTCTTGCGGCAAGGGGCGGGCGTATTAGAGCAGGAGATAGCGGTTGGGAGATAGGAGAGAGTTGTAGCTTCCGCTAGCTCGCGATCGCTGTCTTCCGATCTTGCGGTCGCTGCATCGGGCTCAGAATTCCAGGTCCAGCGCCGCGCACAGATAGTCGGTGAACGGAGCCAGCCCGGTCAGGTCCTTGTGCAGCGTCGACAGCAGGCGCGGGCCGGTCATGACGGCGTCGTCGATCGCGCGCAGGGCGACGAAGTTCTTGCGCCGCAGGTCGTCGGCGAACTCGAATTCGGCCGGGAAGCCGCGCGGGGCGCGGGTCAGCATTTCGCTGTCGTCCAGGTCGAAGCGCTTGCGGAACGCCGGCGCGTAGGCGGCGGCCTTCCAGCTGCCGGGGTTGTCGAGGACGAAGTGGCGGATCTTGCGCAGGGTGTCGGGTTGCGGATGCCAGACCCCGGCGGCGATGAAGCACTCGCCGCCCTGCAGGTGGATGTAGAACGAGGGCGATTCGACCTGGCGCCCGCGCTCGTGGAACAGGCGCGCGCCCTGGTGGGTCTTGTACGGCGCCTTGTCGTTGGCGAAGCGGGTGTCGCGCTGGATCCGGAACAGCGAGCCTCCGACGGTCTTGGGCTCGCTGCGGTAATGCGGGCTGACTTCGGCCAGCACCGGCTGCAGGTCGGTCAACAGGCGCTGGAACGGCCTGCGCACCTGCTCCTCGTAGGCCGCCTTGTGGGCATGGAACCATTCGCGGTTGTTGTTGCGCGCCAGCGAACGCAGGAATTTGAAGCTGGCTTCGGAGAAGTAACCGGGCATAAGGCTAGGAGAGAGCGCAGAGGAGTGAGTAGTGAGCAGAGCCAGAGCAGGGAGAGGGGAAGATTAGCCGGAGCGGGGTAGGGCGGTGTGTGCAGATCGTCGCCGGTCGGCCGACTGCAGCGATCCGGCTGGCTCCTCGCTTCTCTGCGCGCACTTCTCGCCCTTAACCCAGCCCTCGCTCGATCTGCTCCGCCCAGTCCTGCAGCCGGTCCAGCAGCACGTGCTTGGCGCCGTCCTCGCCGGCCATCGCGCGGGCCTGCAGCAGTTCGGCGTGGAAGCGCTCGAAGCCGTATTCGGCCAGGCCGGCGTCTTGGCCCAGCCGGCGCCGTCGGTAGTCGTCCCAGCGCCGGCGTTCGCCGGCGTCGAGCGTGTGCGGCCAGTTGCGCGCCCGGTAGCGGAACAACAGCTCGGGCAAGCGCGCGTCGCGGAAGTCGAACTCCACGCTGTTGAGCGCTTCCGGCGCGGTGCTGCGGACGATCCGGAACAGGCGCTTGTCGGCTTCGTTGATGAAGGCGTCGTAGAGCGAGCCGTCGACGTCGCCGGGCTCGCGCGCCGCATCCTCGGCGTAGACGCGACGGACCTTCTCGACCAATTCCGGACCGGCTTCGCGGATCTGCGCGGCGCGGCGCTCGACCTGGGCCGGGTCGATCCGCAGCCGGTCGAAGTCGGCCGGGCGCAGGTGGTTCCAGGCGATCAACGACGGGCAGCGGTTCAGATGCACTTCCTTGAGCGCGATCCGCTCCTCGCCCTCGGGCAGGTCGGCGGTCGGCGTGTACAGGCGGTCGGCGATCTCGTCCGCGGCCAGGTTCAGCAGCGCCTGCGGATCCTGGGCCAGATCGAACACCAGCACCCGGCTGTCGATGCGCGGATGCCGCGCCAGCGGGATCACCGGCGCGGCGCACAAGCGCGCGGCCGGGTAGCGCTGGGAGACGTGCAGCGCCGGGACCATGCCGATGATGTCGAGCAGGCCGGCGGCGAAACGCTTGTCGCGCAGGCGCAGGGCGTAGTCCCACAGCCGCGGTTGCGCGGTCTTGAACTTGCGCGCGATGCCGATCAGGGCGCGCACGTCGGACAGGGCTTCGTGCGCATCGCCTTCGCGCACGCCGTTGGCCTCGGCCAGGTGCTCGAGCTTGAACGAGGTCGCGCCGTCCTCGCGCTGCGGCCAGATCACCCCGTCCGGACGCAAGGCGTGCGCCAGGCGCAGCACGTCGAGCAGGTCCCAGCGCGAATTGCCGTTGCGCCACTCGCGTTCGTAGGGATCGTAGAAATTGCGGAACAGGCCGTGGCGGACGAATTCGTCGTCGAAGCGCAGCGAGTTGTAGCCGGCGCTGCAGGTCTGCGGGCGCGCCATCTCGTCGAAGATGCGGGCGAAGATCTCGGCCTCGCCGACGCCGTCGCGCAGCGCGTCCTGCGGCGCGATGCCGGTGATCAGGGTCGCGATCGGCGAGGGCAGCAGGTCGTCGGCGGGCTTGACGAACACGCTGATCGGCGTCTCGACCGGGTTGAGGTCGGGATCGGTGCGGATCGCGGCGAACTGGGCGATGCGGGTCGTGCGCGGATCGGCGCCGAAGGTTTCCAGGTCGTAGAACAAAAAGCTCGCGGCCATGGGCTCACTCGTCCGCGGGCAGCGGGCTCAGGCGCGCGCGCACGGTCGCGTCGACCGCATCCCAGTCCAGGCTGGCCAGGCTGTCGTGGCCGCGGGTCAGCTCGACCAGCAGCTCGCGCTGGCGCTGGCCGCGCTCGAAGGCGACCTCGTAGGGCATGCGGTGGAAGGTGACCATGGCGTAGCGCGGCATGAACCGGTCCGGGTGGCGCTCGGCCAGCTCGCGCTCCAGGGCGCGCTGCAGCAGGTAATCGTCGTCGTCGACGCGGTCGCGCATCTCCAGGTAGTTCTCCAGCGCCATGGCCTGGATCGCGCGCGCGCTCGGCAGGCGCCGGGCCTGGAAATCGGCGAAGGCGCGGGCGCGGTCGTCGTCGGCGAGCAGGCGCTCGGCCAGGGCGACGCAGTCTTCGAACGCGCAGTTCATGCCCTGGCCGTGGAACGGCACCATCGCGTGGGCGGCGTCGCCGAGCAGCACCGCGCGGTCGTCCAGGTGCCAGCGGTCCAGGTACAAGGTCGCCAACAGGCCGGTCGGGTTGCGCTCGAAGTCCTGTTCCAGTTGCGGAATCAGCGGCAGGGCATCGGCGAAGTCGCGTTCGAACAAGGCCCGCGCATCGGCGCCGCTGCGCACGGTGTCGAAGCCCGGCTCGCCCTGGTTGGGCAGGAACAGGGTGACGGTGAAGGTGCGCTCGTCGTTGGGCAGGGCGATGCACATGTAGCGGCCGCGCGGCCAGATGTGCAGGGCGTTGGGCTCGATGCTGAAGCCGCCGTCGGCGGCCGGCGGGATCTCCAGCTCCTTGTAGGAATGGCCGAGGAACTCGGTGCGCTCGCCCAGGTCGACGGCCTGCTTCATCGCCCCGCGCAGGGCCGAGCCGGCGCCGTCGGCGCCGACCAGGCTGTTGAACACGATCTCGTGCGCGCTGTCGTCGCGGTCGTCGTGGAACACCGCCAGGCGGCGTTCGAAATCGACCGACTGCAGGCCGCGGTGGAAATGCAGCTGCGCGCCGGCGTCTTCGGCGATCTGCAACAGGATCAGGTTGAGCTCGCCGCGGTGCACCGACCAGATCACTTCGCTGTCGTCGCGACCGTAGCGCTGCAGGTCGGTGCGGCCGTCGAGGAAGTGGACCATGCGCCCGCGCATCATCACCGCCTGCGCCATCACCGCCTCGTCGGCGCCGGCCAGGCGCAGCGCGTGGCGGCCGCGCTCGGCCAGGGCCAGGTTGATCGAGCGCCCGCCCTGATAGCCCTGCTGGCGCGGATCGCCGCGCTTCTCGTACACGTCGACCTGCCAGCCGCGGCGGGCGAGCAGGGTGGCGAGCAGGGCGCCGGCGAGGCCGGCGCCGATGATGGTGAGGTGTTTGTCGGTAGACACGTTCAAAGAATGAGTCCTGCGGCACGCCGCATGAGAGGGGCCGGGCTGCCAGAAACCCGCAGGCCGTCATTCCCGCGAAGGCGGGAATCCAGAGACTTCAGCCGGAACTTGCGATGTCTTGCCATAGGTCCCGCCAGTCTGGGTTGCTTTCTTCGATCAGACCGATCTTCCATTGCCGATTCCACTTCTTCAGCTGTTTTTCGCGAAGAATGGCGCTTTCCATCGTTTCGTGCTGCTCGTACCAAACCAGGCGGGTGACGTCGTAGCGGTTGCTGAATCCGTCCGCCGCATGATTCCGATGTTGCCACACCCGCTGAATCAGGTTCGAGGTCGCTCCGATGTAGAGGGTGCCGCGTTTTGCGCTGGCCAGCAGGTAGACCGCGGGAGACTTCACGCTACGACCTCGCTCTGGATTCCCGCCTTCGCGGGAATGACGATAGATAGGGGCGTGGCAGTACTGGCAACGTGACGCTGGGCGTAAGCATCAGCATCGGCTTACGGCCGTCTCAGCTCCCCTGCCAATCCTCCACTGCCTGCACGAACCGTGCGATATCGGCATGGGTGTTGTACAACGGCGCCGGCGAGATCCGGATCACGTCCGGTTCGCGCCAGTCGCCGAGCACGCCCTGGGCGGCGAGGTAGTCGAACAGGGCGCGGCCGGCTTCGCGGCCGACCAGGCCGCGGCCGCCGATGACCCGCAGCGAGAGCTGGCAGCCGCGCTGGGTAGGATCGGCCGGGGTCACGATCTCGAGGGTCTGCGCCAGGCGCGCGCGGATCAGTCGCTCCAGGTAGCTGGTCAGGCGCAGCGACTTGTCGCGCAGCGCGGCCATGCCGATCCGGTCGAACAGCTCCAGCGAGGCGCGCAGCGGCGCCAGGCCGAGGATCGGCGGGTTGCTGAGCTGCCAGCCTTCGGCGCCGAGAGTCGGCACGAACTCCGGCCCCATGCGGAAGCGGGTCGCGGCCTGGTGGCCCCACCAGCCGGCGAAGCGCGGCCGGTCGGTGCCGGCGTGGCGCTCGTGGACGAAGCAGCCGGCGACCGCGCCGGGGCCGGCGTTGACGTACTTGTAGTGGCACCAGACCGCGAAATCGGTGCCGCTGTCGTGCAGGCGCAGATCCAGGTTGCCGACGCCGTGGGCCAGGTCGAAGCCGCACAACGCGCCCTGGGCGTGGGCGAGGCGGGCGATTTCGGCCAGGTCGAAGGCTTGCCCAGTGCGGTACTGCACGCCCGGCCACAGCACCAGGGCCAGGCGCGGGCCGTGCTCGGCGATGGCGCGCTCGATGCGTTCCATCGAGATCAGGCCGCCGGGACGGTCGGGCTCCAGCTCGATCAGGTCGACGGCCGGGTCGAAGCCGTGGAAAGCGATCTGCGAGGCCATCGCGTAGCGGTCGGACGGAAAGCTGCCGGCCTCGATCAGGATCGCCGGGCGTTCGCGGGTCGGGCGGTAGAAGCTGACCATCATCAGGTGCAGGTTGGCGGTCAGCGAATTCATCGCCACCACTTCCTGCGGCTGCGCGCCGACCAGCCGCGCCAGCGGTTCGCGCACCAGTTCGTGATAGGGCATCCACTGCGCCTGGCCGGTGAAGTGGCCTTCGACCGCTTCGGTCGCCCACTTGTCCAGCACTTCCTCGACATGGGCGCGGGCGCCGCGCGGCTGCAGGCCGAGCGAGTTGCCGACGAAGTAGGCCTGTTCGGCGCCGCCGTGGCGCGGGACCAGGAACTGCTCGCGCAGGGTCGGCAACGGATCGGCGGCGTCCAGGGCGGCGGCGTGGGCCGCGGAATGCAGGTCGGTCATGGGGTCAGAGCGGGTCCGGAGCGAGTACGTGTTTGCGGTAGGCGTCGGCGACGATCTCGTCGACTTCGACGCAGAGTTGGAATTCGGCCGCGCCGGCCGAGGCCGGCAGTCGGGCGCGCAGCGCGTCGAGCACGGCCTGCGACAAGGCGGCGCGCACCGCGGCGTCGCGGCCCGGCAGGATCTTGAGCTGGGCATGGACGAAACCGCGGCCGGCGTCGGCGGTGCCGATGCGGTAGTGATCCAGGCGCAGGGCCCGGCTCTTGATCGAGGCTTCGTCGAAATGGCCGCTGTCGGCGAGGACGCGGTTGAGCGTCGCCAACGCGGCGTCGGCGTCGAAGCCGGCGAGGTTGGCAGTGTAGTGCAGGGTCAGGTGCGGCATGCGGGGCTCGTGCGGACGCAGGCGTCGTGGCGGGCGGAGCGATCGGGGTTCATTCGAAACGCGACTTCGGCAAGCCCAGCCATTCCAGCGCGGTGCCGTGGTACAGCCGGGCCTGGTCGGCCGGCGGCAGGTCCAGCGAGGCGATGCCGGCGCCGGGCGATTGCTCGCCGAGCGGGAAGGGGTAGTCGGTGCCGAGCATCACCCGCGACACGCCGCAGGTGTCGAGCAGGTACTGCAGGGCGCGCGGGTCGGCGACCCAGGAATCGAAATACAGCTGCGACAGGTAGTCGCGCGGATTGCGCGGGTTGTCGGTGGCGACCAGGTCCGGGCGCATGTTGAAGCCGTGCTCGATCCGGCCGATGGTGTAAGGGAAACTGCCGCCGCCGTGAGCCAGGCAGATCTTCAGCTTCGGCAGGCGTTCGAGCACGCCGCCGAACACCAGGCAGCAGGCCGCGCGCGACTGCTCGGCCGGCATGCCGACCAGCCAGGGCAGCCAGTACTTGGGCATGCTCGGCGTGCCCATCATGTCCCAGGGGTGGACCAGGATCGCCGCGCCCAACTCGCTGGCGGCCTGGAAGAACTCGAACAGCTCCGGCGCGTCCAGGTTCCAGTCGTTGACGTGGCTGCCGATCTGCACGCCCTGCAGGCCGAGCTGGTCCATGCAGCGCTCCAGCTCCTGCACCGCCAGCCGCGGCGATTGCAGCGGCACGGTGCCGATGCCGGCGTAGTGGCGCGGATAGTCGCGGCAGGCCTGGGCCATGTGTTCGTTGAGCGCCTGGTGCAGGTCCAGCGCCTGGTGCGCCTTGGCCCAGTAGCTGAACATCACCGGCACGGTGCTGATCACCTGCACCTGCACGCCGAAGCGGGCGTAGTCCTCCATCCGCTCCACCGGGTCCCAGGTCTTGGACCAGATCTCGCGGAAGAACTTGCCGTCCTTGTAGATGCGATGGCGGCCGTCCTCGGTGTGGTGGATCACCGGAAAGCGGTCGTCGCCGTACTTGCGCGCCAGGTCGGGCCAGTCGCGCGGCAGGTAGTGGGCGTGGGTGTCGATCTTGAGCATGGCGGCAGTCTACTTGGCCGGTTCCTGCGCTGGCGATCCCGCGCCGGCTTCGGCGCAGTCGTTCAGGCAGACCAGCCGGCCGTGTTTCATGACCATGCGCACGCGTTGCAGTAGGGCCGGGTCGCGTTGCGGGTCGCCGTCCACCGCGATCAGATCGGCGCGCAGGCCGGGGCGCAGCCGACCGAGCTCCGCGCCCAGGCCGAGCGCGTCGGCGTTGCCGGCGGTGGCCGCGCGCAGCGCCGCGGCCGCCGGCACGCCGGATTCGACGTAATGCGCGACTTCGCGCGCGGTCGCATCGGTGGCGAAGCTGGGGCCTGCGTCGGTGCCCAGCGCCAGCGGCACGCCGGCGCGCCAGGCCCGGCCCGGGGTTTGCCTGGCGGCGTCGACCCAGGCGCGCAGGTCCTGCTGCGACTGGCCGTCGCGGCCGCCGGCGAAGCGGTCCAACTGGGTGCCGACGTAGTGGGCGATGAACGCGGTCGGCACCAGGTAGGCCTGTCGGCGCTTGAACAGCGCCGTCGAGCCGGCGTCGAAATAGGTGCCATGCTCGATCGTGCGCGCGCCGGCGCGCAGCGCCAGGTCGATCGCCTGGGTGCTGTGGGCGTGCGCGGCGACCGGGCGCTGCGCCTGCCGCGCCGCCGCGGTCGCGTTGTCGAGTTCGTCCTGGAACAGGATCGGCGCGGCCTGCGCGCGGCCGCCGGTTTCGCGGCCGGAGCCGGACACGGTCAGCTTGATCCAGTCGGCGCCGGCCTCGACGTTCTCGCGCACCGCGCGGCGGCAGGATTCGGGGCCGTCGCATGCGGCCGGCGGAGCGGCGACGTCGCCGGGCGCGGCGCGCTTGGCGCCGTGACCGCCGCTGCGCGAGACGATCCGGCCGGCGGCGAGGATGCGCGGGCCTTCGACGGTGCCGGCCTCGATCGCGTCGCGCACGGCGTAGGTCACGCCGGTGTTGTCGCCGACGTCGCGCACCGTGGTCACGCCGGCGCGCAGCAGACGCCGCGCATAGCCGGCCACCGCCAGGGCCAGCCGCGCCGGCTCGGCGTACAGCGCGGGATCGGCTTCCGAATCGATCGCCAGGTGCATGTGCGCGTCGATCAGCCCCGGCAGGACGCAGGCCTGCGACAGGTCGAGCACGCGCGCGCCGGCCTCGGCGGTGCGGTCCAGGCCGGATTGCAGCCGCTGCACGCGACCGTCGCGGAGCAGCAGGGTGTGCGGGCCGAGCGCCGCCTCGCCGGGTTCGGCGATCAGGCACCCGGCGAGCACCACGACGGCCGGGGCCGGCTCGGGCGAAGGTGCGGCCGCCGCGAGGGCCGGCAAGGCTGCGGCGAGCAGGCCGCCCAGCCGGCGCAACGACGATTGCGTAGGCGCCCGCATCGCCGCGGCCTCAGGTATCGGGCATCGCGTAGCGCGCCGGCGCCGGGTTCAGATGCCCGCACTCGCCGCAAGTGCGATGCTCGCGCGAGGAATAGAAGCGGTCGAACACCGGCGGGAAATCGGTCTCGATGTTGCGCAGCTTGAAGAACTCTTCGTACAGCTTGTGGTTGCAGCGCTCGCAGAACCACATCAGGCCGTCGTCCTCGTGCGCCAGGCGCTTGCGCTCGATCACCAGGCCGACCGAGTCGGGCAGGCGCTGCGGCGAATGCGGCACCCGCGGCGGCAGCAGGAAGGTCTCGCCGGCGCGGATCGGGATGTCGCGCACCGCGCCGCTGCCGTCAGACAGAGTTTCCTGGATGCGCAGGACCATCTCGCCCTCGAGCTGGTAGAACCACTCCGGGCCTTCGTCCCAGTGGTAGTCGGTGCGCTGGTTGGGCCCGCCGACCACCATGACGATGAAGTCGCCGACGTAGATCACCTTGTTGCCGACCGGCGGCTTGAGCAGATGGCGGTGTTCGTCGATCCAGGCTTGCAGGTTGATCGGGCCGGGCAGCATGGTCAGTCCTTGGCGGCGTCCGCCGGCAGGCGGGCGATGCATTTGAGTTCGATCGCGATCGGGGTCGGCAGGGCGGTGATGCCGAGCGTGGTCCGGCACGGCGCATGCTCGATGTCGGGGAAGTACTCGGCCCAGACCGCGTTGTAGGCGGCGAAATCGCGCGCCATGTCGGTCAGGTAGACGGTGACGTCGACCAGGTCGTCCCAGGACGCGCCGCTGGCTTCGAGCACCGCGCGCACGTTGGCGAACACCGAGCGGCATTGCAGCTCGATGTCGTAGGCGATCAGCCGGCCGTCGGCGTCGTGGACGTTGCCGGGCACGGCGTTGCTGGCCGCGTCGCGCGGACCGACCCCGGACAGGAACAGCAGTTCGCCGACCCGGCGCGCATGCGGGTAGCGCCCGACCGGGCGCGGCGCGGCGTCGGTGCGCACCGCCTGGCTCATCGCGGCGAATCCCCGCGGTAGCCGTTGACCCGGGTCACCGCCGCGGCGTAAAGGCCGTCGAGCTTGTCGTAGGCGTCGACGTCGATGCCCATGTCGTGGACCAGGCCGTTGCGCAGGCTGTAGACCCAGCCGTGCACGGCCAGCGGCTGGCCGCGGCTCCAGGCGTCGCGGACGATGGTGGTCAGGCACACGTTCTGCACCTGCTCGATCACGTTGAGCTCGCACAGGCGGTCGTGGCGCTCGTCGCTGTGCGCATGGTGGATGCAGCCGGCGTGCTTGTCGGCGACGTCGGCGACGTGGCGCAGCCAGTTGTCGGCCAGGCCGACGCGCTGGCCGTGCAGCGCGGCGTGGACGCCGCCGCAGCCGTAGTGGCCGACCACCAGGATGTGCTTGACCTTGAGCACGTCGACCGCGAACTGGATCACCGACAGGCAGTTGAGGTCGGTGTGCACGACCACGTTGGCGATGTTGCGGTGGACGAAGACTTCGCCCGGGGCCATGTCGATGATCTGGTTGGCCGGCACGCGCGAATCGGAGCAGCCGATCCACAGGTACTCCGGCGCCTGCTGGCGAGACAGGCGGGCGAAGAACTCGGGGTCTTCGGCGTTGATCCGTTCGGACCATTCGCGATTGCGCTCGAGCAGGTCTTCGAGCGGACTGGTGGCGGTACTACTCATGCAGCGGTCATCCCAGGTGGAGGCCGACGTTCTTGGCCTCGGTGAAGAAACGCATCGCCTCGACGCCGCCTTCGCGGCCGAGGCCGGACGCGCCGACGCCGCCGAACGGCGTGCGCAGGTCGCGTTGCAGCCAGGTGTTGATCCAGACCATGCCGACGTTGAGGCGCGCGGCCAGGCGATGGGCGCGGTTGAGGTCGCGCGTCCATAGGCTAGCGCTGAGGCCGTAGTCGCTGGCGTTGGCCAGGGCCAGGGCATGCTCGTCGTCGTCGAAGGCCTGCAGGGTCGCGACCGGGCCGAAAATCTCTTCGCGGTTGCTGGCGCAGTCCGGGCCCAGGCCTTCGATCAGGGTCGGGGCGACGTACCAGCCGGGCCGGTCCAGCGCCTGGCCGCCGCACAGCACCGTGCCGCCTTCGTCGCGGGCGCGCTGCAGCGCGGCCACGACCTTGTCGTAATGGGCCTGCGACACCAGCGGGCCGAGCGCGGTGCTCTCGTCGCCGGGGTCGCCGACGCGCAAGGCCTGCGCGCGTTCGACCAAGGCATCGCGGACCTCGGCGTAGATGCTGCGCTCGATCAGCAGGCGCGAACCGCACAGGCAGATCTGCCCGGAGTTCTGGAACGCCGAGCGCACCAGGGTGTCGAGCTGGGCGCGCCAATCGCTGTCGGCGAACACCAGGGTCGGGTTCTTGCCGCCGAGCTCCAGCGAGACCTTGCGCAGCATCGGCGCGGCGATGCCGGCGATGCGCCGGCCGACCGCGGTGCTGCCGGTGAAGGAGATCGCCTTCACCGCCGGGTGCCGGACCATCGCTTCGCCGACCTCGGGGCCGAGGCCGTGGACGATGTTGAGCACGCCGGGCGGGAAACCGATCTGCGCGGCGAGCTCGCCGAGCAGGGTCGCGGTGGCCGGGGTCACCTCGGAGGGCTTGGCGATCACCGTATTGCCGGCGGCCAGGGCCGGGGCGATCTTCCAGGTGAACAGGTACAGCGGCAGGTTCCAGGGCGAGATCGTCGCGACCACGCCCAGCGGGGTACGCAGGGTGTAGTTCAGCCCGGCCTGGCCGTGATGCGATTCGCTGGCGAACTGGGTCGCGGCCTGGGCGAAGAAGCGCAGATTGGCCACGGCGCGCGGAATTTCGGCCTCGCGGGCCAGCCGGATCGGCTTGCCGCCATCGCGCGATTCGGCCCGGGCGAAATCCTCCAGCCGCGCCTCCAGCGCCGTGGCCAGAGCCTCCAGCCAGCGCGCGCGTTCGCTCGGCGGCAGCCCGGCCCAGCCGGGCAGGGCGCGCTGCGCCGCGCTCGCGGCGAGTTCGACGTCGTCGGCGTCGCCGGCGGCGACCTGCGCATACGCCAGCGCACTGGCGGGGTCGTGGACGTCGAGCCAACGGCCCCCGGCCGCATCGCGGGGCTGTCCGTCGATCCAGTGCCGGAATTTGTGCATGGCGCCAAGCTTAACGCTTGTGGCTGGGAATCGAGAGTCGGGAATGGGGAATGGGGAATCGGGGAGTCGGGAATGGAAAACCCGAATCGGCAAAGCTGCAGAATTCGCAAGCACCGGCTTTGCTCTGCTTTCGCTTCTGCTAATCCCGATTCCCCATTCCCGATTCCCCATTCCCGCCCCCCAACCCGTGACCAAAGTCATGCATGACCCTTGGGCCGTGCCAGGTGCGCATCGTCTCGTTCCGAGGCTGCGATCGCCGTCGCGGCGGTGTGCGAACGCGCCGGTCGCGTCGCGCCGATAGCAGCGTAAATCCCGCGTGCAACCGCGTTCGCTTGCGCCGCATCCTGGTTGTGTGCGCAGCGCGTGCAGGGGCGATGACGATGCCATGACGCGGTGGCGGACGGCACTTGACTGCGCGCTGAGCCGCTGCGCACAGTCCGGCGGTCACATTCATCCATGCCTTGCGACGCGGTTCGCAACCGATCGCACGGGCCATAACGGGCGGAGCCAACGTGGACAGACGCAACTTCCTCAGCATGACCGGGCTCGGCATCGCCGGTCTGATGATTCCCTTCGGCAGCGCCATCGCCGCCGAAGCGCTGCTGGTTCCGCTCGATGTGGCGCGCAAGAAGCGCCTGGCCGACACCGCGCTGACCGCCGCCCGCGGCGCCGGCGCCGGCTATTGCGACGTGCGCATCGGCCGCTACCTGCGCCAATTCGTGATCACCCGCGAGGACAAGGTCGAGAACGTGGTCAACACCGAGTCGACCGGGATCGGCATCCGCGTGTTGGTCGACGGCGCCTGGGGCTTCGCCGCGACCAACCGCCTGGACGACAAGAGCGTGGCCGAGGCGGCCAAGCAGGCCGCCGCGATCGCCCGCGCCAACGCCAAGACCCAGACCGCCAAGGTCGAGCTGGCCAAGACTCCGGGCGTGGGCGAGGTGGCTTGGAAAACCCCGATCCGCAAGAACGCGATGGAAGTGCCGATCAAGGACAAGGCCGAGCTGCTGCTGAGCGTGAACGCCGCCGCGCTCAAGGCCGGCGCCGATTTCGTCAACTCGATGCTGTTCCTGGTCAACGAACAGAAATACTTCGCCTCGACCGACGGCTCCTACATCGACCAGGACGTGCACCGGGTGTGGGCGCCGATGACGGTGACCGCGATCGACAAGGCCAGCGGCAAGTTCCGCACCCGCGAAGGCCTGTCCTCGCCGATGGGCATGGGCTACGAGTATCTGGACGGCGCCGCCTCGGGCAAGGTCGTCTCGCCCAACGGCGTGGTCAACTATCGCGACTCCTACGACATGGTCGAGGACGCGGTCGCCGCGGCCAAGCAGGCGCGGCAGAAGCTCAGCGCGCCCTCGGTCAAGCCGGGCAAGTACGACCTGGTGCTCGACCCCTCGCACACCTGGCTGACCATCCACGAGTCGATCGGCCATCCGCTCGAGCTCGACCGCGTGCTCGGCTACGAGGCCAACTACGCCGGCACCAGCTTCGCCACCGTCGACAAGCTCAAGTCGGCGTTCAAGTACGGCAGCGACCAGGTCACCGTGTTCGCCGACAAGACCCAGGCCGGCAGCCTCGGCGCGGTCGGCTTCGACGACGAAGGCGTCAAGACCAAGCGCTGGGACCTGATCAAGGACGGCGTGCTGGTCGATTACCAGACCATCCGCGACCAGGCCCACATCCTCGGCAAGACCGAATCCGACGGCTGCTGCTACGCCGACTCCTGGTCCAGCGTGCAGTTCCAGCGCATGGCCAACGTGTCGCTGGCGGCGGGCAAGAACAAGCTCAGCGTCGCCGACATGATCAAGGACGTGGAGAACGGCATCTACATCGTCGGCGACGGCTCGTTCTCGATCGACCAGCAGCGCTACAACGCCCAGTTCGGCGGCCAGCTGTTCTACGAGATCAAGAACGGCAAGATCACCGGCATGCTCGAAGACGTGGCCTACCAGATCCGCACCCCGGAATTCTGGAACTCCTGCGTCGCCGTCTGCGACGAAAGCGACTACCGCCTGGGCGGCTCGTTCTTCGACGGCAAGGGCCAGCCGGGCCAGGTCTCGGCGGTCTCGCACGGCTCCGCCACGGCGCGCTTCAACGGCGTCAACGTCATCAACACCGCCCGCAAGCTCGGCTGACCGGCGCAGGAGAACACGACCATGAGCATCTTCACCGAAGCCGAAGCCAAGGCCATCCTCGACAAGGTCATCGCCCTGTCCAAGGCCGACGAGTGCACCGCGACCCTGACCGGGTCGGTCGACGGCAACATCCGTTTCGCCCTCAACGACGTGTCCACCAGCGGCATCGTCAGCAACGTCGACCTGGCCGTGCAGGTGGCGTTCGGCAAGCGCGTCGGCATCGCCACGATCAACGAGTTCGACGACGCCGCGCTGGAGCGGGTGGTGCGCCGCGCCGAGGACCTGGCCCGGCTGGCGCCGGAGAATCCCGAGTTCGTGCCGGCGATCGGCAAGCAGGACTACAAGCCCAGCCCGACCTTCAGCGAATCCACCGCGGCGATCGATCCCGAGTTCCGCGCCAAGGCCGCGTCCGACTCGATCGCGCCCTGCCGCGCCGGCAAGCTGACCGCCGCCGGTTTCCTCGAGGACGGCCGCAGCTTCGTCGCGATCGCCAACAGCAACGGCAACTTCGGCTATCAGAAGGCGACCAATTTCAACTACACCTGCACCGTGCGCACCGACGACGGCCGCGGTTCGGGCTGGGTCGGCCGCAACCTCAAGGACGCCGCCGAGTTCAAGGCCGACAGCGAGGTCCGCATCGCCATGCGCAAGGCCACCGAATCGGCCGAAGCCAAGGCGCTGGAGCCGGGCAAGTACACGGTGATCCTGGAGCCGGCCGCGGCCGCCGGGCTGATCTCGTTCATGATGGGCTTCTTCGACGCGCGTCAAGCCGACGAAGGCCGCAGCTTCCTGTCCAAGAAGGGCGGCGGCAACAAGCTCGGCGAGCAGGTCTACGACAGCCGGGTCAACATCAGCGCCGATCCCTGGGACGTGCGCGCCGCGGTGCTGCCCTGGGACAACGAGGGCCTGCCGCGCGAGAAGATGGCGGTGGTCGAGAACGGCAAGATCGCCGCGCTGGGCTATTCGCGCTACTGGGCGCAGAAGCAGGGCAAGAAGGCGGTCGGCCAGCCGGGCAACCTGCTGATGGCCGGCGGCGACAAGTCCACCGCCGAGCTGATCAAGGGCACCCAGAAGGGCATCCTGGTCACCCGCACCTGGTACATCCGCCTGGTCGATCCGCAGACCGTGCTGCTGACCGGGCTGACCCGCGACGGCACCTTCTACATCGAGAACGGCGTCATCAAGCATCCGGTGAAGAACTTCCGCTTCAACGAATCGCCGGTGATCATGCTCAACAACATCGAGGAGCTCGGCCGCCCGGTGCGCGTGGCCGGCGACGAGTCCAACTTCGTGATGATGATCCCGCCGATGAAGCTGCGCGATTTCACCTTCACCTCGCTCTCGGACGCGGTCTGAGCATGGCGGTGCGGGACGGTTCGCCGCAGCGGCATCGCGGACCGTCCCGGCCCTCGCGCGCCGGCGGGCGAGGGCGGCGATGAACCGCGCCGCCTTCCTGCGCCTGCTCGCCGGCGGCCTGGCCGGGGCCTGGCTGGCGCGCTCGCCGCTGGCGCGGGCCGCGGCCGACTACGACTTCTGGTTCACCCGGCTCAAGTACGACTCCGGCGACTGGGACGTGGACCAGCGCATGCCGGCCAACCTGATCACCGCGCTGGTCGACTACACCGATCTGCGGGTGGACCCGAAGGAACACGTGCTGGCCTTGTCCGATCCGAAGATGCTCGGCGCGCCGTTCTGCTACCTGGCCGGGCACAAGCTGGTCGAGTTCAACCCCGAGGAACGGCGCAATTTCGAGCGCTACGTGCGCAACGGCGGCTTCGTCTTCGTCGACGACTGCAACCACGACATCGACGGTCTGTTCGCGCGTTCGTTCGAAAGCCAGATGGCGTCGATCTTCGGCCGCAAGGCGCTCAAGCGCCTGCCTAAGAACCATCCTCTCTACCGCAGCTTCTTCGTCTTCGACGGTCCGCCGGCGACCGGCTTCGAGCTCAACGGCTGGGGCGACGACCTGGTTCACGACTACCTGCAGGGCATCGAGATCGACGGCCGCCTGGGCGTGCTGTACAGCAACAAGGACTACGGCTGCGAATGGGACTACGACTGGCGCAACAAGCGCTTCCTGGCCGAGGACAACACCAAGTTCGCGGTCAATATAGTGATGTATGCGTTGATGGGGTGAGAGCCGGGAATGGGGAATGGGGAATAGGGAATAGGGAATAGGGAATAGGGAATAGGGAATCGTAGGGCGCGGTCGAAGGCGCAGGCAAAGGCAAGGCAGAGGTCCGGAAAAGGCGCGAGAAAAGTGCGGGAAAGGCGCGAGAAAGGCTAAGGGCCTGGCGGTTGCGGCCAGCGCTCGCGCCTTTGCCCCCTTTGACAAAGGGGGCGGCGTCCGCGCAGCGGATGCGGGGGATTTGCTGTTGCTCTTGCTTTTGCTCTTGCCGTTGCATTTGACGCAGTAGGAATCGGGACCAGACATGAACACCAAGGCGGTAGCGGACGAAGTGGGCGGCGAAGTCGGGTTGCAGGCGCTGCTGGAGCGGCTGGGCGAGTTGCGCGGGGCGATCGCGCAGGCGATCGTCGGCCAGGACGAGGTGGTCGAGCAGTTGCTGATCGGCCTGCTCGCCGGCGGCCATTGCCTGCTCGAGGGCGTGCCCGGGCTGGGCAAGACCCTGCTGGTGCGTTCGCTGGGGCAGGCGCTGGAGCTGCAGTTCCGGCGCGTCCAGTTCACCCCCGATCTGATGCCCAGCGACCTGCTCGGCACCGAGTTGCTGGAAGAAGACCACGGCACCGGCCATCGTCATTTCCGCTTCCAGCCCGGGCCGATCTTCACCCATCTGCTGCTGGCCGACGAACTCAACCGCACCCCGCCCAAGACCCAGGCCGCGTTGCTGGAGGCGATGCAGGAACGCACGGTCAGCTACGCCGGCACCACCCACGCGCTGCCGGCGCCGTTCTTCGTCCTGGCGACCCAGAACCCGCTCGAACAGGCCGGCACCTATCCCTTGCCCGAAGCCCAGCTCGACCGCTTTCTGCTGCACATCCGGGTCGGCTACCCGAGCGAGAACGAAGAACACGACATCCTGCGCCAGACCACCGGCAGCCACGGCGCGCAGGTGCCGCGGGTGATGCACGGCGCCGACCTGTTGGCGCTGCAGGCGCGGGTGCGCGAGGTGCATCTGAGCGAAGACCTGCTGCGCTGGATCACCCGCCTGGTGCGCGCCAGCCGGCCGGGCGACGGCGCGCCGGCCGAAGTCCGGCAATGGGTGAAATGGGGCGCCGGCCCGCGCGCCGGCCAGTCGCTGGCCCTGGCCTCGAAAGCCCGCGCCCTGCTGCACGGCCGCCTGGCCGCGACCCGCGAGGACGTGATCGCCCTAGCCGCGCCGGTGATGCGCCACCGCCTGTTGCTGTCGTTCGCCGCCGAGGCCGAATCGCGCAGCGCCGACGATGTGGTCGCGGTGCTGCTGCGCGCCTTGCCCGCGCCGGACGCCTGAGCCGGCGCATGCGCGAGCTGATTCCGCCGGCGGTGCGGGCGCGCCTGCGCGGTCTGAGCCTGGTTTCGCGGCGCGCGGTCGGCGCGCACGGACTGGGCCAGCACCGCAGCCGCAGCCGTGGCGCCGGCCTGGAATTCGCCCAGTACCGCGCCTACGAGCCCGGCGACGAGCCGCGCCAGATCGACTGGAAGTTGTACGCGCGCTCGGACCGCTTCTTCGTCCGCGAAGCCGAGCGCGAAAGTCCGCTGGCGCTGTGGCTGCTGGTCGACGCCAGCGCCTCGATGGGGCAGGGCGACGCCGCCCGTCCCAACTGGAGCCGGCTCGATGCGGCCAAGGCCCTGGCCGCGTGCGCGGCGGAGCTGGCCCTGCGCCAGGGCGACCGTTTCGGCTTGATCGCCCTGCAGGAAGACGGCCTGCGCCTGATCGCTCCGGCCACCGGCACCCGCCAGCGCGACCGGCTGTGGCTGGAACTGCATGCCTTGCGCGCGCAAGGTCGCTGGCCGGCGCCGCAACGGCTGCGGCCGTTGTGGGAGCGGATCGGCGCCGGCGACCTGGTGCTGATGCTCGGCGACGGCTTCGACGAGGCCGCGCTGGAGGTCGCCGAGCGGCTGGCCGCGGCGCGGCGCGAAGTGCTGAGCATCCGCATCCTGACCGCCGAGGAGCGCGACTTCCCATACCGCGGCGGGCACCGCTTCCGCGATCCGGAAACCGGCGAGGAACTGCTCGGCGACGGCGCCGCGCTGCGCGAGGAGTTCCTGCGCCGCTTCGCCGCAGCACGCCAGGCGATCGACGCGCGATTGCAGGCCTGCGGCATCCGCCGCGCCGAATACGTGCTCGACCAGGAACTGGACCTGCCGCTGCGGCGGCTGTTCGGCGGCCGCGACGCAGCGGAGGGCGCGTGAGCCTGGCGCTGTTGCTGCCTTTGGGCCTGGCCGCGCTGGCGGCCTGGGTCCTGCCCTTGCTGATCCATCTGGCCCGGCGCAGCGAACAGCGCCCGACCGAGTTCGCCGCGCTGCGCTGGTTGCGGCAACGGCCGAAACCGCGCCATCGGATCCGCTTCGACGATTGGCCGCTGCTGTTGCTGCGGTTGTTGCTGCTGGCCCTGCTGGCGCTGTGGCTGGCGCGGCCGGTGTTGTCGGGCGCCGACAGCGCACGCGCTTGGGTGGCGGTGGCCCCGGGCGCGGACTTGGCAGCGGCGCGTGCCGCGGCAGCCGCGCAGGGCGCAGGCCTGCATTGGCTGATCCCGGGCTTTCCCGCCGTCGCCGAAGAAGCTGTCGTCCCGCCCGCCGACGCAGGCACGGCGGCGACCGCCAGCCTGTTGCGCGAACTCGATGCGCGCCTGCCGGCGCAGGCCGCGCTGCAGGTGTTCGTGCCCGAGCGTCTGGGCGGACTGGACGCAGAACGGCTGCGCCTGTCGCGGCGGATCGGCTGGCACGCGACCGCGGGTGCCTCGCCGTCGCCGCCGATGGTCGCGCTGGCGGCCGTCGCGCCGCCGGCGTTGCGGCATGCGCCCGAGCGCGCTTCGGCGCTTCCGTACCTGCGCGCGGCGCTGATGGCCTGGAGCGCGACCGCGCCGGCCGACGCGCGAGCCGATGTCGCGCCGCTCTCGGCATCCTGGCCGCAGGCCTCGAACGGATTGATCTGGCTCGCGCCCGGCGCGGTACCCGCGACGGTCCTGGCGCGCGCGCGCGAGGGCGCCACCGTGTTGCTGGATGCGCAGGCGGACTGGCCGGCCGATGCCGCGCCGGAACCTGCTGCCTTGTGGCGCGACGCCGCCGGCGCGGTGCTGGCGCAGGGCGGCCACTACGGTCGCGGCCGCTTGCTGCGTCTGACCCGGCCGTTGTCGCCGGCGCAATGGCCGGAACTGCTCGAGCCCGGCTTCGTCGCCGGCTTGCGCGGCTTGTTCCAACCGTCTTCGCCGCCGCCGACGCGGGCGCGGGCCGGCGATGTCGTGCCGCGCACCGGCGCGGTCGCCGCGGTCTTGCCGCCGCAGGACCTGGGTCCGTGGCTGGCTGTAGCTATCGCCCTGGTCGCGTTGCTGGAACGCTGGCGGGCCACACGGGCGCGCAGCGGAGGCGGGCCGTGAGCGCCGCTGCGGCCGAGCTGCGGCTGCGCCGGGCCTGGCGTGCGGCGCGTTGGCGTCGCGGTCTGGACCGGGCCGCGCTGGGGCTGCCGTGGGCGGCGGCGCTCGCCGCCGGCTTGTGGCGCGTTTGCGGTACCGCCGTCGCCGCGCTCGGCTTCGTCGTCGCCGCCGGCATCGTGTCGGCGTTCGCCTGGCGCGCCGCCGCCGCGCTCGACCGGCGCTGGCTGACGCGACGGCTCGACGGTCTGCGCCGCGACATGGACGACAGCGCCGAGCTGCTGTTCGCGCGCGAGCAAGATCTCAACCCACTGCAGCGCCTGCAGCAAGCGCGGCTGCAGGCGCGATTGGCCGCCGGACCGGCGCCCGATCTGCGTCCGGCCTGGTCGCGGCGATGGATAGCGCTGTCGGGGCTGGCGGCTGCGGCCCTCGCCGCCGCCGCGCTGTTGTGGCCGCGAACCCCGGCGGCGCCGAGCGAAGGCGGTTTGACGCCGGCGCCCGCGGTCGCCGCCGCGCCGGGGCAGCCGCGCCTGCTGGCGCAGAACCTGCGCGTGCAGCCGCCGGCCTACACCGGCCTGCCGGCGCGCGACGAACCCGGCCTGCAGGGGCGCATCGCCGAAGGCTCGAGCCTGCGCTGGCGGCTGCGTTTCGCGCCGCAACCGCAAACCGCCGAGCTGGCCTTCCTCGACGGCCGGCGGCTGCCCTTGCAACGCGGCGCGGACGGCGACTGGCATGGGCAAGGCACGCTGGCCCGTTCGGCGCTGTACCGGATCGTCGCCCGCGGCGCGCCGGCGACGCAGTCGCAGCGGTTGCACCGGCTCGACGTGGTACCGGACCATCCGCCGCAACTGCGGACGATCGAGCCCGAACGCAGCCTCAGCCTGGTCGAGCCCGGCCAGCGCCACTGGCCGTTGGCCTTCGACGCCAGCGACGACTATGGCCTGGCCGCCTACGCCACGCTGCGCGTGACCCTGGCCCAGGGCAGCGGCGAGAACATCGCCTTTCGCGAGCAGACCCTGCGCGTGCCCGGCCGCGGCGGCGCGGCCGCCAAGCGCTACGCGCTGCGCCTGGACCTGGCCGCGCTGGGCTTCGCCCGCGGCGACGACCTGATCGTGCAGCTCAGCGTCGACGACAACCGCCGCCCGCAGGCGCAGAGCGTGCGCAGCGCCAGCCTGATCCTGCGCTGGCCGGCCGAGCAGGGCAGCGAGGCGACCGGGGTGGAAGGGCTGGTCAAGACGGTGATGCCGGCGTATTTCCGCAGCCAGCGCCAGATCATCATCGACGCCGAAGCGCTGATCGCGCAGCGGCGCAAGCTCGACGGCGAACGCTTCGTCCAGCGTTCCGACGCGATCGGCGTCGACCAGCGCCTGCTGCGCTTGCGCTACGGCCAGTTCCTGGGCGAGGAATCCGAAGGCGCGCCGAGCTTGCCGACCAACGACGCGAATGAGACCGAGCACGACGCCGCGGCGCACGAAGGCGGCGCCCACGACGGGCACCCAGCCGCACCCGGCGCGGACGGTGCGACAGCGAAACCGGCGCCGGCCGGCGAGGACGGCCACACCCACGACCCGGTGCCGCAGCGCTTCGGCGAAGCCGGCTCGGTGCTGGAGCAGTTCGGCCACACCCACGACATCGCCGAGGCCGCGACCTTGCTCGACCCCAAGACCCGGACCTTGCTCAAATCGGCGCTGGACGAGATGTGGCAGTCGGAACTGCAACTGCGCCAGGGCCGGCCGCAACAAGCGCTGCCGTATGCCTATCGCGCCCTGCGCCTGATCAAGCAGGTGCAGCAGGCGGACCGGATCTACCTGGCCCGGGTCGGCCCGGAGCTGCCGCCGATCGACTTCTCCCGTCGCCTGAGCGGCGACCGCGCCGGCCTGGCGCGGCGCGCCGATCCGCTGGTCGCGGCGACCGCCGCCGACCCCTTGCCGGCGGCCCTGTGGCAGGCCTTGCAGCCGGTGCCGGGCGCCGCCGCGGCGCCGGTCGACTACGCCGCCCTGGAGCGTTGGCTCGGCGCGCATCCGGAGCGGGTGAGCGATCCGCTGGCGTTCGCGGCCGCGTTGGATGCGCTGCGCCAGCGCGGCGACTGCAGCGACTGCCGGGCGCGACTGCGCGCCCTGTTGTGGCCGGTGCTGGCGCGTCCAGCGGCGACGGTGCCGCGCCGCGCCGCGGGCGACGCCGGCGACCGGCGTTATTTCGAGGCCTTGCAGGCGGAGGGCGGACGATGAACCCGGGCGTCGCGGCCGCCGCCCTGCTGGCATCGGCGACACTGGTCGCCGTGCTGCGCCTGCTCGCGCGCCAGTACCGCACCGTGCCGGAACATCGCGCACGCGCCTGGCGGCTGGGCCTGTTGCTGGCCGCGCAACCGCTGTGCGCGGCGCTGCTGTTCCTGACCCTGTTCCCGCCGCCGCCGCTGCGCACGCCGCAGGCGGAACTGGTCGTGCTCACCGCCGCCGCCGCGCCGGACGCGTTCGCCGCGGATGCGGCGCGGGTGGTCCTGCCGGAGGCTCCGCCCGGTCTGGACGGCGAACGCGTGCCGGACCTGGCCACGGCCCTGCGCCGTCATCCGCAGGCGCGGCGTTTGCGGGTGATCGGCGCCGGCCTGGAGCCGCGCGACCACGCTGCGGCGCAGGGGCTGGCGCTGAGCTTCGTCCCGGCGCCGCTGCCGCGCGGCCTGAGCGAATGGTGGCCGCCGCAGCGGGCCAGCGCGGGCAATGTCTTCGCCGTGCACGGCCGCGCCCACGATCTGGCCGGCGGCAGCGCCGAACTGCTCGACCCGGCCGGCCAGCGCATCGACCGCATCGCGCTGGCGCGCGACGGACGCTTCCGGCTCGAAGGCCTGGCCCGGGTGGCCGGTCCGGTGGAGTTCGTGCTGCGCCTGCGCGATGCGCGCGGCGCGGCGGTCGACACCTTGTCGCTGCCGTTGAACGTCGCCACGGACGCGGCGCCGCGCGTGCTGCTGCTCGCCGGCGCGCCGAATCCGGAGCTGAAGTACCTGCGGCGCTGGGCCGAGGACGCCGGCGTGCGCCTGCACAGCCAGATCGCGCTGGGCGCCGGACTGCAGATCGGCGATCCGCCGTTGCCGATCGATGCCGCGACCCTGGCCGGCTTCGACCTGCTGCTGGTCGACGAGCGCGCCTGGGACGGCTTGAGCGAGGCCTCGCGAACCGCGGTGTCTGCGGCGGCGCGCGACGGGCTCGGCGTGCTGTTGCGCGTCACCGGTCCCTTGTCGGCGCGGACCCGGGCGCAGTGGCGCGGGTTCGGTTTCGAGCTCGGCGCCGGCGCGGATGCGCTGCCGGCGCGTTGGCCGGCGCAGGCGCGCGACGAGGCCGCGGTGCGGGCGCGCCTGGGGCCCGGCAGCGCCGATGCGCCGCGGCGGCCGGAGCAAGCGCCTGGCGAGACGCCGCTGCTGAGCCGGCGGGCGCTGGCCTTGCCGGCGACGGCGCAGGTCTGGCTGCGCGCCGCCGACGGCGCGGCGTTGGCGGCCTGGCGCGCCCGGGGCCGCGGCCGGGTCGCGGTATGGACCTTGGGCGACAGTTTTCGCCTGGTGCTGGCCGGGCGCGACGAACTGCATGCGCAGCTGTGGAGCCAGGCCGTGGCCACGCTGGCGCGGGCGAACGCGGTCGAAACGCCGCTGCGCGACGAGGCCGCCGAATCGGACCCGTTCCGCCAGCACCGCCGCAGCGTGCTGTGCGGGCTGGGCGATTCGGCTCGGGTGTTCGCGCCAGACGGCGGCCAGATCGGATTGCTGCCCGATCCGGCCAGCGGCGCGCGGCGCTGCTCCGGATTCTGGCCGCAACAGGCCGGCTGGCATCTGCTGGTCGACGGCACGCGACGCGTGCCGTTCGTGGTGCGCGCCCAGGACGAGGCGCCGGGCTTGCGCGCGAACGAATTGCGCCAGGCGACCGCGGCGCTAGTGCGGCCGTCGTCGGCGGCGGTCGCCTTGGAGCCAGCGCAACCGCGCTGGTTCGCACCGACCGCGCCGGCGCGCATGCCCGCCTGGCCCTGGTTCCTGGCCTGGCTGACCGCCGCGAGCCTGCTGTGGTGGTTCGAACGCTCGCGCCTCGGCCGCCGCGACGCCGCTCCTACAAGGGGATTGGGCGCTCAGATCGATTGCATGCGGCCGCCGTCGACGGCCAGGCTGACGCCGTTGACGTAGCCGGCCGCCGGCGAGCACAGGAAGGCGATGCAGGCGGCGATCTCGCCGGGTTCGGCGAAGCGCTGCGCCGGCACGGTCTTGCGCATCGCTTCGATCACTTCCTGCTCGGACTGGCCGCTGTTGCGCGCACGGTCGGCGATGATCTGTTCGATGCGTCCGGTCTTGGTGTACCCAGGCAGGACGTTGTTGACCGTGATGCCGTCGCCGGCCAGCTCGCGCGAGAGGGTCTTGGCCCAACTGGCGACCGCGCCGCGGATGGTGTTGGACACGCCCAGGCCGACGATGGGTTCGCGTACCGAGGTCGAGATCACGTTGACGATCCGCCCCCAGCGCGCCGAGCGCATGCCCGGCAGCAACGCGCGCACCAGGGTGTGGTTGGCGATCAGATGGCGCTGGAAGGCATCGAAATAAGCCGCGTCGGCGGCGGCATGGGCCGGGCCGCCCGGCGGGCCGCCGGTGTTGTTGACCAGGATCTGCACCGGCTTGCCGGCCGCGAGGGCCTCGACCTGCGCCGCCAGGCCGGCGGCGTCGGCGACGTCGGCGGCGATCCAGCCGTGCGCCTGCGCGCCCTGGCGCGGCAGCGCCGCGGCGACCTCGGCCAGGGCCTCGGCCCGGCGCGCCAGCACGGTGACGTCGCAGCCGAGCAGGGCCAGTTCGTGCGCGGCGGCGCGGCCGATGCCTTCGGAGGCGCCGCAGACCAGGGCGTGCTTGCCGCTGAGGTTCAGATCCATACGCAGTCTCCGATTCGCTCGATTCGATTCACTCGGACGATGGTCCCGGCCGGCGTTTGCGGGCCGTCCTTCGACCGCGCAAACGCGCGCCAATTCACTAGGTCGGTCACCCGACCGGTCACTCGGCCTGCGCGGCGCGCTCGCGCATCAGCGCGGCGATGGCGCGGCTGTCGTCGCGATCCTGCGCCTGCAACCGCGCGACGACGCTGTCGCGGTTGGCCTGGGGATGGTTCTGGCTGAGCTTGAACTTGAGTTCGATCCGCTCGACCAGGAAGCGGAAGCCGACGATGCCGCGCAACTGGCGGCGGTGGTCGTCGCGTTCGAATTCGAAGCGCCAGTCGCTGCCGAGGCGGGCTTCGTGGCGGCGGCTGAGGTCGTCGACCAACTGCGCCAGTCCTGTTTCGTCCTCGAAGGTCTGCAACTCGCCGTGCAGATGGGCCAGGGCGTAGTTCCAGGTCGGCACCCGCGCCGCGCTTTCCTTGTCCGGGTACCAGCCCGGCGAGACATAGGCGTGCGGGCCCTGCAGCACCACCAGCGCCGGGCCGGCGTGGCGCGCCTGCGGGTTGGGCCGGGCCCAGTGGCCGCGCAGTTCGATCCGCTCGCCCTCGCGCCGGTACAGCAGCGGCAGGTGGCTGACCTCCGGCGCGCCCTCGCGCACCGTGATCAGGCTGGCGAAGTCGTAGGCGTCGGCCAGGCGGTCGAGCGCGCCCAGGTCGGTTTCGGCGAATGCGCGGGGCAGGTACATGGCCGGGCTCAGTGCCGTTGCGGCAGCTTCTGGATCATCAGCGCGGCCAGGCCCTCGTCGTCGCCCGCGCGCGGCGGCGCCAGTTCGGCCAGGGCGAAGCCGCGCGCTTGCGCGTCGTCCTCGTCGAGGCCGTCGAGTTCGACGAACTCGGCGTCCATCAGCGCGGCGCGGGCGGTGTCCTCGCTGTCGTAGGGCAGGGTATTACCGTCGCTGTCGAAGACCTCGGCGGTGCCGGCCTCGCGCACCCGCAGCCGGGCCCAGATCACGGTGCGGCCGAGGGTGGCCAGCCACCACTGCTCGCTGCGGGAAGCGCCGGCGTCGCCGGCGCTGGAGATTTCGGATTCGCTCATGACACCACCATGGAAAGCAGCCACAGCAGGCCGGCGCAGGCCAGTGCGGCGAAAACGGTCAACAGGGAAATCCGCGCCGGCGTCGCCAGCCCGTCGAGGTTGCGGTCGCCGGCGCTGCGGTAGCGGCTGCCGAGCAGCCAGCGCCAGGCCTGCGGGCTGACGAACGCGGCCTCGCCGAGTTCGCCGCGCAGCGAGGGGTGGCGGTCGCGCAGATGCACCAGCGCCAGCGGCCAGAAGATCGCGAACGCGCACGCGGCGGAGATCGCGATGCCGACGAAAGTCAGGGCCAGGAACAGGATCACTCGCTGCCTCTCGATGAGGCGCGGGGAGCGCGTTGCCGGCCGCTCGCCGCGCACGACGGTGATCGTCGTCCCCGCGAAGGCGGGGATCCAGAGACTTCACGGCGCGGTCGCGATGAAGCCCTGGGTTCCCGCTTTCGCGGGAACGACGGCTGGGAGCGGACGCAGCCGCTCCGATGTACTCAGAACTCGGCGCTGCCCGGGGCGCGCGGGTAGGCGATCGCGTCGCGGATGTTGGACAGGCCGCAAACATAGACCACCAGGCGCTCGAAGCCCAGGCCGAAGCCGGCGTGCGGCACCGTGCCGTAGCGGCGGAAATCGCGGTACCAGCCGTAATGCGCCGGATCCAGGCCGAACTGGGCCATGCGCGCGTCGAGCACGTCCAGGCGCTCCTCGCGCTGGCTGCCGCCGATGATCTCGCCGATGCCCGGGGCCAGCACGTCCATCGCCGCGACGGTCTTGCCGTCGTCGTTGAGGCGCATGTAGAAGGCCTTGAAGTGCTCGGGGTAATTCAGCACCACCACCGGGCGGCCGACGTGTTCCTCGGTCAGCCAGCGCTCGTGCTCGGTCTGCAGGTCCAGGCCCCATTCGACCGGGAACTCGAACTTCTTGCCCGACTTCTGCAGCAGCGAGATCGCATCGGTGTAGTCGATGCGCTCGAACGGCGAGTTGATGAAGGCTTCCAGGCGGGTGATCGCGTCGGGCTGGACGCGTTCGGCGATGAAGGCCATGTCGTCGCCGCGCTCGTTCAGCACCGCGCGGAACAGGTACTTGAGGAAGTCCTCGGCGACCTGGGCGTTCTCCATCAGGTCGGCGAAGGCGATCTCCGGCTCGATCATCCAGAACTCGGCCAGATGGCGGGTGGTGTTGCTGTTCTCGGCGCGGAAGGTCGGGCCGAAGGTGTAGACCTTGCTCAGCGCCAGGCAGTAGGCCTCGACGTTGAGCTGGCCGGACACGGTCAGGAAGGTTTCCTTGCCGAAGAAGTCGCGCGAGAAATCGACCGCGCCGTCCTTGTCGCGCGGCAGGTTGGCCAGGTCCAGGGTCGAGACGCGGAACATCTGCCCGGCGCCTTCGGCGTCGGAGGTGGTGACGATCGGGGTGCTGATCCAGTAGTAGCCGTTCTCGTGGAAGTACCGGTGCACGGCCTGCGACAGGCAGTGGCGGATCCGGGTCACCGCGCCGAACAGGTTGGTGCGCGGGCGCAGGTGGGCGAACTCGCGCAGGTACTCCAGCGAGTGCTGCTTGGGCTGCATCGGGTAGGTCAGCGGGTCCTCGACCCAGCCGACCACTTCGAGCTTGCTGGCCTGGATCTCGAAACTCTGGCCCTGGCCCTGCGAGGCGACCAGGGTGCCGGTGGCGATCACCGAGCAGCCGGTGGTGAGGTGCTTCACCTGGTCTTCGTAATTGGCCAGGGCGTTGGTCGCCACCACCTGGATCGGCGCGAAGCAGGAGCCGTCGCTGACGTTGACGAAGCTCAGACCGGCCTTGGAATCGCGCCGGGTGCGCACCCAGCCGCGTACCGTGACCTCGCCGCCCGCCGGAACCTTGCCTGCGAGTGCCTGTTCGACGCTTACCACCGTCATGTCGTGCCGCCTTAGCGCGTTGCGTGTGAGGGAGGGCGATCATAACGGATGGCGCCGGCCGCACGCGCCGGGGGCAGGGTCCGGCGAACTGCGGCGGCGGTCACGGTGCCGCCTTGGGCCCGGCGCCTCGGTCCGGCGGCACGGGCCTGAACCCAGGCTTGAACCGGTCCGGTCAGCCGCCATATCGGGTACAGCCGGCCGCGGCCGGGCTGATAACATGAATCCGGCGTCGCGATCCGCTGCGCCGACCCTCCACCGCAAGTCCCCAAGAAGCCCCGTCCATGGCCGTCACCCTCGCTCCCGCCGCTCTCGCCCGCGTCCAGCACTTCCTGGCCGAATCGCCCGGCACACTGGGGCTGCGCTTCGGCGTGACCAAGACCGGTTGCTCGGGCTGGCAGCACACCGCCGACCTGGCGCGCGAGGCGCGCGAAGGCGACACCGTGTTCGAGCAGGACGGCGTACGCATCTACGTCGACCCGATCAGCCTGCCGCTGGTCGACGGCACCCGCATCGACTTCCTCAAGCAGGGACTGGGCGAGATGTTCGTGTTCCAGAACCCCAACGCCACCGCCGAGTGCGGCTGCGGCGAAAGCTTCACCACCTCGGCCGACGCGGCCTGAGGCGCGGGCGCGCGGCCGGCGGCGATCGCCGCAGGGCATCGCGCCTGCCTGGGCCGGTCTGAATCGGCGCGCCAGCTTCGAAGCGCTTCGTTCGGCGCGCCAGATTTCGGCGCCCGGCCCAACTTTCGCCATAAGGCGCCGCCGGCGCCGCGGGCTAGACTCGGGGACTGTTTCCCGGGGAACCCGCCATGCTTCGACCCGTTCTGCTCGCCGCCGCGATCGCGGCCGGCCTGGCCCTGCCCATCGCCGCCGCTTCCGCCCAGGCCGAGCCGGCCGCGGTCCAACGCAACGCCAGCGCGCAAGCCCTGCACGCCCTGTTCGACGAGGAATGGCAGCGCGGCCTGCGCGAGAATCCGGAAGGCGCGACCTTCAACGGCGACAAGCGCTACAACGACCGCTGGAGCGATGTCGGCCTGGCCGCGACCCAGGCCCGCCAGGCCGCCGACCGCGCCGCCCTGGCGCGGCTGAAGGCGATCGACCGCAGCAGTCTGTCTGAGGCCGACCAGCTCAATTACGACGTGTTCGCCTGGAACCTGGAGAAGTCGGTGCAGCGGCAGCGTTTCCGCGAGTACCTGATCCCGGTCGGGCAGAGCGGCGGCGTGCAACTGGCCGACGGCATCCTGGAAGCGCAACCGTTCCAGACCGCGAAGGACTACCGCGACTGGCTGGCGCGCCTGCGCGGCCTGCCGGCCCTGATCGAGCAGAACCAGGCGCTGATGCGCGAGGGCGTCAAGGCCGGCATCGTGCCGCCGAAGGTGCTGATGCAGCGGGTGCCGGCGCAGATCGCCAAGCAGATCGTCGACGACCCGGCCAAGAGCCCGTTGTACAAGCCGTTCGCGCGCTTCCCCGAGGGCGTGCCGGCGGCCGAGCGCGAGAGCCTGCAGCGCGAAGCGCAGCAACTGATCCGCGAGCGGGTGGTGCCGGCCTACCGCGACTTCGCCGCCTATTTCGACAAGGAGTACCTGCCGGCCGCGCGCAGCAGCATCGCCGCCAGCGAGCTGCCCGACGGCAAGGCTTACTACGACTTCCTCGCCGCCGATTTCACCACCACCGACCTCAGCGCCGAGCAGATCCACCAGATCGGGCTCAAGGAAGTGGCGCGGATCCGCGCCGAGATGGAGAAGGTCAAGGCCGAAGTCGGCTTCAAGGGCAGCCTGGCCGAGTTCTTCGCCCACCTGCGCAGCGACCCGAAGTTCTTCCATAAGACGCCGGAGGCGCTGCTGACCGCCTATCGCGCGGTGTCCAAGCGGATCGATCCGGAGCTGGTCAAGATCTCCAAGAAGATTCCGCGCCAGCCCTACGGCGTGCGCCCGATCCCCGACAACGTCGCCCCCGACACGACCACGGCCTATTACCTGCCGGGCGCGGTCGACGGCACCCGCGCCGGGTTTTATTACGTCAACCTGTACAAGCCCGAGACCCGGCCGACCTGGGAAATGATCCCGCTGTCGCTGCACGAGGCGGTGCCGGGCCACCATTTCCAGTTCGCCAGCGGCCTGGAACTGGCCGATGCGCCGATGTTCCGCCGCACCGGTTATTTCGTCGCCTACGGCGAGGGCTGGGGCCTGTACGCCGAGCGCCTGGGCTACGACATGGGCCTGTACGACGACCCCTACGACCGCATGGGCCAGTTGGCCTACGACATGTGGCGGGCGGTGCGGCTGGTGGTCGACACCGGCATGCACAGCAAGGGCTGGAGCCGCGACAAGGCGATCGCCTTCTTCCTCGACAACGCGCCCAAGACCGAGCAGGACGTGGTCAACGAGATCGACCGCTACATCGGCTGGCCGGGCCAGGCCCTGGCCTACAAGATCGGCCAGCTGAAGATCTCCGAGTTGCGCGAGCGTTCGCGCCAGTCCCTGGGCGAGGGCTTCGACCTGCGCGAGTTCAACGACGAGGTGCTGGCGACCGGCTCGGTGCCGCTGGCGGTGCTGGAGAAGCACATCGATGCCTGGATCGCGCGCAAGAAGAGCAATCTCGGCAAGGACTGAGATTTTTGGCTGGGGCTCGGGATTCGTCGAAGCCGGGGCCTTGGGCCTGAAAGGCCGGCTGCGACGCTCGGCCTGGGGCAGGGCGTAGGGGCGATTTGCCCCGCAAGCCCCGGGCTGCCATACTTTCCGGCTCCCGCGCGGCCTCAGGCCGGGCAGGGGACCTTGCTCCACCGCGCCGTTGCGGCGTTGGGGGGCTGAACCGGGCTGCCGTCGGCGGTCCTTCATCCACAAGGAATCACACCATGCGTCATTACGAAGTCGTGTTCCTGGTCCATCCGGACCAGAGCGAGCAGGTGCCGGCCATGATCGAGCGCTACAAGTCGCTGATCGAAGGCGGCGAAGGCAAGATCCACCGTCTCGAAGACTGGGGCCGCCGCCAGCTGGCCTACCCGATCGAGAACCTGGTCAAGGCCCACTACGTCCTGCTCAACATCGAAGTCACCCAGACCGTGCTGAACGAGCTGGTCGACGGCTTCCGTTTCAACGACGCCGTCCTGCGTCACCTGGTCATGAAGCGCGACGAAGCCGACACCGAGCAGTCGCTGATCATGAAGTTCAAGGACGAGAAGGGCGACAAGCCCGAGCGCGGCGAGCGCCGTCGTCGTGACGACGACAGCGACAACGCTGTCGGCACCGCCGACAACGCCGACGACAACGCCGAAGCCGCCTGAGGATCGCCCCCATGTCCAAGTTCTTCCGCCGCCGCAAGTTCTGCAAGTTCACCGCCGAGGGCGTCAAAGAGATCGACTACAAGGATCTCAACACCCTGCGCCAGTACCTGACCGAGACCGGCAAGATCGTGCCGAGCCGCGTCACCGGCACCAAGTCGAAGTACCAGCGCCAGCTGGCCACGGCCGTCAAGCGCGCCCGTTTCCTGGCCCTGATCCCGTACACCGACAACCACAACGCCTGAGTAAGGCCGTTCGCCCGCCTCAGGCGGGCGAACCCTTTGTCTCCCTTTCCCGCTTGCGGGTGAGGGCAGGGGCGAGGGCCGCGGTCCCGCCTCGCGCACAAAGCCTTTTCGGACAGCGAATCCTGCTGCGGGCCTACAGGCCCGCTAACGAATACGGAGCAATCCTATGCAACTGATCCTCCTGCAGAAGGTCACCAACCTCGGCAACCTCGGCGACAAGGTCAACGTCAAGCCGGGCTACGGCCGCAACTTCCTGGTGCCGCAGGGCAAGGCCGTTCCGGCCACCGCCACCAACCTGGCCGAGTTCGAAGCGCGTCGCGCCGAGTACGAAGCCAAGGCCAAGTCGCAGCTGGACGGCGCCGAAGGCCGCAAGGCCAAGCTGGAAGGCGTCGAGATCACCGTCTACGCCAACGCCGCGACCGAAGGCAAGCTGTACGGCTCGGTGACCCCGCGCGACATCGCCGAGGCGCTGACCAAGGCCGGCCACCCGGTCGAGAAGTCGGAAGTGATCATGGGTGAAGGCCCGATCCGCCGCACCGGCGAATACGACGTGCTGCTGCACCTGCACGCCGACGTCGAAATCACGGTCAAGGTCACCGTCGCTCCCGAAGCGGCCTGATCGATCCGACCGCGGCATGCGAAGGGCGCCTTCTGGGCGCCTTTCGTTTTTGCGGCGCAGGCGCGGGCGAGTCTCAGCCTGGGCGACCCGGTCGGGCGATAGAAGGGCGAGTTGTCCACGCCTTATCCACAACTTCGCCACAGGTCCGCTACAGAGCTGTCTGCAACCCCCGCCGGCGCATCGCGTCTACGATGCTGCTTCATGCGGCATGTTTTCACCAGGCGCGCCCGGTTTCCCGTTCTTCGTCCGGCGACGCGCCGCGGCGGGATCGCGGCCGGTGCGCCCGTCATCCCTTTCGAGCCCGCGCGGCTCGTCCGGTCGCCGACCCGGCCGCCGCCATGCTGAGCAGAGGAACGCCTTCCCGATGAGCGCACGATCCGGTTTCCGCGGCGAGAAGCGTTTCGAGACCCGCGCCGAGCAGCGCGTCGACCAGTTGCGGGTGCCGCCGCAGTCGGTCGAGGCCGAGCAGGCGGTGCTCGGCGGGCTGATGCTGGCGCCCGACGCCTACGACCGGATCGCCGACCAACTGGTCGAAGAGGATTTCTATCGTCGCGACCACCAGCTGATCTACCGCGCGATCCGCGAGCTGGCCGAGCGCAGCCGGCCGTTCGACGCGGTGACCCTGGGCGAATGGTTCGACTCGCAGGGACTGTCCGAGCAAGTCGCCGGCGGCGCCTACCTGATCGAGCTGGCCAGCACCACGCCCTCGGCGGCCAACATCGCCGCCTACGCCGAGATCGTTCGCGACAAGGCGGTGATGCGCAAGCTGATCGAGGTCGGCACCGAGATCGTCAACGACGGCTTCCAGCCCGACGGCCGCGACAGCAGCGAGATCCTGTCCAAGGCCGAGCAGCAGGTGTTCGCGATCGCCGAGGCCGGCGCCCGCGGGCGCACCGACTTCACCCCGGTGACCAAGGCCCTGTCGGAAGCCTTCGACGTGCTGCAGACGCGCTACGCCAACGGCGGCGCGGTCACCGGCCTGCCGACCGGCTACACCGAATTCGACGAAATGACCGCCGGCCTGCAGAACACCGACCTGCTGATCCTGGCCGCGCGTCCGGCGATGGGCAAGACCACCTTCGCCCTCAACATCGCCGAGCACGTCGCCTTCCGCACCAAGAAGGCGGTGGCGGTGTTCTCGATGGAAATGTCCGCCAGCCAGCTGGCCCTGCGCCTGATCTCCTCGGTCGGCCGGGTCAACGCCCAGCGCTTGCGATCGGGCCAGCTCGAGGACGAGGACTGGGCGCGCGTCACCGGCGCGATCCGCCAGTTGCGCGAGGTCAAGATCTTCATCGACGACACCCCGGGCCTGTCGCCGGACGTGCTGCGCGCCAAGTCGCGCCGGCTCAAGCGCGAGCACGACCTGGGCCTGATCGTGATCGACTACCTGCAGCTGATGTCGGTGCCGGGCAACAGCGAAAACCGCGCCACGGAAATCTCCGAGATCTCGCGTTCGCTCAAGCACCTGGCCAAGGAGCTCAACCTGCCGGTGATCGCGTTGTCGCAGCTCAACCGCTCGCTGGAACAGCGCGCCGACAAGCGTCCGGTGATGGCCGACCTGCGCGAATCCGGCGCTATCGAGCAGGACGCGGACATCATCATCTTCATTTACCGCGACGACTACTACAACAAGGAAACCTCGCCGGACAAAGGCCTGGCCGAGGTCATCATCGGCAAGCAGCGTTCCGGCCCGACCGGCTCGCTCAAGCTCAAGTTCTTCGGCGAATACACCCGCTTCGACAACCTCAGCCACGATTCGATCGGTTCGTTCGAGTAGGCCGGCGCGAGCGGGTCCGCAGCGCGATAACCGGCGTTCGTCCCACCGCCCCGACTACAGGCACTGGCCGCGCTGCGGCGCCCGGCTATGCTCGGCGCCGGCGGACCGCTCCCGGTCCGCATGCGCCCCATGGAGGCCTGGATGTCGATGTTTTCCCTGCTGCTTGCGGCCGCAAGCGCCACCGCCCCGGCGGCACCGCCCGAGTCGGCGACGATCGCCGCAATCGAGGCGACCTGTTTCGACTACCTCGACGGCCAGCTCGAAGCCGATCCGCAACGCGTCGCGCGCGCCCTGCACCCGGACCTGGCCAAGCGCGCGGTGATCGGCGATACCCCGTACGAGCGCCTCGGGCTGCGCCGCATGTCCAAAGAAGAGCTGGTCGAGCTGACCAAGCAGGGCGCGCTGAAGACCCCCAAAGAACAATGGAACCGCAGCTGCCGGGTGCTCGACGTGGCCGGCAACGCCGCCGCGGTGCGCGCGGAAACGCCCTGGTTCGTCGATTACTTCCACATGGGCCGCTTCGACGGCCGCTGGATCATCGTCAACGCGCTCTGGCACAGCAAGCCGCGCTGAGCGCGATCGCGCCGCCCGGCTGGGTCCCGTTGCGGTCCGCGCCCGGAAGCGATGCGGATAGCGCGATCGCTGGAGTGGGGCCGGGCCGTCTTCGGCCCGGCGCCAATCAGTGATGCCGCGCACGTTGTCGAAGATGCGCCGCGTCCTCGCGCATCGCCATCGCGTTGCTGCATCGCCCGTTCAGCTGCATCGCGCTAGCCTGCTGCGCGATGCCGCCGCTGCGCGTCGCGCACCGCCGAACGCTCGGCGATTGACGTGTTCGTGACGCAGCGCGGCGCATCGTATCGCTCGATTCTTTCCTCCCTTCCATCGGTGCGTCCATGAACTCCAACCTGAAATCCACCCTCGCGATCGTGCTGATGTCCTGCGTCGCGGCCACCGGCGTCGCCGGCGCCCAGAGCAAGTCCAAGAAGACCCCGCGCTGCTACGACGTCGAAGTGCAGCGTCCCAAGCAGATCAAGGACCAGCACAAGATCACCGGCACCGCGATCGGCGCGGTCGCGGGCGGCCTGCTCGGCAACCAGGTCGGCGGCGGCAACGGCAAGAAGCTGGCGACGGCGGCCGGCGCGGTCGGCGGCGCGCTCGCGGGCCGCAAGATCCAGGAGCACCAGCAGAACAAGACCGAGACGGTGATCGAGCGTCGCTGCGACTGAGCCTGAGCGCTCACGAGCTGGAGCATAGGCGCTAGCGGAGCGGGAGCGGGTTTCGGACCGCTTCCGTGCTTGCCCAAGCCGCGCGCTCCTGCCGATCGTTCCAGGCTCGACATCGAAGCCGCGCGGGCGTCTGTCCGCGCGGCTTTTTCGTTCTCGCCGTCGTTCGGTTGGAGAAGTGGGGCAGGGGGATGGGCCCGCCGCAGCCTTCGTCGCTGCCCGAGGGTTCGCGGTCGCGGCTTGTGACCGGAGGAAATCCCCGTGGGGCGCCGCTCCTACCCTGCGGCGGATGGGCGTGGCGACGCGATGGATGGGGCCGCGCAGGCCGCCGCTCGCGGCTCACGCCGCTCCTACAAGAGCATCCGCCACGCGGGCATCCGCTGCGCAGCAATGTTTCGCGCGACTGCCCCGCGCTACCGTCGTTGCCTCCGCGCTGTTGCTGTTCCCCCCTTTGAAAAGGGGGCAGGGGGGTGCTCCTGCCACGCGACCGCGCCCCCGCAACCGACGTCCCCGGCTTTGCCCGTCCTGCACAAGCGCAGCGACTTCACACTCAGCTCATCGGCGCGCCGACGGCGCTCGCTAGAATGCGGCGCATGGCACGACCGACTTGCGCAAGCATCCACACCGACGCCTTGCGTCATAACCTCGCCCAGGCCCGGGCGCTCGCCCCCCACAGCCGGGTCATGGCGGTGGTCAAGGCCGACGGCTACGGCCACGGCCTGGAGCGCGTTGCCCGCGCCCTGGAAGGCGCCGACGCCTTCGGCGTGGCGGCCCTGTCCGACGCCGACCGCCTGCGCGCCGCCGGCCTGTCGCAGCCGATCGTGCTGCTGTCGGGCTTCGACGAGGCCGACGACCTGCCGCAACTGCGCCGGCTCGGAGTCGAATCGGTGGTCCACCATCCCAGCCAGATCGAGATGCTCGAGCAAGCCGGTCCCGGCGAGCCGATCCGCTGCTGGCTCAAGGTCGACAGCGGCATGCACCGGCTCGGCTTCGCCCCCGACCAGGTGCGCCAGGCGCATGCGCGCCTGAGCGAGGCGGCGGCGGTCGCCGACGGCATCGTGCTGATGAACCATTTCGCCAGTTCCGACGAGCTCGACCCGGCCCAGGCCGGCCACGGCCAGACCCGCGCCCAACTGCGCGCCTTCGCCGCCGCGACCGAGGGCCTGGACGGGCCGCGTTCGCTGGCCAATTCGGCCGCGGTGCTCGGCTGGCCGGACGCGCATGCGCAGTGGATCCGCCCGGGCGGCCTGCTGTACGGGATCAGCGTGGTCGAAGGCCGCACCGGCGCCGATTTCGGTCTGCGCCCGGCGATGACCCTGTCGACCCGGCTGATCGCGGTCAACCGGGTGCGCAAGGGCGAGAAGATCGGCTATGCCGCGACCTGGGAATGCCCGGAAGACATGTGGATCGGCGTGGCCGCGATCGGCTACGGCGACGGCTACCCGCGCGCGGCGCCGTCCGGCACTCCGGTGCGGGTCGCCGGCCACGACACCCAGCTGATCGGCCGGGTGTCGATGGACCTGATGACCATCGACCTGCGCGGCGTGCCCGGGGCCAAGGTCGGCGATCCGGTGCTGCTGTGGGGGCCGGAACTGCCGGTCGAACGCATCGCGCAGGCCAGCGCCACGATCGGCTACGAGCTGACCTGCTCGATCACCCGCCGGGTGCGCTTCGTCGAGAGCTGAGGCTGGCGAGACTTGAGACCACCGATCCGCCGCGGAATCTTGTTCTGCGGCGGATCGGTCGCAATGGCATGCCTGTCGGAATCTCGTCTAGAACTCAAATCGCGGCAGGATCCTGCCAAGACTCCACCAGTTCATTGTTTTCGGCGACGATGCGGCAACCGGTCGCTTCGCTCTGGCACTGTTTCAATGCAGTGCTGCGGGCATCGTCGAGCGAACCATACCCTCTGCCCCAGAAGAGTTTCTTGTCGCCAGAAAGCGCCAGCGCTTTCTCGCTCGAATCTCCTTCGAGATAGACCTGCAGGCTTTTCCGCGATTCGGGGGGCAAGATTGCGTTCAAGGACGCCAGGGCATGCGAATCGATCGAGGGTAGCTTGAGGCCTCGCAGGAAGCTGTCGATCCGGGGCCGAATCAGTGGGCTCGCTTCATGCCTGTAGAGCTGATGGCCATCGCGCCAGAACGGCGGGAGGACGGCCAGTTCGGCAGCGCCGCCCTTGGCCCGGTAGCTTTTGAGCATTCTGCGCGCGAGCTCTGGCGAGAACGATTGATCGTTCTCGGCATACAACCACAGCGTGGACGCACGGCTGCGTTCGGCCAATTTTCCTACGTACTGGACCAAGTCGTCGTTGAATTCCGGGCATTGTTCTTCGCGGAGCGAATAGTCCGGATAGAGCCCGCCGGAAAGATTGATGGCCGCATCCAAAGGCCGATCCGGTTGGGCGGCCAAAGCAAGTACGGAAACGCCGCCAATCGAGATTCCGAGGCCTATCGAGTGGGACGGATCGGCATCGGGGCGGTGCTTGATAGTGCTCAAAGCAGCGGCGAGATCTTTAGCGTAGGGCTCAAAAAACTTGGCGACAGTCGGCGATTTGCAACTTCCCGCATCGTCATGCCGAGTGCCGGAGGAATACCCATAGCCGCGAAAACTGACCGATACAGCCAGCCATCCTCGATGAGCGAAATCGCGGGCGATGTGCGCTAGTCCATCGGCGTGTTGTTGGCGCGGCTCAGGGGACGATCCATTGACGATCAGTGCGATCGGATACCGGCCCGGCTTGTCCGGCCTGGCCAAGTAAGCCCCCAGGGCCTCGGTTCGGCCATCGATCTGGACCGGCAGCATCAGGTCCTCGGTGTGCAGCGCAGGGGACGCAAGGCTGTTGGGGGATAGCAAAAACAGGCTCAAAAATGTGGCGACCCACGATCCTGACTTCATTTCCACTGCCTAGATTAAAAGTGAGCGTACGGTGGCGTGCGTTGGATGCATGCCGCCTAAGGCGAGGTCATCGAAGGGTCGAAACTCGGCCGATCGAAGCGCCGTTTCCCTTCCGCGCGGCGAATCCGGCGAAGAAATTAGAAGTGTGTTGCAGAGCTCGTCAAGGTGTGTCGCGATGCATGTTCTTCGAGCAGTCATGAAGTTCGATTCGCGCTCATGCGGCACGATTATTGAAGTTGACCTGGGTTCGCTATTCGCTCGGCGACGGCTCTGTGTCCGCGCGAGCGTCCCCTTAGTCGCGCATATCGCGACATCGCGCCTTTAGTCCTGTTCAGTCCTTGAACTCGATCGCTATCGCTATCGAGTTCGGCCCAAGCATGTCGCCAGGCGAATTTTCGTTTTATGACTGAGCTTGACGCTGTATTGAGCGCTGCTTCGGGCGGCAATGCGTATGAGTGTTCTTCGTTCGCCGCTTGCTCGAGGTTTCAGTGCGCACCTCGACCGGATGAGCTGCGCACGCCAAGACATCAAGCGAGGGCTCCCTTGTTTGGGCGGCCACAAAACGGCTTACCGATTGACCGAAACGCACTAACGCAGCGTCCACCCTACAGCGGCCAGAAGCGCCGGATTCATCATATTAAATTTGTGATTTAAGTAGCAAAATTACATGTTCCCTGAGGGGGTTCACTCATTCCCGAGTCGCGCCCGACGGCGCTAGCGTCGGATGTGCGTCGCGGCCCAGACCGCGGCGTATCGCTACCGGCCCGGCGCGTCCGGGCCGCCTTTCATCTCGGGGAGTCACGAATGAAGCAACGCAAGTTGGTGTGCGCACTGGGCCTGGGTCTGTCCATGCTGGCGGTATCGAGTCTGGCCGCGGCGCAGGGCCCGGATCCCAATCGCGTCTGGGTCAAGTTCAAGCAGTCGGCCGAACGCGAGAACGTGCGCAAGGCGCTGCAGGCCGGCGGCGGTGCGATCCACTTCCAGTTCGACAAGCTCAACGCGTTCGTCGCGACCCTGCCGCCGCAGGCGCAGCAGGCGCTGCGCAACAACCCCAACATCGCCTCGGTCGAACCCGACCTGCCGCGCTACGCCTCGGCCCAGTCCGTGCCCTACGGCATCGACAAGGTGCAGGCGCGCGACGTGTGGGACGCCGACCGCGACGGCACGATCGACGCCGGCGCCGCGACCGGCGCCGGGATCAAGGTCTGCGTGATCGACTCGGGCATCAACTCGGCTCACGAAGACTTCGCCGGCATCGCCATGACCGGCTATCCGAGCGGCTGGAACAACGACACCTGCGGCCACGGCACCCATGTCGCCGGCACCATCGCCGCGGCCAACAACGCCACCGGCGTGGTCGGCGTCAGCCCGGGCAAGGTCTCGCTGCACATCATCAAGGTGTTCGGCACCAACGGCTATTCCGGCGAAGGCCAGTGCTCCTGGACCTACAGCTCGACCCTGGTCGACGCGGCCAACCGCTGCGCCACGGCCGGCGCCAAGATCATCAGCATGAGCCTGGGCGGCGGCGGCAGCTCGACCACCGAGCGCAACGCCTTCCAGAGCCTGGCCGACCAGGGCATCCTCAGCATCGCCGCGGCCGGCAACGACGGCAACGCGACCCTGAGCTATCCGGCGTCCTACCCGAGCGTGGTCTCGGTGGCTGCGGTCGATTCGAACAACGCCAAGGCCGATTTCTCCCAGTACAACAGCGAGGTCGAGCTGTCGGCGCCGGGCGTGGCCGTGCACAGCACCTTCCCGCTGGCCGACGACCCGCTCAAGGTCGGCAACAGCAGCTTCGCGATGAACCCGATCGACGGCTCCAAGCAGGCCACCGCCAGCGCCGGCTGGGTCAACGGCGGCCTGTGCACGTCCTCCACCTCGACCTGGCGCAACAAGGTCGTGCTGTGCCAGCGCGGCACCAACAGCTTCCTGGAGAAGGTGCAGGCGGTGCAGAAGGGCCGCGGCGTCGGCGTGGTGATCTACAACAACGTCGACGGCGCGCTGCACGCCACCCTCGGCGTCACCGCGACCGGTGCGGCCAACCACAGCACCATCCCGGCGGTCGGCATCGCCAAGGCCGACGGCGAGGCGATCATCGCCGGGCTGTCCGGCCAGAGCGCGACCGTCGACACCGTGCCGCAGGCCAGCAACACCGCCTACGTCGACATGGACGGCACCTCGATGGCGACCCCGCACGTCTCCGGCGTGGCCGCGGTGGCCTGGAGCGCCAAGCCGACCGCGACCGCGCAGCAGGTGCGCGATGCGCTGGCGGTGACCGCGATCGACCTGGACGCGCCGGGCCGCGACGACAACACCGGCTGGGGCCTGGTCCAGACCCAGGCGGCGATCGCCGAGCTGCAGTCGCAGTAAGCGCCAGCAGAACGAGGCGGCGGCTGCGCCGCCTTGAAGGAGCGGGAGCGAGTGGCTACGCGACGCTCGTTCCCCGCTTCGACAGTTAGGGGAAGCGCCAGGGACGGAGGGGGTTAAGCATCGCTTAACCCCCTCCGTCCCTGTTTCGTTCGCGGACTGCGATGTCCCCGGCTTTTACTCGTTTCTCGTTCCTCTCCACTCTTTCCCCGCTCATGCATACTGCCCCTCCCTGACGCCGCCCGCCGCCCGCCGCATGCCCGAGGCTCCGCCCGTCGCCCTGGTGTGGTTCCGCAACGATCTGCGCCTGGCCGACAATCCGGCCCTGCGCGCGGCGCTCGAGGCCGGTTATGCGCCGGTGCCGGTCTATATCCATGCCCCCGACGAGCACGGCCACTGGCGCCCGGGCGCGGCCTCCGACGCCTGGCGTCATCGCGCCCTGGCCGCGCTGGACGCCGACTTGCGCAAGCGCGGTTCGCACCTGCGCCACTTCTTCGGCCCCAGCCTGGCGACCCTGCAATCGCTGGTCCTGGCGATGGACGCGCGGGCGGTGTTCTGGAACCGCCGTTACGAGCCGTATCTGGAGCGCCGCGACACCCGCATCAAGCAGGCGCTGCGGCGGATGGGCGTGCAGGCCGAAAGCCACAACAGCGCATTGCTGTTCGAGCCGTGGACCTTGCGCACCAAACAGGGCGGACCGTTCAAAGTGTTCACCCCGTTCTGGCGCGCGGCGCTGGCGGACTGGCGCGATACCAGTTGCTGGCCGCCGCCGGCCTCGTTGCCGGCCGTCGCCCAGGGCCCCGACGGGGTGCCGCTGGCGGCGCTCAAGCTGACCCCGACGCCGCGCTGGGATGCCTCGTTCTGGACCGACTGGACGCCGGGCGAGGGCGGGGCGCTGGCGGCCCTGGAGACCTTCGTCAACGGCGCCCTGCGCGGTTACGCGCAGCAGCGCGACCGGCCCGACCGGGTCGGCACTTCGCGCCTGTCGCCGCACCTGCACTTCGGCGAGATCGCGCCCTGGCGCGCGGTCGCGTCGCTGCAGGCCGAGCGCAACGCCGGCAACGCGGGCGATGTCGATGCGGCGATCCGCGAACTGGGCTGGCGCGAGTTCGCCCATCACCTGCTGCATCACTTTCCGGACACGCCGGAGCAGAACTTCAATCCGCGCTTCAACGATTTCGCCTGGGCGCGGCTGTCGCCGCTGAAGCTGGAAGCCTGGCAACAGGGCCGCAGCGGCGTGCCGATCGTCGATGCCGGGCTGCGCGAGCTGTGGGCCACCGGCTGGATGCACAACCGCGTGCGCATGATCGTCGCCAGCTACCTGACCAAGCACCTGCGCTACCACTGGCGACACGGCGCGCGCTGGTTCTGGGACACCCTGGTCGACGCCGACCTGGCCAACAACACCCTGGGCTGGCAGTGGGTCGCCGGCACCGGCGCCGACGCCGCGCCGTACTTCCGCATCTTCAACCCGGTGACCCAGGCCGAGAAATTCGACCCCGACGGCGCCTATATCGCGCGCTGGCTGCCGGAACTGGCGCCGCTGCCCGTGCCGCTGCGCTTCGCCCCCTGGCAAGACCCCGCCCGCCTGCGCCGAATCGCCCCCGACTACCCGCCGCAGCCCCTGGTCGACCTGGCCGCGGGGCGCGATGCGGCGTTGCAGGCCTATCGGGGTCGGGAATAGGGAATGGGGAATGGGGAATCGGAAAGCAGCGCATGCTTTGACCGATTCTCTATTCCCGATTCCCCATCCCCGTGCGCGCAACGCGCGCAAGCGCGTTGACCGCTCCTGCGACCGCATGATTCACTCGCCGAACATCCGGGGAGGACGCATGGCCAAGGCAGAGGCGGGATCGACCACGCAATCGCGCAAGCGCGCACGGCGCGAACCGATGTCGCGGGTCGACACGGCCTGGCTGCGGATGGAGCGGCCGACCAACCCGATGATGATCACCGGCGTGCTGATGTTCGCCGAGCCGATGTCGGTGGATGCGTTCAAGCGCGTGGTCAAGCAGCGTTTCCTGGCCTATACCCGGTTCCGGCAGAAGGCGGTCGACACCGCCGCCGGCGCCTACTGGCAGACCGACGACGACTTCGACATCGACTGGCACGTGCAGCACACCGCGCTGCCGGGGCGCGGCGGCAAGCGCGCCCTGGAGCGCTTCGTCAGCCAACTCGCGTCCAGCCCGCTCGACGGCAGCCGGCCCTTGTGGCAGTTCCATCTGGTCGAGCGCTACAACGGCGGCTCGGCCCTGGTCGCGCGCATCCACCACAGCTACGCCGACGGCATCGCCCTGGTCCAGGTGCTGTTGTCGCTGACCGACACCACCGCCCAGCCGGCCAAGGGCAGCGACCTGGCCCAGGCCTGGCTCAAGCAGGACGGCGTCGACGTCGCCCGTCGGGTCGGCGCGGTCGACCGTTACATGAAGCTCGGCAGCAAGGTGGTCGAGAAGGGCATGGAGATGTACCGCGACCCGACCCTGGCGGCGATGCTGGCCAAGGAGGGCGGCGAGATCGCGCGCGAACTGCTGCACGCGCTGTCGTTGTCGGACGATCCGCCCTCGCTGCTGCGCGGCAAGCTCGGGGTCAGCAAGCGCGTGGCCTGGGCCGAGCCGCTGGACCTGGAAGAGGTCAAGGCGGTCGGCCGCGCCTGCGACTGCACGGTCAACGACGTGCTGATGGCGACCGCGGCCGGCGCGCTGCGCAGCTACATGATCGAACGCGGCGACCAGGTCGACGGCCTGACCCTGCGCGCCACGGTGCCGGTCAACCTGCGTCCGCTCGAACACGCGCGCAAGCTCGGCAACCACTTCGGCCTGGTGTTCCTCGACCTGCCGGTCGGCGAAGACAACCCGATCCGCCGGGTCGAGCGCGTCGCCGAGTGCATGAATAATCTCAAGAATTCCCGACAAGCCATTGTTGCATTTGGACTTTTGGCCGCACTCGGCATGGCGCCGTCGCAGGTCCAGGGGCTGGCGCTGGAGCTGTTCAGCCGCAAGGCCACCGCCGTGGCGACCAACGTCCCCGGGCCGCAGCAGCCGCTGTACATGGCCGGCTCGCGCCTGGACGGGATGATGTTCTGGGTACCGCAGACCGGCTCGATCGGGATCGGCATTTCGATCCTCAGCTACAACGGCAAGGTCCACTTCGGCCTGATCGCCGACGGCAAACTGATCCCCGACCCGGACGCGGTGATCCAGCGCTTCGGCAGCGAATTCGACAAGCTGCTGTACCTGGCGCTGATGGGCAATTGGGACGTGCCCCTGGACGCGGCCGGCGCCGACGCGCTGATGCCGGAACCGATCTCGGCCTGAGCGCCGCGCGGCGCCTCCCGGCAAGCTGAATCGCGGCGCAGCGGCGCGCGCGCTCGTCACCCGCCCGCGACGGCGGCGTGATTAGTTTGGGCGCGCACGCAACACCGCCACAGCCGAGGACCGCCATGAAAACCCCGATCTCGAAGACGCTCAAGCTCGCCCTGGCCGCCGCCACCATGACCGCGATGCTCGCCGGCTGCGCGACCGGCGGAGGCGGCTACTACGGCGGACAGCAGCAGCCCTATCCGAACCAGGGCTATCCGAACCAGAACCCGCCGCCGCAGCAGCAGGGCGGGATGAGCAAGACCCAGAAGGGCGCGTTGATCGGCGCCCTGGCCGGCGTGGCCGCGGGCCTGCTCAGCGGCGACGATGCCACCGAACGCCGCCAGCGCGCCCTGATCGGCGCCGGCGTCGGCGGTTTGGCCGGCGGCGCGATCGGCAACTACCAGGACCGCCAGGAACGCGCGCTGCGCGACCGCATGGCCGGCACCGGCGTCGACGTGGTCCGCAACGGCGACAACATCACCCTGAACATGCCGAGCAACATCACCTTCGCCTTCAACAGCGCCAATCTCGACCCGCAGTTCTATCCGGTGCTCGACAACGTCGCCAGCACCCTGACCGAGTACAACCAGACCATCGTCGAGGTCGCCGGCCACACCGACAGCATCGGCACGGACGCGGTCAACCAGCGCCTGTCCGAGCAGCGCGCCGGCAGCGTCGGCAATTACCTGATGTCCAAGGGCCTGATGCGCGACCGTTTCATCCTCACCGGCGCCGGCAAGACCCGCCCGATCGCCAGCAACGACACCGAGGCCGGCCGGGCGCAGAACCGCCGGGTCGAAATCACCCTGGTGCCGGTGCGTTCGTAAACGCCTGCTCGTAGATCCTGGATCGCCGACTGAGCGTCGCCGCTCAGTACCGGCGGGACAGCCGACCAGCGATACGACGACGGGCCGCGCAAGCGGCCCGTTCTCGTATCGTCTCGGCTGGAGTTGCGAACCGCGCTGCGGCGCATGCGGCGAGGCCGCCGTGGTGCGCTCGGGACGGCCCGAGATGGGGCACGCCCTAGCTGGGCAGGCGCCGCGCCGCCGCGCATGCTTCGGCCCATTCCCCGCATCCGGAGCCGCGTCATGTCCTGGACCTCGTCCGTCACCGATATCGGCCAGCGCGCCCTGCAGGCGCTCGATCCCTTCCTGCCCGGCGACCAGGCCCAGAACCTCGGCGGCGACAAAAAGAACGCCTGCGACGGCACCGGCGACTGCAAGCCGATCCAGGGCGAGACCAAGGTGTTCGAGCAGGGCGCCGGCGACGGCCATGCGGTCGACTACGACGACATCGCCCAGGGCGGCCTCAACGACTGCTACGTGGTCGCCGGGATCGGCGCGGTCGCGGCCAAGAACCCGGAACTGGTCAAGAACGCGGTGCGCGACAACGGCGACGGCACTTACACCGTGACCTTCTACGAGAAGGACAACGGCTTCCTCGGCATCCCCGGTTTCTTCGGCGGCGGCGAATACAAGAAGGTCGAGATCAAGGTCGACGGCAACTTCTCCGACAAGTCCGCCAACGGCTCGGGCGACTTCGTCAACGGCAAGGGCGAGAAGGCCGAGATCTGGCCGAAGATCGTCGAGAAGGCCTACGCCCAGTACAAGGGCGGCTACGACGCGATCAACCACGGCGGCAACTCGGCCGAGATCATGAGCCTGCTGACCGGCCACGACGCCGATCAGATCGACACCGACGACTACAGCTTCGAGGACCTCAAGAGCGACCTCGACGGCGGCAAGGCGGTGGTGCTCGGCACGCCCGACGACTTCAAGGGCGTGAACAAGGACGTGGCCACCAAGCACGGCCTGGTCGACTGGCACGTCTATACCGTGGTCGGGGTCAAGGAAGAGAACGGCCAGCGCTATGTCGAGGTGTACAACCCGCACGGCACCGAAGGGGTGAAGAAGATCCCGTTCGACGAGGCGATGGATTCGTTCAGCTACGGCGTGTCGTCGGCGACCAAGTGATCGCGGTCACGCTGCGCGCGCCGCGCTTGTCGCCCGCGCGCGGCTTGGCCTAAGCTCGACCGCGCGGAGGCCGCCGCCGGCGCCCGTCCGGACGATCCCATGACACTGTCGCAAGGGCTGCTGCCCGCCATCCTGGTCCTGTCGATGCACATGCCGCACGCTGACGCCGCCGAAGCCGGCGGCCGGGTCATTCGCCAAGGCACGGTCGTGCGCCTGGACGACGGCCATTCGCTGGCGATCGAGCGCGTCGAGCGCCACGACGACGGACGCATGAGCGCGCGCTTGGCGCTGATGCCGGAGCCGGGCCGGGAATGGACCGCGACCGCCGAGTACGCGCCCGGCCAGTGGCTGGTGGCCGGCGCGCAGTGCTACCAGGTCGTGCGCCTGGAGCCGTCGCACGAACGCGAACGCGCGACCGTGCTGCTCAAGGGGCCGAGTTCCGACTCGCCCTGCGTGGATGCCGCCGCATCGATTCCGGTGTTCGCCGGCGACGGCGGCACGCGCATCGGCGCCTCGCGGATCGCCGTGCAAGCCCTGGACGCGGCCGACGGCTCGCTGGAATGGATCCACTGGCCGGCGGAGTTCACTCTGGCCTCGGCGCCGCCGGCCCAGGTGCGGCGCCAGCGCATCGCGCTCGGCGCGACCGTCGAAGCCGATGGCCGCGGCTACCGGCTGGCCCGCGTGCACGCGGCCGCGCAAGACCGGCCGGCCTTCGCCGAATTCGAAGCCGCCGTGCGCTGAGCGGCGCGCCTTAATCTCATCCTCGACGATCGAACGAGAACAGCTCCGCCAGCGGATGCTTGCGGCGTTCGATCGCCGCGCGCAGCAGGCCCGCGCCGATCATGCTGTAGGTGATGCCGTTGCCGCCGTAGGCCATCGCGAACAACACCCGCGGGCCGTGCTGCGGATGCGCGCCGAACCAGGGCAGGCCGTCGTCGGTTTCGGCGAAGGTGCCGCCCCAGGCGAACGCCGGCCGCAACAACAACCCGGGAAAACGCCGCGCGACCGCGGCGACCAGTTTGCGCGCCTTGCCCGGCACGCGCCGATCGCGCCGCGCCGGCAGATCGACCGCATCGTCCGCGCCGCCGACCAGCAGGCGGCCGTCGCCGGTGGCGCGCAGGTACAGGTAGGGCCGCGCGGTTTCCCACACCAGGGTGTCGCGCAAACCGCCGAGCGTCGCGTCGTCGAGCGGATCGGTGACGAAGGCGTAGCTGCTGCGGTTGCGGGCCAGGCGCTGCCGGAGCCAGTGCTGGCCGGCATAGCCGGCGGCGACCACCGCGTGGCCGGCGCGCACCCGCAAGCCGCCCTGGCTGCGCAGCTCGACCGAGCGCGAGGTCGAGCGCAGCAACTGCAGCCGGGTGCGGTCGTAGACGCCGACCCCGCGCCGCTGCAATCGGGCCAACAGGCGCAAGGTCATGCGATACGGATCGACCCGGGCGGCGCAGGCGCTGAGGATCGCGCCCGGCGCGCGCAAGCCGTAGTCGGCGGCCAGCGCCTGCTCGTCGAGCCAGCGCAACTGCAGGCCGTGGCGCAGGCGCAAGGCGGCCTCGTCGCGCAGCGCCGTGCGGTGGCGCGGCTTGCTGGCGAAATACAGGCTGTCGCAGCGGGCGAAGTCGACGTCGCGCAGCCCGCGCGCGACCGACTCCAGCGCCGGGATCGCTTCGGCGCAGGCGCGGTAGGCGGCGGCCGCGGCGTCTTCGCCGTAGCGCCGGCACAGCTCGAGCAGGGGCGTGTCGATTTCGTACTGGAGCAGGGCGGTGCTGGCGGCGGTGCTGCCCCAGCCGATGTCGCGCTGCTCGAACAGCGCCGTGTCGATGCCGTGCGCGGCCAGTTCGTCGGCGATCAGCGCGCCGCTGATGCCGCCGCCGATCACCGCGACCTCGCAGCGCAGGTCTTGGCGCAGCGGCGGAAACGCGTGCATCAGGCCGTTGCGGATCGCCCAGTACGGCGTGCCGCTCTTGAGGTCCATCATGACCGGCGCTGCGTGCAGGGCATGCGCCTAGCAAAACCGTTGCGGCGTCAGCGCCGGGTGATCGCCGCGGCGGGTGAAATTAGTGGCGCACGGCGGCCGCGTCGAGTCCGCCGTGGTCCGGGTCGGTTTCCAGCGCCAGTTCGCGTTCGAGTTCGGCGCGGAACTGCTCGAAGCTGATCCCGCGCTGGGCGACTTCGCTGTCGGCGGCGCGGCGCAGCGCCGGCGAGCAGCCCAGGCTGACCTCGCGGCCTTCGCGGCGATGCAGGCTGGCGGCGCGTTCGAGCAGGGCCAGCACGCGCGCGGCGCTCTCCGATCCGCCGACGATGCGGCCGCCCAGGCCCAGGGTCCATTCGCCTTCGCGGCGGACGATGCCGCCGAGCAGGCGGCCGGCGTCGTCGCGCAGTTCGGCGTGCGGCTCGATGCCGGGGCCCGGCGGTGGTGCGCTGCGGGCCTTGGCGAGTTTGCGCTTCTTGGCGTCGCGGCGGGCCTTGGAGGTGATCGACATGGCGTGCTCCTCGACTCGGGCCGGATCGTCCTGCGGGGATCATAGCCTGTCGGCCGCGCAGCCCCCAAGGTCGGCGCCCGGTCGGCCGCGGCGATGCCGGATCGCCGCGGCCGGGACGTTACCCGGACCAGAAGGCGCGTTCAGTGCCGGTGCGAATGTGATTCATGCTCGGCCGGTACGGCTTCGACATCGCTTGGGGGCTGCGCCGGCGTCGTCGGGGCGGAGCGAGCCGGCGCGGGCTTGGGCGGATGAGCAGGGTCGTCGCCGTGTCCATCGTGTCCGTGCCCGTGTCCGCTGGCGGCGCCGGTATCGGCGGGCGAGGGCGGCGGCGGTGTCGTCGGCACCGCCTGCGGCGAACCGGCCGTTGCCGGACGGGCCGGTTTCGCCGCGGGATGCGTCATCGCGGCGTGGTCCGCTGTGCCGGCGCCCGCTGAATCGGCCTGCGCCGGATGCGCGTGCCCGGCGTCGGCGTGGCCGGACCCCACGCCGGCGGTCTCGCCGCCGCCGTGCGAATGGCCGTCGCTGCGTTCGACCCAATCGCGGTACTGCGCGGCGTTCATCGCCGGCATCCGGCGCAGGAACGCGACCAGATTCCACAGATGGGCATCCTCCATGCTCGCGCCCCAGGCCGGCATGCCCGAGGCCTTGATCCCATGCTTGATGGTCCAGAACGCCTGCGCCGGATCGACCTCGTGCCGGCTCAGGTCCGGTGGCGCCGGATACAGTCCGCGCGCGAGCTCGGTCGGATCGCGGCCGGGCGCGAGGTGGCAACCCGCGCACATCGCCTCGTAATTGCCGGCGCCCTGGCGGATGCGTTCGGGATCGTCCAGGGGCGGCACCTGCAGTTCGCGCGCGCGCACCGCGATCGAACGTTCGCGGGCGTAGTCGAGCAGGGCATAGACCGGGCGCGAATGCGGCGCGTCGGCGCCGACGTCGTACAGTCCGGCCCAGGTCGCGGCCGCGCCGAGGCCGAGCGCGACCGTCGCCGCGGCGCCGAGCCGCAGCGTGTTGCGTAGCGTGTTGTTCATGGCGTCCTCGTCAGAACCAGAGCCGGATGCCGGCGACGAACCGGGTGTCGTCCACGTCCTCGCCGTCGGCGCGCCGGTAGTCGGCGGTATCGCCGAAGGCGCGTTCGCGGCTCAGGCCGATGTACGGCGCGAAGTGGCGGTTGAACTCGTAGCGCAGGCGCAGGCCGGCCTCGACCGTGCTCAGCCCGCGGCCGACGCCGCGCCGGGCGTCGTCCTTGCCGTTCAAATCGACCTCGATCAAGGGTTGCAGGATCAGCCGGTTGGTCAGCAGCAGTTCGTACTCGGCCTCCAGGTTGAGCGCGGTGCGTCCGGATTCGCCGATGTACGCGGTCGCGGCGACTTCGAACTTGTACGGCGACAGGCCCTGCACGCCGAACGCGGCCCAGGTCTGCGAGGACTCGGGACGGAAGTCGTGCTTAAGGCCGGCCACCGCGTCCCACCACGGCGAAATCGCCCGGCCGTACAGCACTTCCAGATCGGCCGATTCGGTGGCGCCGTGCTCGCGCTCGCCCTCGCTGCGCAGCCACAGCCGGTCGGTGTCGGTGCCGATCCAGCCCTGCGCTTCCCAGGCCTGGGCGCTGCCGTGCTCGGCCTCGACCGATTCGAGCCGGTTGAACACCAGGTAATGATTCACCGCCGGCGCGTGCTGCATATGGTGCTGCAGCGGCGGAAACGCCGCGGCGCGGTCGGCGTCGGTCGGCACCGGAATCGGCTCGCGCGGCTCGCCCGCGGCCGCGGCCTTGCGCTCGGCGGGCGGGCGATCGGCCTCGCCGTGGCCCATCTTCGAATGGTCCATCTGCGAATGGTCGACTTCGCCGTGGTTCATCTGCGAGTGGTCCATCGTCGAGTGATCGGCCTCGCCATGCTTGGTCTGCGCGCGATCCCGCTGCGCAGGGGCGGCTTCGCCGTGGCCCATCTTCGAGTGATCCATCTGCGAACGATCGGCCTCGGCCGACTGCGTCGCGGGCGCAGCCGCCGGCGGCGGTGCGTGGCCGGCGTGCGCCGACTGCGCCGCGGCGAAGCCCGGCGCCAGGGCCGCGGCGCACAGCGCCAGGCTCAATGCGGAAACATGCGGACGAAGGCGGTTCATTCTTCGACCCTCACTTCGCGCATCATCCCGGCTTCCATGTGGTAGAGCAGATGGCAGTGGTAGGCCCAGCGGCCGAGCGCGTCGGCGCGCACGCGGTAGCTGCGGCGCGTCCCCGGCGGCATGTCGATGGTGTGCTTGCGCAGATGGAATTCGCCGCGCTCGTTCTCCAGGTCGCTCCACAACCCGTGCAGATGGATCGGGTGGGTCATCATGGTGTCGTTGACCAGCACCACCCGCAGACGTTCGCCGTAGGTCATGCGGATCGGCTCGGCGCCTTCGAACTTCTGCCCGTCGAAGGACCAAGCGAACTTCTCCATGTGGCCGGTCAGGTGCAGCTCGATCTCGCGGCCGGGCTCGCGGCCGTCCGGATCGTCGAACAGGCTGCGCATGTCGGCGTAGGTCAGCACCTTGCGGCCGTTGCCGCGCAGGCCGATGCCGGGGTCGTCGAGTTTGGGCGCGACGCTCATCGCGCGCATGTCGATCAGGCGCGGATCGCCCTGCGGCGATGCCGCAGCGCCGTGCTTCGCATGATCGCCTCCGCCCATGTTGGCGCCGCAACCGCCTTCCATGCCCTTCATGCCGCCGCCATGGCCCATGTTGGCGCCGCAGCCGCCCTCCATACCCTTCATGCCGCCCATGTCGTGTCCGCCGTGGCCCATGCCGCCATGACCCATGTCCTCCATGGTCAGCAGCGGGCGCGGATCGTTGCGCGGCACCTCGGCCTGCAGGCCCTCGCGCACCGCCAGGGTGCCGCGCACGTAGCCGGTGCGGGCATTGTCCTGGCAGAAGATCGTGTAGGCGTCCTGGCCGCTGGGTTCGACCAGCACATCGAAGGTCTCGGCTACGGCGATGCGGAACTCGTCGACCGTGACCGGGTGGATGTACTGGCCGTCGGCGGCGACCACGGTCATCTTCAGCCCCGGGATGCGCACGTCGAAGTAGGTCATCGCCGAGCCGTTGACGAAGCGCAGCAGCACCTTTTCGCCGGGCCGGAACAGGCCGGTCCAGTTGCCGGCCGGGGTGCGGCCGTTGAGCAGGTAGGTGTAGGTATGGCCGTTGACGTCGGACAGGTCGGTCGGGGTCATCCGCATCCGCCCCCATTCGCCGCGGTCGCGCAGGGTTTCGCGCAGGCCGCGTTCGCGCGCGTCGCGCATGAAATCGCCGACCGTGCGCTTGTAGTAGTTGTCGTAGCTCGACATCTTCTTGAGCCGGCGGAACAGCGCCGCCGGGTCCAGGTCGGTCCAGTCCGACAGCAACAGCACGTGCTCGCGGTCGTAACGGAACGGCGCCGGCTCGCGCGGGTCGATCACGATCGCGCCGTACAGGCCGGCCTGTTCCTGGAACAGCGAATGGCTGTGGTACCAGTAGGTGCCGGACTGGCCGACCTTGAACCGGTAGACGTAGCTCTCGCCCGGGCGGATGCCGTCGAAGCTCAGCCCCGGCACGCCGTCCATGTTGGCCGGCAGGATCAGGCCGTGCCAGTGGATCGAGGTCATGCCCTCGCGCAGGCGGTTGGCCACGCGCAGGGTCACGGTATCGCCTTCGCGCCAGCGCAGCAGCGGCGCCGGCAGGCTGCCGTTGACGGTGATCGCCTGGCGCACGCGACCGGTGAAATCGACCGGCGCGGCGCCGATCGAGAGGTCGAATTCGGTGCCGCTGAGCACTTGCGGCGCGGTCGCCAGCGGCGCGGCGGCGGCGTTGCGCCACAGGCCGCTGCCGGCGACCAGGCCGCCGACGGCCAGGCCGGCGACGAAGCGGCGGCGGCCGGCGTCGGGCGGATGCGCGGCGTCGTTGCCGCCGAAACGGGAGTATCGGTTCATCAGACCTTCCTTGCGGGAAGCGTCGCGAGCAGTGTCGCGAAGCATTCGGGTCCGGGCAAGCGCAGCGCGGCTGCGGCCACGGACGGGCGCTGCAGGCCGCACGCCTGTGGCGCGCAGCGCTGCGGGTGGCGGAGCGTGGGCTCCGGCGCGGGACTCAGGCGATGGGAGGCCGGATCAGGCGATTGGATTCGGCGTTCGGCGCGCCGGTTTCCGCCGGCAGGGCCGGAGCCGCGGCCGCCAGCGGCGCAGGCAAGGGCAGGGCGATGCGGACGATCGCCGCGGCCTGCAGGCAATCGCATTGGCACAAGGCCTGTCCGCAGCAATCGTCGTCGCCGGCGGGCGCGCCGTCCGGCGCGGTCGGTTCAGGGACGGCCGTCGGTGCCGGCGCGGTGCCGTCTTCGTGGCCATGGCAACTGGCCTGCGCCTCGGCTGCGGCCGATGCGTCGGCGACGGCCGCGACGGGTGCGGCAACGCGATCGGATCCGCGTCCGCCGTGCATCGCATGCGCTCCGCTCACGGACATGGCCGCCGTCGCATAGCCGTTCAGGCTCAGGGCGACGATCAGCAGCACGCGCAGCAGTAGCGAATACAAGGTCATGAGGCGCCGACAGGAGTGCGGGGCACAGGATGGTGCAGGCCGACTTGGGTTTCAAGCCGAATCGCCCGCCCGCGTCGCGCAGCATGCAACCTTCCCACGTGGGAAGGTCAAGCCGCGGGCCGGCGCGTCATCGCGCCAGATCGCCGTATTCGGTGTACAGCACGCGCTCGACCCGGGCCCGGCCGACGCGGTCGCCGACGCGCAACTCGCCCAGGCCGCGGGCCCACGGCCGACGCAACGGGCGGCCTTCGTCGAGCGCGGCGCCGGTCGCGGAGCCGTCGATGCGGACGATCTGGTCCATGTCCGGCGCGGCTTCGATGCGATGGGCGAGAAAACGTTCGCGACCGCCGCCGAAAGCGATCCAGGCCGCGGCATCGGGCTTGCGCCCGGGTTCGAAGCGGCGGAAATGCACGATCCGGCCCACGCCGACCTGCAGGTCGCGTGCGATCGGCGTGCCGCCGCGCTCGAAATGGCCGCGGTAGAGGTCGGCGCGGAAGCTCGCCCCGGGCTTGATCGTGTCCGGCAGCACCCAGCGCTCGCTCGGTACCAGGGTGTAGTAGTGCTGCGGATGCCCGGCGGCGTCTTCGCGATAGCGCGTCAGCGCCTGCGCCGGCAGTTGCGCCTGGAAGATCAGCTGGTAGTCGTGCGGCGAGTGCGGCATCGGCAGATGCGACAGATAGACCGTGTCGACGCCGGCCACCAGCATGCCGTGAGTGTTGGGCGGGTCGGCGAATTCGCCCGTCTGAGGCACGCGGGCGAAAGCGTAGTGCGGGTGCGTGTCCTGGTGCAGGAAGTCGCCGAGCGCCTCGACCTCGGCCCGCCAGCGCGGCAGGATCGCGCCGTCCAGGGCCAGACCGTGTTCGTCGGGCTGCACGGTGCTGCCCAGCGGGTACAGTTCGCCGGGGCGCGCGCTCATCTCGATGTGCGCGCCCAGTACCTGCGTCACCGGCCGTCGCCGGGCGAACGCGGCCAGGCGTGCGGCGCTGGCGCGGTAAGCGCGCAGATCGCGCACGGTCAGCAGGCCCGGATACAGGCTATCGCCGCTGAACAGACTGCGCGTGAGCGGATCGTAGACGGCGATATGCGCCGGGTCGTGGCCCGGCAGCGGCAGCACGCGCAGTTCGCGGCTGCCCAAGTCGAAGCCAGCTTCGCCTTCGGGCCAGCGCGCCAGGCCGAAGAACGCGGCGACTTCCTGGACCGGTCGGCCGACCACCTGGGTGTGCGGACGATCGCGGAACACGGCGTCGCCGTACATGTGATCGCGATGCGAGTGGGTATGCGCGACCACCAGCGGCAAGAGTTCGCTGCGGCCGCGTTCGCGTTGCCATTGCGCGAGCAACTCGTCGACGGCGGCGCGCAGCGGCAGCGCGGTGCCGACGGCGGGCTCGGCGCCGCTGTCGAGCAATAGCGCGCGATCCTCGCCGGCGAGCAGGTACAGGAACGGCGCCTCGAAGTTGGAGGCCTTGGACTGGCGCAGGATCCACAGACCCGGCGCGGCCGCCTGCACCTGCAGGGCGGGCTCGCCGGCGGCACCGTGGATCCAGCGGCGCGGCAGCTCCAGGGCGCGGCCGGGCAGGGCGGCGCAGAGCAGGGCGGCGGGCAAGAGCGCGCGCAACAGCAGATGCGAAAGAGGCATGCGGAATCGGGCGAGGAAAGCCCGGATTATCTCCGCTGGCGGCGGTTCCGCCAGCCCGGCGCGACGCGAACCGCTGCTGTCCTGCAACACGCGGCCCGGCGCAGCCGCATCCGCGCCACACCCGAACCGTGAACCCGGCCTGGAAACCGGATCATCTGCGCTTCCGCCGCGGCCGGCGCCGTTGACAGCGCTGTCATTGAGAGGACATTCGAGCGGCCTGCGCACGCGGGCGCCTCCCCATCGCTTGCAGGAGAACCGGCTCATGAATCCCACGCGCTTGGCAACGACCGCCTTGCTCGCATCGCTGTTCGGCCTGGCCGCGGCAATGCCCGCCGCCGCGCAGACCCTGGTCTGGCGGGACGAATTCAACGGTCCGTCGATCGACCGCAACCGCTGGACTTACGACGTCGGCGACGGCTGCCAGATCGGCCTGTGCGGCTGGGGCAACAGCGAATTGCAGTACTACACCAGCCGGCCGGAGAACGCGCGGATCGAGAACGGACGGCTGGTGATCGAAGCCCGGCGCGAGGCCTTCGGCAGCCGCGCGTTCACCTCGGCGCGGCTCAAGACCGAGGGCCGGCTGCACTTCAAGTACGGCACCCTAGAGGCGCGGATCAAGGTGCCGGACCTGCGCAACGGCCTGTGGCCGGCGTACTGGATGCTCGGCACGGTCGGCAACTGGCCGGCGCGCGGCGAGATCGACCTGGTCGAAATGGGCTCGGCCGCGGCGATCGGCGCCGGGCTGACCAATCGCCGGGTCGGCGCGGCGGTGCATTGGGACTACCAGGGTTCGCAGGCCGATTACGGCCGCGACTACGACAGCCCCAGCGACCTGTCCGGTGGCTTCCACGTCTATCGCATGACCTGGGACCCGCAGTTCATCCGCGTCTCCATCGACGGCCGGCCGTACTTCGAGTTCGCGATTTCCGACATCGAGGGCGCCTCGCTGCACGAGTTCCACCAGCAGCACTTCCTGCTGCTGAACCTGGCCGTCGGCGGCAGCTACACCGGCATCTATTCCAACGCCGGGATCAGCGCGCCGCTACCCGGCAAGATGGAGATCGACTACATCCGCCTGTACCAGAACCCGGGCAGCGAGCTGTACACCGGCGCCAACGCACCCGCCGGCAAGTTCGGCGTCTACACCGAGCGCGGCGACATGAACGCGCGCCTGAACTACGGCAGCGACGCCGAGCTGTACTTGTGGAACAACCTGACTCCGATCGCCGCGCCGGCGTACGAGGGTAGCCAGTCGATGGCCTTCCGCGCCAACGCCGGCGCGTGGTACGGGCTCGGCGTGTACACCGGCTATCGCAACATGAGCCGCTTCGGCAACGGCCGGCTCAAGTTCCATATGCGCACCACCGCCGGCAACAGTTTCAAGATCGGCCTCAACAGTTCCTTAGGCGACAGCTGGATCGTGTTCGCCCCCGGTGGCCAGCAATACGGCCTGGTCCGCGACGGCAACTGGCACGAAGTCAGCATCCCGTTCAGCGCCTTCCACGACCTCGACCTGCATGCGCTGAAGCAGATGTTCATGCTCGCCGCCGATCCGCCCGGGTCGAACGTCGATGTCTTCATCGACAACGTTTACTACCAGGACTACTGATCGCAGCGCAGCGGCGCACGATCGCGATGCGACGCCGCACGGTCGTTCCGGACCGTGCGGCGCAGCACATTATCCGGCGCGCATCGCCGGCGTTATCGCCTTGCCAAGCTCGCCGGCTGCGCTTACTTTATTGCCCATTCGACGGCGCCCCATCGCCCGTCCCTCAGCCAGCCGGCGCCCACGCCCGCAAGCTCGACCATCCCCCAGAGCTTGCAGGTGCTTCCGTGAAATCCACTCGCGGCGCGATCGACGCGCCAGCCCGTCTTCGTTCGTGCGCGCTGTCGCAGCCGTGCGCGTCATGCCCTGTCGCCGATACGTGCGGAGGCGCGCCATGATCGGCGACGCCAATGGACTGGCGCGCCAAGACACCGGCAACGACACCGCCGCCGTCGCAGCGCTCGCGATCGCCGGCGCCGCCTCGCCGCTGTTGTCGGGCTATCAGCCGCACGACTCGCTGTTCTCTTCCTCGCATCAGCAATGGCATGCGCGCGGGCTGTTGGCGCCGCTGACCCGGGCGATCGACGACGACCTGGCCGGCGCGGCCGAGCGCTTGCTCGCGCAGACCGCGCTCGAACACGGCCGGCTGCCGCTGCTCGGCGCAGTGCCGTTCGACCGCGGCCAGGGCGCGTGCCTGTGGCTGCCGAGTCAGGCGGTGTTCGCCGCCGGCCGCGCACGCCATCGCGGCGCGGCGTTGAGCGCGGTGCCCGGCAACGAACGGCCCAGGCCGGCGATCGAGTCGGTGCCGGCGCCGGCCCAGTTCAAGCGCAACGTCGAACGCTCGCTGGCGCAGATCCGCGACGGCGGACTGCGTAAGGTGGTGATGTCGCGCAGCCTGCGCATCGGCGCGCGGGTCGACGTTCCGCAGCTGTTGTCGCAACTGCTGGCGCGTGCGCCCTCGGCCTACACCTTCGCCATGGACCTGGCCGCGGTGCAGGGCGCGCCGGCCTGCCTGATCGGCTCCAGCCCGGAACTGCTGCTGGCCAAGCGCGGTGCGCGCATCGTCTCCAATCCGCTGGCCGGCTCGATCCCGCGCGTCGCCGATCCCGACGAGGATGCGCGCCGCGCCCGCGGCCTGCTCGAATCGGCCAAGGACCTGCACGAGCATGCCTTGGTGGTCGAGGCGGTGGCCGCCAGCCTGGCCCCGTACTGTCGCGAGTTGCAGGTGCCGGCGACGCCGTCGCTGCTGGCGACGCCGACCATGTGGCATCTGTCGACCCGCGTCGACGGCGTGCTGAAAGATCCGGCCACCAGTTCGCTGCGCCTGGCCCTGGCCTTGCATCCGACCCCGGCGGTGTGCGGCGCGCCGACCCAGCTCGCGCGCGACGCGATCCGCGAACTGGAAGGCTACGACCGCGGCCTGTTCACCGGCCTGGTCGGCTGGTGCGACGCCGACGGCGACGGCGAATGGGCGGTGACGATCCGGTGCGCCCTGGTCGAGGAACAGCAGGCGACCGTGTTCGCCGGAGCCGGCATCGTCGCCGGCTCGGAACCCGAGGCCGAGCTGACCGAAACCAGCGCCAAGCTCGGCACCATGCTCGGCGCGATGGGCCTGGCGCATGCCGTGGAGGCGGGGGAGGGCGAGGCATGAGCGTAGCGGCGCAGGCGCAGGGGGACGCGCATCTGGACGGCTTCGTGCCGTGGCCGGCGGACTTCGCCCGGCGTTATCGCGAGCGCGGTTACTGGGCCGGGATCGGCCTGTACACGCGGTTGGCGCAAGTGGCGGCGCAGCATCCGCAGCGGATCGCGCTGGTCTGCGGCGAGCGCCGCTGGACCTACGCCGAATTCGACCGCCGCGTGCGCGCTTTCGCCGCCGGCCTGCGCCGGATCGGCATCGTGGCGCGCGACCGGGTGGTGTTGCAGCTGCCGAACCTGGCCGAACACTACGTCGCCTGCTACGCGCTGTTCCGGATCGGCGCGCTGCCGGTGTTCGCCTTGCCGGCGCACCGGCGCGCCGAGATCGGCTACTTCGTCGGCCACGCCCAGGCCCGCGCCGCCATCGTCGCCGACCGCGACGGCGGCTTCGACTACCGCGACCTGCTGCGCGAACTGCAGGCCGAGCACGCCTGCCTGCAGCAGGCGATCGTGGTCGGCGAGGCGCAGGAATTCCACGCATTCGATGCGCTGTACGACGCGCCGCTGCCGACCGGAGATCCGGCCGACGGCCCGGATGCGGGCGAGGTCGCCTTCCTGCAGCTGTCCGGCGGTAGCACCGGCGTGCCCAAGCTGATCCCGCGCACCCACGACGATTATCTGTACAGCGTCCGCGCCAGCGCCCGGATCTGCGGCCTCGACGAGCGCTGCGTCTACCTGTGCGCGCTGCCGGCGGCGCACAACTTCCCGATGAGTTCGCCCGGCGCCCTGGGGGTGTTCGATGCCGGCGGCTGCGTGGTGTTGGCGCGGCGGCCCGAGGCCGAGGCCTGTTTCGAACTGATCCAGCGCGAGCGGGTCAGCCTGACCGCGGTGGTGCCGGCGCTGGCGCTGGCCTGGCTGGAGTCGGGCGCACGCCGGCGCTACGACCTGTCCAGCCTGGACACGATCCAGATCGGCGGCGCGCACCTCGCCGGCGATGTCGCCCGGCGCGTGCCCGAGGCCTTCGGTTGCCGCCTGCAGCAGGTGTTCGGCATGGCCGAAGGGCTGGTCAACTACACCCGCGACGACGATCCGGCCGAGCTGGCGTTGACCAGCCAAGGGCGCCCGATCAGCGAGGACGACGAGATCCGCATCGTCGACGACGAAGACGTCGACGTGGCCGAGGGCGAGATCGGGCATCTGCTGACCCGCGGCCCCTACACGATCCGCGGCTACTACCGGGCGCAGGCGCACAACGCACGCGCCTTCACCGCCGACGGCTTCTATCGCACCGGCGATCGGGTGCGGCGTCTGCCCAGCGGCCATCTGGTGGTCGAAGGCCGGGCCAAGGACCTGGTCAACCGCGGCGGCGAGAAGATCGCCGCGGAAGAGGTCGAAAGCCATCTGCTCGCTCATCCGGCGGTGTTCGACGCCGCCCTGGTGGCGATGCCGGACCGCTGGCTGGGCGAGAAGAGCTGCGCCTTCGTGGTGCTGCGCGAGCCGGCGCCGGCGCCGCGCGAGCTGCAGCGCTTCGTGCGCGAGCGCGGCGTCGCCGCCTACAAGGTGCCCGACCGGATCGAAGTGTTGGCGCAACTGCCGCGCACCGCGGTCGGCAAGATCGACAAGAAAGCCCTGCGCGCGCGCTTCGAGCCCGCCGACGCGAGCTCCACCGCGGCGTCGGCGGCCGGCTCCATTTCTACAGCGCCCATTCCAACAGCGCCCGTTTCGACGGCGCCCACCTCAGCGACTTCCATTTCAGCGACCGCAGACCCGACATGACCATCCCCACCATCGCCAGCTACCCCATGCCGGGCGCCGAACGCCTGCCCGCCAATCGCGTCGACTGGCGTCCGGACCCGGCGCGGGCGGTGCTGCTGATCCACGACATGCAGGACTATTTCCTCGCCTTCTACGACCGCGGCCAGGCGCCGGTGCCGGAACTGATCGGCAACATCCGCGCCCTGCGCGAAGCCTGCGACGGCGCCGGCGTGCCGGTGGTCTACACCGCCCAGCCCGGCGAGCAGAGCGCCAGCCAGCGCGGCCTGTTGCAACCCTGGTGGGGTCCGGGCATCACCGCCAAGCCGGAACTGACCCCGGTCGCGAGCGAAATCGCGCCGCGGCCGCAGGACACGGTGCTGACCAAGTGGCGCTACAGCGCCTTCGTCTCCAGCGACCTGCGCGAGCGCATGCGCGCGCAAGGCCGCGACCAGTTGATCGTGTGCGGCATCTACGCCCACATCGGCTGCATGATGACCGTCGCCGACGCCTTCATGCACGACATCCAACCGTTCCTGATCGGCGATGCAGTCGCCGATTTTTCCGCCCAGGAGCATGCGATGGCGCTGGACTACGTCTCGCGCCGCTGCGGCGTGGTGATCGGCCGCGCCGCCTGCGAGGCCGCCCTGGGCGCAGGCCTGGGCTTGCCGCGCAGCCTGGCGCAGTTGCGCAGCGAACTGGCGCAGATCATCGAAGTGCCGCTGGACGAAGTCGGCAGCGAGGACAATCCGTTCGAGATCGGCCTGGATTCGATCCGGCTGATGAGCCTGCTGGAACGCTGGTCGGCCGGCGGCGAACGGATCGGCCTGGTCGAACTGGCCGAGCGCGCCAGCGTCGCCGACTGGTGGCAGTTGATCGATTCGCGCCGGGCGGCCTGATGAGCGCACCGGAGTCCTTGGCCCTGACCGGGCCGCAATACGGCATGTGGGCGGCGCAGCAGCTCGATCCGGACAGCCCATCCTTGTGGACCGCCGAAGCGGTCGAACTGGAAGGCGAGCTCGATATCCAGGCCTTGCGCGCAGCGGTCCTGGACACCTTGCGCGCCTGCGACGCCCTGCATATGCGCTATCGCGAGGGCGAAGACGGGCTGTCTCAGAGCCTGGATCCCGCGCGCGGGGTGGAGTGGCCGCTGATCGACTGTTCGAACGCCGTCGATCCCTGGAGCGAAGCGCGCGAGTGGATGCGCGGCGATCTGGCGCGGCGCGCCGATCTGCGACAGGGCCCCTTGTTCGCCAGCGCGCTGATCCGGCTCGGTCCGCAGCGGCACCTGTGGTATCTGCGCGTGCACCACATCGCCCTGGACGGCTTCGCTTACCTGCTGCTGATCCACCGCGTCGCCGAGCTGTACAGTGCCGCGGTCGGTGGGCGTGCGGCGGCGCCGGCGCGGGACTGGTCGCTGGCGCCGGTGGTGGCCGAGGACGCCGCGTATCGGCAGTCGTCGCGTTGCGCCGAGGATCGCGCGTTCTGGCTCGAGCGCTTCGCCGGCGCCGGCGAGCCGGTCACGCTCGGGCGCAAATGCGCGCCCGACGACAGCTCGCATTCGCTGCGGCGCCTGCTGCCGCCGGCGCAGTACCAGGCCTGGCAAGGCGCGGCGCGGGCGGTCGGCGCCGACTGGGCCAGTTGGCTGGTCGCGGCGATCGCGGCCTGGATGCATGCGCGCAGTAGCGCGCGCGAGATCGCGCTCGGCCTGTTGGTGATGAACCGGCTCGGCAGCGCCGCGCTGGGCGTGCCGTGCATGGCGATGAACGTGGTACCGCTGCGGATCGCGCTGGACCCGGCGCAGGGTTTCGACGTCCTGGTCCGCGAGGTTGCCGCCGAGTTGCGCGCCCTGCGCCCGCACCAGCGCTACAACTACGAATGGCTGCGCGGCGATCTCGGCCTGGCCGACAGCCATGCGCAGTTGTACGGGCCGGTGCTGAACCTGATGCCGTTCGACCGCGGTTTCATCTTCGAAGGCCTGCGCAGTCGCGCCCACCCGGTATCGGTGGGGTCGGTCGAAGACCTCGACATCACCGTTTCGCCCTTGCCCGACGGACTGCGCCTGGATCTGGAAGCCAATCCGCAGGCCTATCCGCTTGAGGTGCTGGAAGCGCACCAGGTGGCGCTGCTGGGCTTGCTGGACGCGGTCATCGCCGCACCCCAGGCCACGCTGGCGACGCTGATCGAGCGCAGCCGCGATACCGCCGCGGAGGCCGCATGAGCGCGCCGTCGCGTCCGCGGCTGCTGCGGGTCGCGCGCATCGTCCAGCGCAGCCCGCAGATGCGCCGGATCACCCTGGCCGGCGCCGAGCTGGCCGGGTTTCCGCTCGGCAGCGAGGGCGCCCACATCAAGCTGCTGTTCCCCGCGGTCGCCGGCGAAGCGCCGGCGCTGCCGAGCCTGGGCGAGCGCGGCCCGGTGTGGCCGGCGGACGCGCCGCGCCCGCACGTGCGCACCTACACCGTGGCGCGCCTGGACGCGCAGGCCAACGAACTCGACGTCGACATCGTCCTGCACGGCGACGACGGCCCGGCCTCGCGCTGGGCGGCGACCGCGCGCCCCGGCGATCCGCTCGGCCTGGCCGGCCCGGGCGGCCCGCCGCTGTTCCAGCCGCAGGCCGAGCGTTTCCTGCTGATCGGCGACCCGAGCAGCTATGCGCTGATGTGCGCGGTGATCGCGCAATTGCCGGCACAGGCGCGGGTCGACGCGCTGCTGGAAGTGCCCGATGCCGGCGAAATTCTCGACCTGCCGGCGCATCCGCGCCTGCATGCGCGCTGGTTCTCGCGCGACGGCGCGCCGGCCGCGCCGAGCCGGTTGCTGCTGGAGGCCCTGCGGACGATGCCGTGGCCGGCCGAGCAGGCCTGGTCGGTGACCCTGGCCGGCGAAACCGCGCAAGTGGTGGCGATCCGCGACTTCCTCGCCCGCGAGCGCGAGGTGCCGCGCTCGATGATGTACGCGGTTCCGTACTGGAAAGAAAGTTGGGACGAAGACCGCTACCACGAGGAACGGCACCGGATCATGGATGCGTTCGACGAGGCGGCGGCATGAGCGCTGTCGCGGCGATCCGCAGCGAAGGCGAGTTCGCCGGGCGACTGGTCCTGGTCACCGGTGCGGCACAGGGCATCGGCGCCGCCACCGCACAGCGGCTGGCGGTGCAGGGCGCGCGGTTGGTGCTGATCGATCGCGATGGCGATGCGTTGGCGGCCACCGCCGCGGCCTTGCGCGAGGCCGGCGCCGAGGTCGCCGCGACCGCATTGGATCTGACCGATGCCGGCGCGGTCGAGGCCGCGGTGGCGGCGATCGAATGCGAACGCGGTTCGATCGAGCACCTGGCCCATGTCGCCGGCATCCTGCGCGTCGGCGCCAGCCTCGATCTCGATTTCGAGGACTGGGACGCGTGCATGGCGGTCAATGCGCGCGCGGTGTTCGCGACCACCCGCGCGGTCGCCCGGCGCATGCGCGAACGCGGCCGCGGCAGCATCGTCGCGGTCGGCTCCAATGCCGCCGCCGCGCCGCGGGTCGGCATGGCCGCGTATGCCGCATCCAAGGCCGCCGCCCACCAGTACCTGCGCTGCCTGGCGCTGGAACTGGCGCCGCACGGCATCCGCTGCAACATCGTCTCGCCGGGCTCGACCGACACCGCAATGCAACGCGCCTTCGCCGGCGACGAAAGCGCGCGGCGCGAGATCCTCGACGGCGTGCCGGCGCGCTATCGGCTCGGCATTCCGCTGCGCCGCATCGCCGATCCCGACGACATCGCCGAAGCGATCTGCTTCCTGCTGTCCGATCGCGCCCGCCACATCACCCTGCACGATCTTCGCATCGACGGCGGCGCGACCCTGGACGCCTGAACGCTCCCGGCGAGACGAGTCGTCGCCGCGGCGTGAATCCGGATTTCTTCACGCTGCCGCTGTGCGCGCTTAACGCCGCAACCGCGAGGCTGTCCTCACCCTTTGGGAGTGGCGCGAGAGCCGCGCCGGCAGTGGATCCGCCGACTCAAGCCTCGACGCCTCGATCTCGACGCAGGAGAACCCTCATGTCCCACACCCCGCAAGAGCTGGAACAGAAATTCTGGAAGGCGCTGCAGTCCGACCGCACCGTGATGCTGGGCCTGGAAGACAGCGCCGAAGGCCCGGGCCTGCCGCGGCCGATGACCGCCCTGTACGAGCACGAGCACGGGCCGATCTGGTTCTTTACCGCGACCGACAACGGTCTGGTCGAGGCCTTGGGCAGCGGCGCGGCCGCCGCGACGATGACCTTGACCTCGAAAGACCACGAAGTGTTCGCGACCGTGACCGGTCAATTGCGCTCCCAGCTCGACCGTACGGTGATCGAACGCCTGTGGAATCCTTTCATCGCCGCCTGGTACGAGGGCGGCAAGGACGACCCCAAGCTCGCCCTGCTGCGGCTGGACCCGGACCAGGCCGAAGTCTGGCTTAACGAGAACAGCCTGCTGGCCGGAGTCAAACTGCTGCTCGGCGCCGACCCCAAGCGCAGCTACCGCGACAAGACCGCCAAGCTCGACCTCAAGCACTGATCGCTGAAAGTCGCTTCAGGGGTAGGAGCGGCGCGAGCCGCGATCGCGCGGCTTCCCGATCGCCGCGTCGCGAACTGCGCCCCCGCGGTCGCGACTCGCGTCGCTCCTACCCAGGAGACGCCGGCACTCTTTCGCCGCCGCGGCGATCAAACCGCCGGCAAGCTCTTGGCATACACGCTGCGCCCGTCGAGATCGCGCAGATCCACCCGCAACTCGCGCGTCAGCGGATCGATATTGACCTCGCCGAAGAACTGGTAGCCGGCCAGCGGCGAGGCGTTGGCATGCGGCGGCGCCTTCTGGAACACCACCTGCGGGCCGAAAGTCGCATCCAGCGCATTGGGCCCGAACGAGCCGGCATTGAGCGGCCCGGCGACGAACTCCCAGAACGGGGCGAAATCCTGGAACGCGGCGCGGTGCGGGTCGTAGTAATGCGCGGCGCAGTAATGCACGTCGGCGGTCAGCCAGACCACGTTCGGCACGTCGCGGATCGCCCGCAGCAGCTCGGCGAACTCCAGCTCGCGCCCGCGCGGCAGGCCCGGGTCGGCATTGGCGACCGCTTCCCAACGCTTGCGGCCGGCGGCGTCGGTGCCGTCGGGCACTTGCAGGCCCAGCGGCATGTCGGCGGCGACGATCTTCCAGGTGGCGCGCGAACGGCGCAGGTTATGGATCAGTTCGCGCAGCTGACGGCGACCGAGGAAGGCGGTATCGGCATCGGCCGCGGCTTGCAGGTTGTGGGTGTTGGCGCCGCGGTAGCTGCGCATGTCGAGCATGAACACATCCAGCAGCGGCCCGTAATGCACCACCCGGTCGATCCGCGTCGCTGCCGCGTCGCGCAGCCGGCGTTGCGGCGAATACTCGAGAAACGCCTGGCGCGCCCGCCGCACCAGCAGGTCGATGTCCTTCACCGCATAGCGCGGATCGGCTTCCAGGTCCTTGCCCGGCGACCAGTTGTTGACCACTTCGTGGTCGTCCCACTGCCACAGCTGCGGCACCTGCGCGGCGAACCGGCGCAGGTGCGCGTCGCGCAGATTGTAGCGGTAGCGGCCGCGGTACTCGTCCAGGCTCTCGGCGACCTTATGCACGCCTTCGGCGACCAGGTTGCGCCAGATCCGGCCATCTTCGGCGGCCTGCTCGGCGGCGATCGGGCCGTCGGCGTAGACGCTGTCGCCGGAATGCAGGAAGAAATCCGGGTCGCGCTGGCGCATGGCCTCGAAGATGCGCATGCCGCCGATCTCGGGATTGATGCCCCAGCCCTGGCCGGCGACGTCGCCGCCCCAGACGAAGCGCACCGGCCGCGAGCGGTCCGGCGCCGCGCGCAGGCGGCCCTGGCTCCAGGCGCTGCGCAAGCCGCTGTCGGCATCCTCGAACGCGACCCGGACATGACGCGGCTGGCCGTCGGGCCGCAGCGGCAGATCCAGGCGCGCGGTGAAGTCGCTGGCGGGCGTGGCCCAAGGCCCGCACAGGCGCAGCGGGCGGCGGAAGCGCTCGTCGCGGTCGATCTCGACCCACATCCGCGAGGTGCGGTCGCTGCGCGCCCAGACCGTCGTGCCGTGAGCGCCGACATCGCCGAACTGAATGCCGTAATCCAGGCGCGGGCGCGCCGTCTCCGAGGCGATCACCGCCGGCGCGGCGAGCGCAGGCAAGGCCAGCCGGGCGGCGCCCAGCCCGAGGGCGGCGGCGCTTTGGCCGAGAAAACGGCGGCGGGGCAGGGCGGTATCGTCGCGATCGTGCATGGCGGCGGCTCGGCACGTGAGAGCAGGGGGAAGCGTCACCGTATCGGTCCGATGTGGCAGCCTCGTTGCGCCGCGCGAGACCGAATGCGACCGAGTGCTCATCTTGGAGCGCGCGACGACGGCGCGATAATGCGCAAGCGCGGTAGGATCGGCGCACAGGGCGCGCGACGACGCCCGGCGGAGTAGGGCATGCGCAGCAGGGCCATTCATCGCATCCATCGCATCGCGATCGCCACCGCGTTGTCGGCCATGGCCGTGCCGGCCTTGGCCGCGTTGCCGCCGTTCTGGCAGAGCAGCCGCGAAATCCAGGCCGTAACCGGCAGCAAAGAAGTGGCCGAGGCATTGAAGCAGGCGCCGATCGAACGCATCGAGCGCGCCCAGGGCGGCTACCGCGTGTCCTCGCAGGCCTGCTCGGTGCTGGTCAAGGTGATCTACGAGAAGTCGACCATGCCGGGTCCGCAGAAATTCCAGATCCAGCCGGGCAAGGCCGAATGCCGCTGAAGCCGGCGACCGCGAGCGGCCGATCCGGTTCGACGCCGCGACGGCTGCAGAGGTCGACAGGCCGAAAGTCGGCAGACCGAAACATGCGATGAACCCATAGATTCGACTGCGATGCCTGAGGGGGCAGGGATGCGGACTTCGATCTTGATCGTGGCCTTGTGGCCGACGCTGGCGATGGCGCAATTGCATGTCTCGAAACCGAAACCGCGCCCGCCGGCGCCGCCGCGCAGCGTCGCGGCCAGCTATCAACCGGTGGATTGCAAGCGCCTAACCGAACACCACCCGGCACAACCCTGGCTGCGCCAGGTCTGCGAGAGCACCGACTACAACGCCTCGATGGTGCTGGCGCGCGGCCTCGGCCGGCCGCACCCGTCGCCGAGCGTGATCGGCCTGCCGGCGCACTCGGCATGAAGCGGCTCGACAACGGCTGGGAGCAGTTGCGCGACCGCGAAGGGCGTTATCAGCGGTGCCGGGATCTATGAGGTCGCAGACAGAAGTGCGTTATGCGAAGTTCGATGTTTGGAAGCCGGCGTAGCGTCCTGCTGCAACCGTCGCAGCGCCGTGCCTCAACGGCGGCGATACGAATCGGCCAACGGATAGACGAATAAGTGACGCGCCACGGAAGTCGAGATCTGCGCCAAAGCGCCGCCCAGAGCGGGCCAGAATGCGCCCTCGGCGCCCGCATCCGAGCCGCCCGTACTGCTGCGGTTCGGCAGCGGCGTCTCACGGCGATTTCCTCCGATCGTGAGCCGCGAACGAGCGCTGGCGTCTGTCTGTCCGCGCAGGTCCCGGCCGGTTGCATGAATTCGGAATCCACCGACGGTGCCGCGAGCGACGACCGTCATGGATGCCTCGGCCAACCCGCCTGAGCTTGAATTCTGAGCCGCTGCGGCAGCCCCAGGGGCGCAGAATTCGCCACGTGAGACCCGCCGCCAGCCGGTCGAACCAGGCGAACTGGCAACAAGCCATGGCCACCGCCTGGACGAGGCGATCAGGATCGACGAATGTCCAGGCACGCCGAGCGTACAAACCAATCGGGCGAAGCGGCGACAGTGCGAGCTAACCGTTGCCGCCTAGATTTGGTGTGACGGGAGCGCTCGTACAGCGCCGCAAAACCTGGTGGCGGCGTTGGCGAGGAACTGGTTCAAGGGGGAGTTTCCAGATGGTAAGAGCCTGGCGAAGCAGCGAAGGATGCCAAGGCTGGGGGCTTGGGGGCTGGGTAAGCCGTACTTTTCTATAACATAATATGCATTATGCGAAATCATAGACGAGGCATCTGGTTGCGGCTGATGCGGCTCCTGCGTGCTCTCCTGGCGGTATTCACACCGACAGGAGGTCACCGTTACGACTCGTCCCCTGCGCTGGTCTAAGGGGCGATTCAGCACCGCCTGGAACCGGCGATACGCCGCCGGGGCCGTCTGTGGTTGCAGCTCCTTGCTATGCACCAGCCGTCCAGGTGTCCACCGTCACCAGGCCGGTGAAGCGCAGGCCGGTACGATCCTGTGCGGCGCTGTCCGCGAACAAGAGCTCTCATTTGCAGGCGTTGTAAACCTGGTCCGCCCAGTTTCGCCGGCCGTCGTAGCCGGTATTGTTATCAACGTTGGCGTCGCGCATCCGCTTCATGTGTTCGCACTGGCTGCTGCCCGACGAGCCCGAGGTGACGGCTGCTCCGGTGGCCGCGCCCGACCGAGATCGGCCGGCGAGCCGGGACAGGTAGCGCGAGTCGGCCTCGGCCTTCTTCTTGGCTCGATGCTGCCTCCACAACTCTTCGTTCGTAGGAGGCGCTTCGGGTGTGGCCGACCAGGACTTGGCAGTCTTGCCGCCCGCACAAGATTCGCTTTGGTACGAAATCGCCCCGCCCTTGCCTACGCATTTGTAAACCATTTGCGCGCCGGCTATCGACGGCAACAACAGCATGACCGCCCAAATCCTTGTCTTCACGATGGATTCTCCCTGTATGGACAAGATAGCCCGGAAGATCTCCGTATGCCTGCAGGCCGGCCCTCAAGTACGACGTGTTAAACCCGGTGAAACCGGCCAAAACCATGCTGGCGGTAGCCTACAAGGGAAAAAGAGAGCGTATTCGTGAGCCTCCCGTCCAACGATCCCGCGCGCCGTCGACACGAGCAACGCCGTCAATGGGACAGTGTCGCCGCCGGTTGGGCCAAGTGGTGGCCGACCATCGAGAACGGCGCGCAAGGCGTGAGCCGGCGCATGTTGGCCTTGGCCAGGATCGAGCCCGGACAACGGGTATTGGACATCGGCACCGGCATCGGCGAGCCGGCGCTGATGGCCGCGAGCCGGGTCGGGCCATCGGGACGGGTCGTGGCGACGGATCTCTCGCCGGCGATGCTCGATATCGCTCGGGACAGGGCCCGGGAACTAGGGCTGGCGAACGTGCAGTTCGTCGAGGCCGATGCGGTCGAGGCGGGTTTCGCCGACGCTCGCTTCGATGCTGCGCTTTGCCGCTGGGGCGTCACGTCCCTGCCCGATCCGTTCCAGGCTTTGGTCGCGATCCGGCGTTTTCTGGTACCCGGCGGTCGGTTCGTCACTGCGGTCTGGCAATCCGGGCCGGAGGGGCGCCCCATGGCCGACCTGGCGGCGACGGTGGCGCGGGAACTGTTCGGACTGCCCTCGCCTGCGCCGCAAGCTCCTGCTTCGCATCGATCCGCGAACGAGGAGTTGCAAGATCTGTTCGCTCGCGCCGGCTTCAGCGAGGTGCGCAGCGAAGAAATGGCCATGGCGCTGGAGTTCTCGTCGGCCGAAGACTGCGGCCGCTATCTGATCGATGTGTCGCCGGAATTCTCGGCCTTGCTGGGCGACCAGCCGCTCGCGCAGCGGATGGAGTTCGACCGCAGGCTGGGCGAGTGTCTGCAGCCTTACGCGACCGCCGACGGCGGCGTGCGGATTCCGAATCTGACGGTCTGTGCGACGGGACGCGGATGACACCGGCACGGCGCGCGCACCTCGGCGGCGTGCGGCGTAGCGCCCTACTCGACTCGACAACCCTCCCATGCCAGCGCACCAGGCCGACCCCACTTCACCCGGCCTATCGTTGCCCTGGCAAGCGACTCGTTACCCGCTGACGCGCCGCGAACCATCACTCAGTCGTCTTTGACCTCGTCCAGGTCGTAGCGACGGATCTCGTTCAGCCCGCCCTCGCCGTCGTACTTGTCGGCGCCCTCTTCCGTGGCTACGAATATGTCGCCTTCGACGATCTGGATACCCTCGTTGTAGTCGGGCACGTCGTACTCGTGCTGCTCTTCGCTCAGCTCGTAGCGGGACGGATCGGACCAGTTCTGCCAGATCAGGTCGCTGGGGGCCGGGCCAAAGTCGCCGAAGCTGGCGCTGAATACGATGCCGTCGTCGTCTACCGCGATGCCCTGGACGTTGTAGGGAGTCTCGATGGTGGCCAAGGGGTCGGCGGAGGTCTCGCGCGGATCGCTGTCGTAACGATAGCCGCCGCTATCGTCGACGAAACGGCCGGTTTGCGGGTCGATCCGGTAGACGTGGGCCTCGGGGTCGCCGTCGCCGGCGCTGCGCCAGGGGTGGTTCTCGACCCAGCGCCCCACATAGGCCTTGCCGTCGTGGATGTTGATGTAGCTGGCCGATCCCTCCTCGACCTGGTTGACGTGCACCGCCTCAACGATCTCGCCCGGGGTGGCGTTGTAGATGTCGCTGCGGCGATACACATATACCTGGCTGGTATCGGCCACGTAGACGAAGTCGCCGGCCACGGCGACCCCGCCGCCCTTGCTCAACTCGGCTCTGCCGTCGAGACCGGCGAGATAGACGTCGCGCAGTTCGCCGCCGCTGGCGCGATCCTGTACCGACAGCCGCACGTTCGGCAAGGCGTCCTGCGGATTGGCAATCTCGATCTGAGTGCCGTTGTTGCCTGGATCGATGCTGATCGTGTCCGACGGATCGTCGCGATAGTAAGTAGTGAAGAACGCGTTCTCGGCCTGGTCGTAACCGAGCCCTTGCGCGGTCCAGGGCGAGCCCTCGCCCTGATGCAGGTGCTCGATCGTCTCAGCGGTCGGCACGGGGCCGGCGTTCGTGGGCACGGCGCCAGTCGGCAGGCCCGGGCCGCTCGACGCATCGGCCGGGACGCCGGTTGGAGGCAGATAGCCGCCCGATCCGGAGATGGTGCTCATGTCGGCCCCGTGAATTCGGTCGTTCGTCACACGCTAACAGCGGCGCGAGGCGAATTGCACCTAGGGTATTCCCCAGGATTGGGAGGCAGCGCAAGCGTCGCGAATCCGATGACTGCCGAATCACGGCGGTCGCGCGGGTTGCCGACCGGATTGGCCGCGAAAGGTAAGCGCAGCGTGTACGGCGCCGGCGCAGCGCTCACGCGCGAACAACAACGCCACCGGGTAAATGGACCCAAGCCCGCCAGGACCGGAGCCAACGCATGAACGCGCCGATCGCATCGCCGATACCACGCAGCAGCGACGCCGTCCGCCATCGCCGCATCGTCGTCGACGGTTGCGAGGCCTTCTACCGCGAGGCCGGCCCGGCCGACGCCCCCGTGCTGTTGTTGCCGCACGGCTATCCCTGCTCCTCGTTCGAGTTCCGCAACTTCATGCCGGCGCTGGCCGATCGCTGGCGGCTGATCGCGCCGGATTTCCCCGGTTTCGGCTACAGCGACACGCCGGACGATTTCGATTACGGCTTCGCCGGCTATGCCCGCTTCCTGGCCGCGTTCGCCGAGCGGCTCGGACTGCAGCGCTACGTGCTCTATCTGCACGACTACGGCTCGCAAATCGGCTTGCGCCTGGCGATCCAGGCGCCGGACAAGGTCGCCGGCCTGATCGTGCAGAACGGCGACATCTACGCCGATACGCTCGGGCCCCAGTACCAAGGCTTGCTGCGTCATTTCGCGCATCCGACCGACGCGACCGGCAAGGCGCTGACCGATGCGGTCAGCGAGCAAGGCTATCGCGACGAATTCCTCAACGGGGTCGTCGCCGATCTCGAGCCGCGGATGAGTCCCGATCTATGGACCCTGCATTGGGCGCTGACCACGCCCGCACGCGCCGATATCGCGGTGGCACTGATGGAAGGCTTGAAGGAGAACCTGGAATGGTTCCCGCGCTACCAGGCGTATCTGCGCGAGCAGGCGCCGCCGACCCTGATCCTGTGGGGACCGCGCGACGGCTATATGCCGGAGGCCGCGGCGCGGGCTTACCTGCGCGACCTGCCGCAGGCGCAGTTGCATCTGTTCGACGACGGCGGGCACTGGCTGCTGGAAACCCATCTGGATCGCGCGGTGGCGCTGACGCGCGGTTTCCTGGAGTCGCTTCCGCGACATAAGGACGCAGGGCCGGCGCGGCAGCGCTCATAACCCGGCGCTGTGCCGCAACATACGCGGCGAACGATCGCGGGCGGTCTCGCCCGCCGGCGTTCTCCGGCCAGAGGACCGGCGGCGGCGATGCGCGTTGGCCGGCTTCAACCCGCCGCCACCGCCTCCACTTCCAGCTTCCAGTTCGGTTCCAGCAGCGTGCAGCAGACCACCGTCGAGGAGACCCGATGCGATCCCAGTTGTTCGGCGCGAATGCGGGCGTTGGCCTGGTCGAACTTGGGGTCGGCCAGATAGGTACGCAGCGATACCAGGTTGTCGATGCCCAGTCCGGCGGCGGCGAGGATGGTCTTGATATGTTTCCAGATCAGTTGCGCCTGGTCCTCGAACGACTCGGGCATGGTGCTGCCGTCGGCCTCGAAGGCGTTGAGGCCGCTGATGAACAGCAGCCGCGTGCCGCCCGCCACTTCCATGGCGTGGACATAGCCGCGGTAGGGCGGAAACAGTTCCGGGGGATCGTGGGCGATCAGTGGCATCGCAGGTTCCTGGACAAAAGGGTCGGGACGCGGCCGCGCCGCGACGGCGGGTTCGAGAGCAACTGGCGCCTCGCCGGATTTCGCCTATCATTACCGAGATCGAGCAACGAAAGTGGCGCAATGGCGCATCCAGGGAGAGGGCTCCCTGCCGTGGAACGGCGGCAAGCCGAAGCAAGGCGCCCCGAGGCGAGGCGCATCCGGCTCGTTGATTCGGGAGCCCGCGCCGTTGCGGCCATGCCGCCATCCTGTCGTCACTGCGCTCTCGCGCCGCTGGCCGGAACGCCCGCCGACTCCCCCGCTCCCTTCCCCACCGACTCGCCGCAGCCGTATCGTTCGCGCCGCGGGCCGGCCGGGCGCCTCGTTAATCCCTTCTTAAACTCGTCTGCCTACGTTGGTCGCGATGCGCGCAGAGATCGCAGCCGCCGACCGGTCCGCACGACGAAGGCTGCGCTGCCGCGCGCCCCCGTTTCCCCTGCCCTTACGGAATCCCCATGCGTGCACGCCCCCGGCGTTGGCTAGTCCCTGTTCTGCTCGGTTTGTCCCTGGCGGCGTGCGGAGGCGCCAAGGAAGACGAAGCCGCGGCTAAAACCTCGGCCGGCTTGCCGGTGTCGCTGGCGCCGGCGCAGCTGCGGCCGCTGGCGCGCAGCGTGCTGGTGTCCGGGCCGGTGTCGGCGTTCGAGGAAATGCAGCTGGGCGTGGAGCTCAGCGGCCAGCGGGTGACCGCGCTCAACGTCGACGTCGGCCAGAGCGTGCTCAAGGGTCAGGTGCTGCTGACCCTGGACCACCGCACCCTGGACAGCGAACTGGCCCAGGCCGAGGCCTCGCTGCGCCAGGCACAGGCTTCGCTGTCGCTGGCCCAGGTCAGCTACGAGCGCGGCGCCAAGCTGGCCACGCAGCAGTTGATCAGCGCCGGCAATCTGGACGAACTGCACGCCACCCGGGTGCAGGCCGAGGCGCAGGCCGCGACCGCACGGGCCGGGCGCGACGCGGCCCGGTTGCGGCGCGACTTCGCCGAGCTGCGCGCGCCGGCCGACGGGGTGATCTCCAAGCGCCTGGTCCAACCCGGCCAGGTAGTGGCGGCCGGCAACGAATTGTTGCGTTTGATCCGCGACGGGCGCCTGGAGTGGCGCGCCGAACTGCCCGAGGATCAGCTGTCGCTGGTCGCGGTCGGCAACACGGTCGAACTGACGCACGCCGGCCAGGCCATCGCCGGTCGGATCCGCGCGGTCAGCCCGGGCGTCGACGGCCAGACCCGCACCGGCACCGTCTACGCCGACCTGCCCGAGCCCGGGGCGCTGAAGCAAGGCGTGTACCTGGAAGGCCGCATCGTCACCGGCGACGGCCGCGCCCTGATGGTGCCCAGCGCCGCGGTGGTGCAGCGCGACGGCCACAGTTACGTGTTCACCCTCAAGGACGCGCAATCGGTGCAGCGCCGGCGGGTGCGCACCGGCCAGACCGCGCAGGGCATGGTCGAGATCGTCCAGGGATTGAAGGACGGCGAGCGCGTGGTCGCGCAGGGCGCCGGCTTCCTCGGCGACGGCGATCGGGTGCGCGTGGTCGCGGCAACGGCGACGACCAAGGAGAGCGCGACGCCATGAATTTCTCCGCATGGGCGATCCGCCGGCCATTGCCGGCGGTGATGGTGTTCTTCGTGCTGTGCGTGGCCGGGCTGTGGGGCTTCCACCAGTTGCCGGTCGCGCGCTTCCCGGACATCGCCTTTCCGATGACCACGGTGACGGTGACCCAGCCGGGCGCGTCGCCGAGCCAGTTGGAAGCCGAGGTCACGCGCAAGATCGAGGATTCGGTCGCCACGGTGACCAACGTCAAGCGGGTGATGTCGACCGTCAGCGAGGGCGTCAGCACGACCCAGATCGAGTTCTTCCTGGAGGCCGACCTGGCGACCGCGCTGGACGATACCCGCGACGCGGTCACCCGGATCCGCACCGACCTGCCGCAGGACATCCAGGAGCCGGTGATTTCCAAGGTCGACATCGGCGGCTCGCTGATGACCTATGCCCTGGTCGCGCCGCAGATGAGCGCCGACGAGGCCAGCTGGTTCGTCGACCGCGAGGTCACCCGGGCGGTGTACGGCGTGCCCGGCGTGGCCCGGGTCACCCGGGTCGGCGGCGTGCAGCGCCAGGTGCGGGTCGACCTGGACCCGAACGCCCTGCTCGCCTATGGCGTCACCGCCGGTGCGGTGTCGCACCAGCTGGCGGCGATCCAGGTCGAGCGCGCCGGCGGCAAGGCCGAACTGGACGGCGCCCAGCAGACCATCCGCACCCTGGGCACGGTCGGCAACGCCCAGGCGCTGCGCGACTATTCGATCAGCCTGCCCGACGGGCGTTCGGTGCGGCTGTCGGCGCTGGCCAAGGTCAGCGATGCCGCGGCCGACCCCAATGAGGCGGCCTTGCTGGACGGCCGCGACGTGGTCGCGTTCTCGATGTCGCGCACCCGCGGTTCCAGCGAGGTCGAGGTCGAGGCCGGCGTGCACAAGGCGCTGGACCAACTGAAGGCCCAGCATCCGGGCATCGATTTCCGCCTGGTCACCACCGCCATCGACGAGACCCACCGCTCCTACGACTCGTCGATGACCATGCTGTGGGAAGGCGCGCTGCTGGCCCTGCTGGTGGTGTTCGCGTTCCTGCGCAACTGGCGCGCGACCTGGGTCTCGGCGCTGGCCTTGCCGCTGTCGATCATTCCGACCTTCGCGGTGATGTACTGGTTCGGCTTCACCCTCAACCTGATCACCCTGCTGGCGCTGTCGGTGGTGGTGGGCATCCTGGTCGACGACGCGATCGTCGAGATCGAGAACATCGTCCGCCACCTGCGCATGGGCAAGCCGCCGATCGAGGCCGCACGCGAGGCGGCCGGCGAAATCGGCAACGCGGTGATCGCGACCTCGCTGACCCTGGCCGCGGTATTCGTGCCGGTGGCGTTCATGCCCGGCATCGCCGGCAAGTTCTTCCGCGAGTTCGGCTGGACCGCGGCCACGGCGGTGTTGTTCTCGCTGTTGGTGGCGCGCCTGCTGACCCCGATGATGGCCGCCTACCTGCTCAAGCCGCATGGCGAGGAGCCCGCCGATTCGCGGTTGATGCGCTGGTACCTGGGCTGGGTCGACGCGGCGCTGCGCCATCGCGCGCGCACGCTGTGGATCGCCACCGGCCTGTTCGTCGCCTCGCTGGCGCTGGTGCCGCTGATCCCGGCCACCTTCATCCCGCAGTCCGACCTGGGCCGCAGCAACCTCAGCCTGGAACTGCCGCCGGGCACGCGCCTGGAGGAGACCGAAGCGCTGGCCGAGCGCGCGCGCCTGCTGCTCAAGGACATCCCCGAGCTCAAGCAGGTCTACACCGCGATCGGCAGCGTGCTCGACCTGGGCGACCCGTCGACCACCGGCGTGGCCGACGTGCGCAAGGCCACCCTGGTGCTGGACTGGGGCGTGGCCGACGATCGCGAGCGCGACCAACGCGCGCTCGAGCGCGACGCGCGCGAGCGCCTGGCCGACCTGCCCGGGGTGCGGGTTAGCTACGTCAGCTCCGAACCGGGCAACCTGCTGCAGCTGGTGCTGTCCGGCGACGACCCGCAGCATCTGCAGGAGGCCTCGATCGCGCTGGAACGCGACCTGCGCGGCATCCCCGGCCTGGGCAGCATCACCTCCTCGGCCTCGCTGCTGCGCCCGGAGATCCAGATCGTGCCGAACCCGGCCCGCGCCGCCGACCTGGGCGTCGCCACCGCCGACATCGCCGAGGCCGCGCGCATCGCCACCGCCGGCGACTACGAGCAGCGCCTGGCCAAGCTCAACCTGCCCGACCGGCAGATTCCGATCCGGGTCGGCTTCGCCGAAACCACCCTGGCCAACCCGGCGCTGATCGGCCAGTTGCGCGTGCCCGGCCGTTACGGCCCGGTGCCGCTGGCGGCGGTGGCCGAGGTGCGCCTGGGCAGCGGCCCGTCGCAGATCTCGCGCTACCAGCGCCAGCGCAACGTCACCCTGACCGCCGAACTCAACGGCCGGCCGCTGGGCGAGGTCATGGAAACAGTGCAGCAGTTGCCCAGCGTCCAGCAGTTGCCGCCGGGGGTGAGCTTCCTCAACACCGGCGACGCCGAGGTCTTCGTCGAGCTGTTCGTCGGCTTCCTGCTGGCGATGGCGGCGGGCCTGATCTGCATCTACATGGTGCTGTTGCTGCTGTTCAACCACGCGCTGATGCCGCTGACCATCCTGACCGCGGTGCCGCTGTGCGCCGGCGGCGCGTTCGGCGCTTTGCTGCTGACCCAGAACATGCTGTCGCTGCCGGCATTGATCGGCCTGCTGATGCTGATCGGCATCGCCACCAAGAACTCGATCCTGCTGGTCGACTACGCGGTGATCGCCGAGGACGAGCACGGGCTGAGCCAGCACGACGCGCTGGTCGACGCCTGCCGCAAGCGCGCCCAGCCGATCGTCATGACCACCCTGGCGATGGGCGCGGGCATGCTGCCGATCGCGCTGGGCTTCTCCGGCGACTCGAGTTTCCGCGCGCCGATGGCGATCGCGGTGATCGGCGGCCTGATCACCTCGACCCTGCTCAGCCTGATCGTGATCCCGGCGGCGTTCACCGTGGTCGACGACCTCGGCGAGTGGCTGACCAAACGCTTCCGCCACCACTCCTCGCACCCGGCCCAGCAGCACCCGCCGTCGGCCTGACGGCGGTTCCGTCTCGCGGCGTGCAGCAATGGGCCGGCCCGACCCGGTCCGCCGATTCTGGACACACCGGTTCTGGACACGCCGGTCCGGCCTCAGCCGGGCCGGCGGCCTTGATCCAGGTCAACGCGGGCCGGCCCGGCCGGTGTTGTAGTAAGCGTGGCTGCAAAGGAGCACGCCGATGAACGCCACTTCCGCTTCCAGACCCGACCGTGCCGGGTCGACGGCGCGCCTGCCGGTCGGAGCGCTGGGCATGGCGCTGAGCCTGTTTCTGTCGGCCTCGTTCGGGCTGTGCGTGGTCGCCCACCTGTTCGTTCCGGACTGGCCGGCCGCGCGCTCGGTCCTGGCCGCAGCGATGCCGGACTTCGAACTGCTGACCTGGTCCGCGGTCCTGCTCGGGCTGGTCAAGAGCTACGCCGTCGGCTGGTACATCGCCCTGATGTTCGGCCCGATCTACAACTTCTTCGTCGACCGGCAAGAAGGCCGCGCCTCGCCCTAGCCCGCGCGGGCCGAACGCGGAGCGTCGTTGCTGGCGTCGATCACCGCCGCCACCGCATAACCGCTGCGGGCGATGGCGTCGACCGTTTCGGCCACGCTCAGCCAGTTTTCGACCCGCACGATCTGCGCGTCCTGTTCCAGGTCGGGTTCGAAGTTGACCCGGCTGCCGAGATCGGCGCGCAACAGCGCGGCGGTGATCCCGCGCCGGGCCTGGGCGTCCAGCCGTTCGCGCAGGCGCAGCCTCACAGGGCGACCGTGCGCTGGACCGCGGCCTCGGCGGCTATGGGCTCGCCGGCATCGCGCCACCACGGCGTCATCGCCTGCGGGGCGCGCAGATCGAGGCGTTCGCCCATGCGCGGCGTGGTCAGGGCGACGCCCTGCTCCGCCGCGAGCGCGGCCACCCGCTCGAAGGGCTCGGTCCACGGATGCATCGCCAGATCGAAAGTGCCGTTATGGATCGGCAGCAGCCAGCGCCCGCGCAGGTCGAGGTGGGCCTGCACGGTCTGCTCCGGCTGCATGTGCACGAACGGCCAGTTGGCGTCGTAGGCGCCGGTTTCCAGCATCGTCACGTCGAACGGCCCGTAACGGCGGCCGATCTCCTTGAAGCCGTCGAAGTAGCCGGTGTCGCCGCTGAAGAACAGCCGCAGCGAAGCCCCGCCCGGCGCCCGATCGGAGTCGGGCTCGTCGAGGATGGTCCACGACGCCCACAAGGTCTTGTCGCCATCGAACAGGCCGCGCCCGGAAAAGTGCTGCGCCGGCGTGGCGATGAACCGCACCCCGTCGATGGTCGTGCCCTGCCACCAGTCGAACTGGCGCACCTTGGCCGGGTCGACGCCCCAGGCGATCAGGCGATCGCCCACGCCCAGCGGGGCGAGAAACACCCCGGCGGTGTCGGCGAGACGACGCACGGTGGACGCGTCGAGATGGTCGAAGTGATCGTGCGACAGGATCACGCCGCGCAGCGGCGGCAATTCGTCCAGCGCGATCGGCGGTGCGTGGAAGCGCTTGGGCCCGGCCCATTGCACCGGCGAGGCGCGTTCGGCGAACACCGGGTCGGTGATCCACCAGCCGCCGCGCAGCTTGACCAGCAGGGTCGAATGGCCGAGCCGGAACAGGCTGTGGTCGGGCGCCTGGGCCAGTTGCTGCGCGGTCAGCGCCAGCACCGGCGGCGCCACCGCCGGGACTGCGTCGGCGGGCTTGTTCCACAGCGAGTCGCGGATCAGGCGCAGGGTCTTCCAGAAGCCAAGCGCCGGGCGCGGCAGCGGGTTGCGGAAGCGCCCGCCGGCGAATTGCGGAGAGTCGGCGTAGTGCCCCAGGGGCGGGTGGGTGCGGACGGAGGAGAACAGGCAGGCGCTCACGATCAAGGCTCCGGTGATCAGGCTGAAGCGGCGAAGGCGGATGGCTCGGGGCATGGGACGAACGGGACACCCAGAAAATTACACTGCCCAGTGTAGTGTAGTTTTTGAGAAAGTAAACCCGTCGGTGTAATCTTTTGCCCATGGCCACTCCCC
>NZ_JAIHOO010000001.1:4042500-4196819 GCF_019733395.1 Lysobacter sp. BMK333-48F3 | reverse complement strand
ACCGACCGCAAGCGCGCCGCCATCCTCGACGCGGCCATGGCCGAATTCCGCCAGGCCGGCTACGACGCCACCAGCATGGACCGGGTCGCGGCCAGCGCCGGGGTCTCCAAGCGCACGGTCTACAACCACTTCCCGAGCAAGGAGGTGTTGTTCGCGCAGATCCTGCAACAACTGTGGGAACGCAGCCTGGCCTCGCCCGACCTGGTCTACCGGGCCGACCGTCCGCTGCGCCCGCAATTGCTCGAACTGGTGCAGCAGAAGCTGCAGTTGCTGCACGACGAAGCCTTCATCGACCTGGCCCGGGTCGCCATCGTCGCGATCATCCCCGCGCCCGAGCGCGCCCAGCAGTTGTTCGCGCGCATGGGCGACAAGGAAGAGGCCCTGACCGCGTGGATCCGCGCCGCCGCCGCCGACGGCCGCCTGCAGGCGCAGGATCCGTTGTTTGCTTCGATGCTGCTGCAGGGGATGGTCAAGGGCTTCGCGTTCTGGCCGCAGATCACCCTGGGCCAGCCGATGCTGACGCCGGCCCAGCGCGACCAGGTGGCGCAGACCGCCACCGACATGTTCCTGGCCCACTTCGCGCCCGCCTGATCGCCGGCCGCCCCGGCCTGCGCTTGCCGCCATGCCGTGCGGACCCGCGCGGCACGACGGCCGGCGTTCGCGTCCGGATCGCCGCTGCTCGCGCCCACTGCAGGAACAGCATCGACCGCAGTTCGACGCCAACCAACTCAGGACGCAGCCATGAACGTCTCTCGGATCGACCGGACCGGCAGCAACGCGGCGCAGCCGGGCGTACCGCCCAATGCGGCCGCCTATCTGGCCGAAGCCAAAGTTCTGTTCGACCAGATCCACCCGCTGTGGAGCAGCGCCGGCAACGTCTGGCGCACCGCCTGCGCCTTCGACAGCCTGCTCGACTACTTCCTCGTCAGCGGCGCCGACAGCGCGCCCTACGGCCAGGACGCCTTGGCCGCGCTGGACCCGACCAAGAAAGGCAATTGGTGGGACGATTTCGGCTGGATCGGCATCGCCGCCTTGCGCGCCGCGGAACTGGGGTTCGCGGCCCAGCACCGCATCGACTTCCTCAAGATCGCGATCAACGCCTGGTGCTACATGGTCGGGCCGCGCTGGTCGACTCAGCCGAACCAGACCGCGATCTACCCCTACACCGATCCGCCGGGCTGGGCGCAATTCGCCAGCACCCACCCGGTCAACCGCGGCGCGCCCAATTGCTGGGCCGACATCGGCCAGACCTGGCCGAACGTGCCGCCGCTGATCCAGGCCCAACTGCGGCCGCGCTACTCGCCCGGCGGAATCTGGAACTCGCCGATCACCCTCGACGCGCACCCCACCCCGGTGGCCGAGTACGACGGCAGCGGCGGCGTGCTCAACCCGATCCAGAACACGGTCACCAACGGCGTGTTCGCCCTGCTCAGCCTGCGCCTGTCCCTGGCCGCGCAGAACCCGGCCTTCACTGCGTACTTCACCGACGCCGGCGTCGACGTCCAGGCCTGCAATCAGGCCTGGCAGGACCAGATCGCCTGGTGGCAGCTATGGATGCTGAAGACCCCGGACCCGTGGCAATCGCTGCTGCTGACCAGCCAGTCGGGCTCGCGCGCCGGCGTGCTGGTGCGCGAACGCGTGTCCAGCTTCCACGCCGTGGACAACGTGGTGTACTGGGATTCCTCCTACGACCGGTCGATGACCTGGAGCGGCGACCAGGGCCTGCTGATCGGCGCCCTGCGCGAGGCGCAGGCGATGTACCGGGCCTCGCCGCCGCCGGTGACCGGCGTCTACCCGCAGCTGATCGAGGGCATGTTCGCCAACGCCTTCCTCCCGCGCACCTACGGCTCGGTAGCCGGCGAGTTCCCCTTGCCCTGGCTGCAGGTCGGCGCCTCGGATCCGTACGCAGCGGTGCCGCCGGGCTACGACTACGGCGATTACCAGACCGGCGTGGCGGTGTTCATGCGCTATCTGCTGCAGGCCCACCAGGCCGACCCGGCGCTGTTGGCGCCGTACACGCCGGCGATCCTCGCCAACGCCACCGCGTTGGTCAGCCCCGGCTTCGGCCAGCCGCTGCAGCCCGGCCAATGCGATGCGTTCACGCCCTACGGCAGCGACAACGCCGACCTGATGTCGGCCTACGTCAATCGCCTGTCGGTGCTGACCCTGGCGATCGCGCTCAGTTCGGGCGAGTAAGCATCGCCCGAAGACGGCCGCACGCGCGGCGGGTCGGTCGACGGCCCGCCGCGGTTTCCGCGGCGACGCCACGACCTGCCTCTGCGCACAGGCGGGCGCCCACAGACTTCGCGGTCTTGTCTCGGTGAAGCCCTGGATCCCCGCTTTCGCGGGATGACGTTCATCGGGAATGACGGTGGCTCGGCTTCGCCACGAATCTTCCAGTCGTCATGCCCGCGCAGGCGGGCATCCAGAGCCTTCGGCATCGCGTCGGATTGATCTGGATCAACGGTCCGACCGTTAGCGTCGGTGAGCAGAGCGGAACTGCGATCCGATCACAGACCAACGCGCCGTCGACCGGTACTCAGTACGTCGAACGAGGCGATGCGCGCGTTGCAGCGAAATCCACCGGCGATTTCCTCTTCGCGCATGCCTCGCGGCCATCGTCTTTCCATCCGCAATGCCTGCGCAATCGCCATGGCGCGAGGACGCGACCGCGTCCCGTCGCATGCGCGGTGGGCACAGCGGCGACTTCGACCATCGGAGACACAGGCATGCCGACCATACGCAGCGTAGTCGATCGGTTTCGGAATCGCGCGATCGAACAGCCCGAATCGACCGCCGCGGTCGACCGCGGCCGCGCGATCAGCTACCGGCAGCTCGATCGCGACAGCGACCTCGTCGCGGCGCGCCTCGCCCAACGCGGCATCGGGCCCGGATCGCTGGTGCCTTTGATCTGCGACCGCTCTGCGAGCCTGGTCGTCGGCCTGCTCGGCATCGCCAAATCCGGCGCGGCCTATGTGCCGATCGACGACGGCTATCCCGACGCGAGAAAACGCTACATCGTCGCCCAGACCCGATCCGCGCTGGCGCTGTGTTCCCGTGGGGCCTGGACTCGCGACGCATTCGAGGCGCTCGATATCGACGAACTCGCGGCCGCTCCGGCCGGTCGGTTGGCCCCGCCCGTTGCGGCCGGCGCGGGCGATGTCGCGTACGCGATCTTCACCTCAGGCACCACCGGTCTGCCCAAAGGCGTCGTCATTGAGCATGCGGCGCTCGGCAATCTGGTCGACTGGCACAACCGCGAGTTCGAGGTGAACGGCGACAGTCGCCTGACTTCGATGGCCAAGATCGGTTTCGACGTCGCCCAGTGGGAAGTGTGGTCGGCCCTGTGCGCCGGGGCGACGCTGCACCTGCTGGAGCAAGCCGTGCGTGTGGACCCTGCTGTGCTGGCGCTGTTCTATGCGGACCATGCGATCAGCCACGCCTTCGTGCCGACCGTGATGGTGCCGGAGGTCGTAGCGGCGACCCGCGGCGTGAGGACGCGCTTGCGCTATCTGTTCACCGCCGGCGAAAAATTGACCCCCGTCGACCTGGACGGAATCGGCTACACCCTGGTGGACTACTACGGCCCCACCGAGGCGACCATTTTCGCCACCTCCAGGCGGGTGCCCAGCGCCAGCGCGGGCGCCCCCTACTCGATCGGCAAACCGATCGCGGGCGCGACGGCGCACATCCTCGATCCGTCCCTCGACCCGGTTCCTCCGGGCGAGACAGGCGAGCTCTGCCTGGGCGGCCCGGGGCTGGCGCGCGGCTATCTCGACAACGAAGCGCTCACTCGCGAGCGCTTCGTGAACGTCGGCGGCCAGCGCCTGTACCGCACCGGCGACCTGGCGCGACTGTTGCCGGACGGCGAGATCCAGTTTCTCGGCCGAGGCGACGAGCAGATCAAGATCCGCGGCAATCGGGTCGAACTGGGCGAAATCGAGGCGCAGTTGCAGTTGCTGCCCGGCGTGCGCAAGGCCGCGGTCGCGGTCGCCGCGCCGGACGACCCCGGTCGCAAGCAGATCGTCGCCTTCGTGGTGGCCGAGGCGACGGCCGCGACGGAAGCGAACGCCGCGCCTTCCGGGCTGCGCGCCCAGCTCGCCGCGACGTTGCCGGACTACATGATTCCCGCCGCCTTCATGACAGTGGATGCGTTCCCGCTTACGCCCAACGGCAAGACCGACAAAACCGAGCTGCTCCGGCGCTACGCGCAACGCCGGCAAGCCGCAGCAGCGCTTGCCCAGGCGGCCGAGACCGGCACCGACACCGAAGCGCAGATCGCGGCGATCTTCGCCCGCGCGCTCGGGCATGCCGATTTCGACCGGGACGACAGCTACTTCGCGATCGGCGGCCAATCGCTGCTCGCCGCCCAGCTGACCCGCGAGATCGGCCAGGCGCTGGGGGTCAAGGCCTATGTCCGGGACATCTACGAATTTCCCAGCGTTCGCGCCCTGGCCACGGCGCTGGAACAGCGCTCGGGCCGCAGCGCGCCCACGATCGACGCCGAACCGATCCGGGCGCTGCAATCCGACCTGCATCTGATCGACGGCACCCGCTTCGACACCGGATACGACACGAGCCAGATCGCCGCGCCCCGGCATGTCGTGCTGACCGGCGCCACCGGGTTCGTCGGCGCCCACTTGCTGTGCGATCTGCTCGCGACCACGAGCGCGACGATCCACTGTCCGATCCGGGCCAGCGACCAGAACGCCGCCGGCGAGCGACTGAAGGCGACTTTGGCCAAGTACGCCCTGGACCCCGGCGAGCGCGGCCTGTTGCGGGTGCGCGCCTACCCGGCGGACCTGGCCGAGCCGCGGCTGGGACTGGCCGCCGGCGAGCACGACTATCTGGCCGGATCGGCCGACCTGGTCTACCACTGCGCCAGTGCGGTCAACTTCATCCAGCCCTACTCGCATCTGCGCCGCGACAACGTGCTGGGGCTGCGCGAGGTCCTGGCCTTCTGCGCCGCCGGCCGGCTCAAGCCGCTGGCCCTGATGTCGACGATTTCGGTCTACAGCTGGGGGCACCGGTACACCGGCAAGCAGATGATGCGCGAGGACGACGACATCGACCAGAACCTGACCGCGGTGAGCGCCGACATCGGCTACGTCCGCAGCAAATGGGTGATGGAAAAGATCGCCGATATGGCGGCGAGCCGCGGCCTGCCGCTGATGACCTTCCGCCTGGGCTACGCGACCTTCCACGGCCGTTCCGGCCGTTGCGCCGATTACCAATGGTGGTCCCGGCTGGTCCGCACCTGCATCGCGTACGGCGGCGTTCCGGAGCTACGCAATTTCCGCGAGGGGCTGACCAGCGTCGACTACATGACCCGGGCCATCGCCCATATTTCGCGCAATCCGGCGGCCATCGGCAAGAAATTCAACCTGGTCAACCGCGACCGGAACAATCTCACCCTGCACGAATTCTTCGCCAAGCTGGAGGCAGCGTCGGGACTGCGTCTGCCGCGGCTGCCCTATCGCGCCTGGTGCGCGCTGTGGGAGAACGACCACACAGCGCCACTGTACCCGCTGCTGAGCCTGTTCAAGGATGTCGTGCGCGACGGCCAGTCGACGGCCGAGTTGTATCAGGACGGCTATCGTTGGGACTGCGGCAACGTCGACGAATTCCTGCGCGGCAGCGGCATCGCCGAGCCGGCCTTCGACGAACCGCAGTTGCGGCGCTATCTGCGGCGCTCGATCGGCCTGCGCGTGACCAATGGCGCCACACCGGACGGTCGTCGCTGAGCGCATCCCGCCGGCGCACGCACGCTGTCGGCAGGTGCCAGGCGTCGCCCCGGCGCGTCCTGGCTGTGCAGCCGGAGCGGGCGAAGAGAACTCCCCTGCCCCGACCGCCCCCGGCTTTCAGCGATCGGCCACCCAGGCGAAGCCGTCGCCTTCGCGCTTGATCCGCCCCAGGCCCGGGAACGGAAAGTGCACGGCGTACACGTGCAGATCCTGCTCGGCGGCGCGCTGCAGCAGGGCGCGCCGGCTGGCTTCGGCCAACGGCGCGTCGCGGTCGTAGTCCACCGTCCATTCCGGGCGCTGCACCGAGATCACGTGATGGTGCGCGGTATCGCCCAGGTACAACAGGCGTTCGTTGCCGGAAACGATCTCGTACGCGCTGTGGCCGGGCGTATGGCCGTCGACAGCGACCGCGGCGACCAAGCCGGGAACGATCGCCGCATTCGGCTCGAAGGCCTGGACCTTGGGCGCGATCGCGGCCACCAGGGCGGCGTTGCCGGGGTCGCCCTTCAGCGCCTCCCATTCGGGCCTGGACAGATGGATGGTCGCGTTGGCGAAGGCCAGGCCGCCCTCGCCCGTGCGCAGGCCGCCGACGTGGTCCGGGTGTCCGTGCGAGATGAAGATGTCGGTGACCTGCGCCGGCTCGACGCCGGCGGCGCGCAGGGAGGCCGGCAAGCGACCGGCCTGGGCGAAGGAAACGCCGGCGGCGCCGGTGTCGAACAGCAGGACCCGGGCGCCGCTGCGCACCAGCAAGGGCTGGATGCTCAGGTGCAGCACGTCGGTCGGCTGACCGGCCGCGCTCAGCAAGGCCGCGACCTGTTCGGCCGGCTCGCCGATGGCGAAGGTCTTGCCGTCGTTGGCGACGTCGATGTCGCCGTCCTTCAGCGCGTAAGCCTCGAGTGCGCCGATCCGGAACGCGAATGCGCCGGTATCGGCAGCAGCCGGCGCGGGCGCCGCAGCGGTCGCTGCCGCCGGCGCGGGTTCGTCGGTGGCGGCAGGCGGCGGGCGCGAGCAGGCGCCCAGCAGAGCGCCGCCCAGCACGGCGGCGATCAGGATGGAAACGCGATTGCGATGCATGGCGGACTCCGGCCGAAGGCGATGGATGGGGCGATTCGAGCGACTGGACGGCGCGGCCCGCGCGCCATGACCGACCGCCCTGGTCGATATCGCGATCCAGGGCGATGCTACAACCGGCAACGACGCCGGTCGACCGTGCCGGATCGACCGGTGGCCACGATCAATCGCGGCGCGCAGGCGCCCATAGCGAGGCCAGGAACGCATCCACCCGGGCGGTGTAGTCGCCTTCGGCGCCGAGCTCGGCGTTGATGGCCGCATGGTCCAACCCGAGCGGCAGCACCTGCGCGCGCCCGCCCAGGTCGACGGCGCGGCGGGCGTAGTCGCGCGCCTGCGGGCAGGACTGCCGGCGTCGGCTGGAACAGACCAACAGCATCGGTGCCGGCGCGCCGCGCAGGCGCCGGGTCGGCGAAGCCTCGCGCCAATAGCGCGAATCCGCGCCGAACGCCTGGTCGTACAGGCGCAGGTGCGGCCGGCGCATCAAGGCCTCGACGTCGTAGGCGGCGCTGTCCAGCGCGACCGTCCCGCTCCAAGGCCGCGCCCCCTGCGCGCGCGCCAGCTCCGGTGCGGCCGCCAGCAGCGCCACCAGGTGCGCGCCGGCCGAATGCCCCATCAAGACCAGGCGTGTCGCGTCGCCGCCCCAGCGCGGCGCCTCGCGTTGCACATAGGCCAGGGCGCGCGCCACGTCCGCGGCCTGCTGCAGCGGGTCGGCCTGCGGCAGTAGCCGGTAGTTGATCGAGACCACGATCCGGTCCTGCGCGTTCCAGTGCGCGGCCTTGGCCTGAACCACGCCGCGTGCCGCCTTGTCGCCGATGCGCCAGCCGCCGCCATGGACCATCAGCACGATAGGCGCGCCGCTTGCCCGATGCGGGCTGTAAACGTCCAAGCGCTGCGCCGGGTCGGGGCCGTAGGCCAGGTCGCGTTGCGCGACCGAGGCCTCGGCCGCCGATGCGAATCCAGGGACAGCGAGTGCCGCAAGCAGGCAAAGCCGACCCGACAGGGCGGCAAGCAAGCGGGGGGCGGACAGGTGGCGCATGGCGGTTCCTTGCGGCGTCGGCTGCAACTGGCAACGCACGCCGGGCGGCGGCGATGACAGCGCCGTCCCTCGCCAGGGGAAACCGCCGCATACGGTCTGCAGCAACGGCCAACAGCTAACGCCGGGACCGAGGCGGCGGTCCGGGCCCACCGGCTGAGACTCGAAACCGAACGGAGTCGCTGTTCGCAAGTTTCCCCGCTGCCACGGCTGCGCAGACTGGCCGGTTCGGACTGGATCACGTCCGGTTCCGAACACCGTCGCAGATTCGCGCGCCTGCCGACATTCGCAGTGAAAAACCGAAAATTTCGGTGCGTGCATCGCCGTCGCGCCGAGCCCATCGTTGCGCCTACCGCAGCCGGCGCCGCGATCCGATCGCCGACCTGGGAAAAGCGCGATATCGCGCTGTCGCGGCAAAGCCCGGCATGTCCACGGCCGGGCCGGGTGCGGCTCGAACGACGGACCAACGAATGAATATCCCGCGGCACGAAGATCTCGGCGAAAAAACCTGGAAGGACATCGCCGCACTGCAGCGGGAAACGCTCGGCAGCCGCGAAGTCCGCATCGCCGTGCTGGACGGGGCCGTGGATGTATTGCACCCCTGCTTCCAGGGAGCGGCGCTGACCGCGCTCGGCGAAAACCAGGCGCCATCGGATTCGCCGGCGCACCAGCACGGAACCCATATCGCCAGCGTGATCTTCGGCCGCGGTGCCGTGTCGGGGGTGGCGCCGAACTGCACCGGCTTGCTGATCAAGATCTTCGATGACCGGCCGCGCGCAGGACGCAGCTTCTGCACGCAATCGTACCTGGCGCATGCGATCGACCTGGCCGTCGGCAACGGTGCCGATATCGTCACGATCAGCGCAGGCCAGCTGATCAAGTCGGCGGGACAACCGGCCGACGGACTGTTGAAACGCGCCCTGGAGCGTTGCGTCAGAAACAACGTGCTGGTGATAGCCGCCGCCGGCAACGACGGATGCGATTGCGCGCATATTCCGGCAGCGCTGCCCGAGGTCCTGGCGGTGGGCGCATTGGGCGCGTCCGGAGCGCCGATGCGCAACAGCAACTGGAGCGACGCATACCGCGGCCGCGGAATCCTGGCGCCCGGCGAGCACATCCTGGGAGCCAGGCCCGGCGGAGGCGTTCGCCGCAGAAGCGGCACCAGTTTCGCCACGCCCATCGTCGCCGGCGCCGCCGCGCTGCTGATGAGCGTGCAGCTTGCGCGCTACGGCCGCATCGACCCGCGCCGGGTGCGCCAAGCGATGCTCGAATCGGCCCGGGGCTGCGAACGAGATCCGGACAGCAAACACTGCCGCCAGTTGCTATCGGGAATCATGGATGTGGCGGCCGCTCACGCTTTCCTAGTCAACTCAGAAAACCAGAAGGAGCACGGCATGTCGGACCCTACCTCGACCCACGCGACCCCGCAGAAAGAACAAGACGAGTCCATGCCGGAAGCGAATCCGCATGCCCTCTCCGTCGCCAACTCGTACGATCCGGGGCGTGATGCCGGGCACGAGGACGTTGTCGCGTACGCCGCCGACCGCGCGTACGGCCAGGAGGAGTTGGTGAAGCCTTCGTCGGGATGCACCACCTGCAAGCAGCCTCAACTGGTCTACGCCCTGGGCGAGCTGGCGGTCGAGTACTACAGCGAATCGTCCCGAAACAGCTTCAGCCAGTCGGCCGCCGGCAGGGACATCGGTACGTATCTGAAGGCGAACCTGCACGAGGCGCCGTCCGTGGTGTGGCTGTTGAAGCTGGACGGCACCGTCCTTTACGCCATCACCCCGGTCGGCCCGTTCGCCCACGTCACCTACCAGAAGCTGCTCGATTTCCTCGGCGATCCGGACATCGAACGCATATCCATTTGCGGCTATTCGTCCGGACGGACGATCGCGCTGCAGTCCGGCGAGACGGTGCCGGTTTTGGCGCCTGACGTCCGCGGCATGTACAGCTGGTCGACCAAGGCGCTGCTCGAGGCTCTCGCCGACAGCGACGACGACCAGGCGCTCAAGGACGGTGTCGAAGACTTCCTGAGCCGCATCTACTTCGATTTCCGCAACAACGGCTTGAGCCCGGAGGATCGGGCCTTGAACTACTCGGCGACCAATGTCTTCCAGGCCGCAAGCGTGTTCAAGCAATCGCTTCGTGAAGGCCGGGTGCTCGAAGCCATCTCGGTCGAGAAGAGCCCGCTCGCCAAGTCCGACGACGAGCTGTACGACGTGAAGATGCGCTTCTTCGACCCGGAAAACCTGATGCGCGCCAGGCGGGCGTGCCGCTTCACCGTCGATGTGAGCGATGTTCTGCCGATCGGCGTCGGCCAGCCGCGGTTCTGGAACGAGGTCTAGTCCATGCACCTGCCCAAGCGACTTCCTCCCGCGACGGATGCGGACAGTTCGGGCCCCGGCCTGGGCACCCTGCTTCGTCGCGCATTCAATAAAGCCGGCGTGCCCGCGTGCGCCGGCTGCAAGGCCCGGGAACGGATCTTGAACGACTGGGTTCCGATTCCCGCGCTCACCAAGAAGTCCAACCCCGACCAGCGAGGACAATCATGAATCGCCCCCCTCTGACCGCCCCGGCCCACAGGCCGGCTCCTTCCTTCGTCCGCGACGCGATCCGTCCCAGCAGCTGCGACCAGGCTTGCATCGCGGCCTGCCTGGGCCAACTGAGATCTTGCATCGGCGGTTGCGGCGACGACGACGAAAGCTGCACCAACAAATGCATGGAGACCTACGACGGTTGCGTCGAGAAGTGCGAAGGCGGCAGCTTCAGGACGATCAAGCGCAGGGCCGGGAAAAACGGCCCGGCCGACAAGTATGTGCTGTCCGGACTCTACCCCACGCACCAGGCCAGGCAGTAGTCGAAACTCATCTGATCGCGTACAGGAGAAATCGCTATGCATATGCCTCTGCAGACCCCTCCGGTTCGTTCCGGCGCCGCCGGAAAGGCCCTTGTTGCCGGTGGAATCGGAATGTCCGGCGATGGCTGTTCGAACGGCTATTGGTGCTGTGAGGACGGCTGCGGCAATCTGAGCTGCGTCGATTGCGGGACCATCGTTTGCGCGTTGCCTCACAGTTGGTTCTGCGAAATGAACGGCATGTCGGCCAGCAACAGCTGCTGACCCGTCCTGACCGGTTCGCCGGCTGCGCCCAACCCTGAGGTCGGTTCGGGCGCTAGCCTCGTGCATCGGTGGCGACGATGCATGGGGCTCGCCCAAGCACGATTCCTAGGCCTCGTCCGCCGCTGCTTGCGCCGCCGCGCCCCCCGGGGAGCGCGATACGCCCGCCGGTTTGAAGCCGGCGGGCGCTTCGTCGCCGCGCCCGGCGATGGTCAACGCCAACAGCCCCAACAATGCGATCAGCCCCCACACCCAGGGATGCTGATGCCAGGGGCGAGGATGAACGATGCTCAATGCCGCGTCGGGCTCGCTCGCCCATGCCCCTCCGCCGGTGCGCGCCTGCACCTGGAAATCGAACCGGCCCCAGGGAATGCGCGGATACAGGACGCTACGGTTCGGCCCGGCGTCCACCCATCCGCGGTCCGCGCCGGTCAGGCGGAACCGGAACGCGGTATCGCGCGGCTTGCCCAGGTTGATCGCGGTGTAACGGATTTCCAGATTGCTCGAATACGAGGGCAGCAGCAGCGTTCTGCCGCTCGGGCGCAGCGGTTTTCCGTCGATCGCGACATGCTCGATATGCGATTTCAGGCGCGCGGACTCGACCCCCGGCACCCTCGCCGGGTCGACCGTGCCGAAGCCGGACACCAGGGCGAACCACAAGGCGCCGCGACTGTCGCGAAGGCAGGGAACGGAGTCGCCGCCGTTGATCTCGCTCGGGATCAATCCGTCGCTGGCCGAAAACCGGATCGATTCGATGCGGTGCGCGCTTTTGCGCGGCGCCGGAACCAGGGCCACGCCTGCGTTTCCGCCCAACCACAATCGCCCGCGCGCGTCTTCCAGGATGCAGGAGACGGTCTCGTCCGAGAGGCCGTTGCCGGCGCCGTAGCGGAATACCCTGCCCTGTTCGATCCGATACAGACCGTCGCCGTACGTGCCGACCCACAGCGCGCCCGCCGCGTCCTCGTGCAAGGCTCGTGCGGATCGCGAAGGAAACCCCTGGGGCCGCGTCCATCGCTCCACGATCCGGTCGCCGTTCAAGCGTACGACGCCCTGGCTGCCGGCGAGCCAGATCCCGCCCTTCGCCGCTGGCGCCACGTCGGCGATGCGCGTTCCCTGCAAGGCGGCGATGCGGCGAAAGCGTTCGGTCTGCGGCGCGGAAGCGTTCGGGTACGGGTAAGTAGACGCGTATGTGGTCCTGCCGACGGCCACGATGAAATCCTGCGGCCCTCGTTCCCAGATCGATACCGACTCGTTGTTCGGCCAGAACCCGGCCAACTCCAGGCGGCCGTTCTCGAGCCGGCCCAGCGCGCCGCCGGCGGTACCGATCCAGAGCGCGCCGCGGCTGTCGAGCAGCAGGCTGGCGATGCATGCGCTGCCCAAGGTCGCCTCGACCGGAATCGGACGGGCGCCGCGGCGAGGGCTCCAATGGAACAGGCCGCCGCAGGCCGAACCCAGCCACAGGCCGTCGCCGCCGTCGGCGACGACGGCGCGCCCCGCCATGTCCGTGCCCAGCGCGGGTTCTGCGAGCAACCCGAACAGCGGCGGACGCATGCGCAACAGTCCGCTGTTGCGGCTGCCCGCCCACAGGTTGCCATCGGCGTCGCGGAACAGGTGGGCGATGCCCAGCCCGCTGAGTTCGGGCACGATCCGCCAGGCGCCGTCCTCGGTTTCGCGCACCACCTGCCTGGATGCGAGCGACAACCACCAGCGGCCGTCGGCGTCGCGGGCGGCGTACATCGCGGCCTCAGGCGCCAATGTGCGCCAGGCGCGGCGGACCGGGTCGAATCGGTACAGTCGTTGCTCGCTTCCGACCAACAGGCCGCTGCCATCGCGCTCCAGCAGTTGCACGCGGGCCTCGCGCCCGGGCAGCGCGATCGGCACCAGCCCGTCGGCGCGGACCAGGTAAAGTCCGTTGGTCCCACCGGCATGGACCCGGCCGGCGTCGTCGATGGCCAGGCGCATGAACTCGCCGGTGCTGCGCGATCTGGCGATCCACCGGGGCTGGCCTGCGGCCCGATCGAACACGGCGATGCCGTCGCTGCTGGCGACCCAGACCCGGCCGTCCGGCCCCTGGGCGATCGCGTTGATCCTGCAGCCGCCGCCGCACAGGGCCAGGTGGCGGAAGCGTTCGCGCTCGCGAACGCTGAGCCCGGCATCCGCAGTGCCGACCCAGAGCCGTCCGCGGTCGTCTTCGAGCAAGGCCAGTATCCGGTCGCTGGCGGGCGCCGCGTCCTTGCGTCCATCGGCCCGCGCACGGGTGTAGAGCTCGAACGCCGTTCCGTCGAAACGAGCCAGACCGCCGAAGGTGCCGACCCAAAGATAGCCGTCCCTCGCCTGGATGATCGCGTTGATGCCGGCCTGGGGCAGCCCTTCCTCGGTGGTGAACTTCGCCACGCCGAGCCGGTGCTCCAGCCCGGAACGAGCGCCCGCCGCCGCCGCGAAGAACCACAGCAAGCAGCTCAGCAACGCGACGATCCGGTGCCTGCGCGACAGGCGTCGGCCATGTCCTGGGTCGATCGACGGCCGAAGCGTCGCAGACCCACAGCCTCCGTCCCAGAACACCGATGCGGCCGATGCTAGGCTGGATAGTGCTTGTCGCCGCGCCGGTTTCCGGCTGCCCGGTGCTTCCCCGATTACGATTCCATCAGCGGCGTTCATTGCGACCCATGACTCCCGCATCCCTCCTCAGCGCCTGGGACGTCCAGCGCGCCCGGATCGGCCACTGGCTGGCGCACCACTCGCCCGAAAACAGCAACGTCTTGATGCTGAGGGCGATCCTGGCGGCGACCCTGGCGGCCGCGGTGGCGATGGCCGTCGCATCGTGGCCCCGAGCGCCGGGTGGGCCGTCGGTGTCCGACGAATTCCTCGGCGCATCGGCCGTGGCCCTGTACGCATCGGCGTGCCTGTATCTCTCGACCCAGGGCCGCTACCGACTGTCCTCCGCCCTGGCCGTGGCGGGAGGGCTGCTCCTGGTCGGCTTGAGCTATCGGACCTATGGATTGCGCGCGCAATCGGAACTGCAGATGCATCATCTGTTTCCGATGCTGCTGGCCTGCCTGCTGTTGGGCCGGCAAGGGCTCTGGTGGGCCCTGGCCGGAAACCTCCTCGCCCTGGCGCTGGGAGCCTGGGTCGATATCGGCCGCGACGAAAGCCCGTTGAGCCGGTCCGCGACCGTGTCCGGCCTCGCGCTGCCGGCCATGCATCTGCTGGTTCTGGCCGCGATCCTGGACCGGCTGATCGCTTCCTCCCAACGCGCGATCCGCCGCGGCGAGGAACTGCGCGCCCTGTGCCGGGAACTCGAACAACTGGTCGAGCAGAAAGAGCTCGCCTACGCCCGGCTGATGCACATCCAGCGCATGGAGGCGATGGGGCGGCTTTCCGCCGGCGTCGCGCACGATTTCAATCACGTGCTGAGCGTGATCATCGGCCTGTCCACTTCGCGATCGCGACGCAGCGATGCGATCGAGGCCATATTGCCCGACATCCGGCGCGCGGCGCAGCATGGCGCCACGCTGACGCGCCGCCTGTTGAACTTCAGCCGGGCCGGCGAACGGCAGGTAGCCGCATTCGACCTTTGCGGCACGATCGAACAAGCGCGCCCCTTGCTGCTGTCCATGCTGCAGGGCGAGGTAAGCGCGAACATCGTCATCCCCGAATCCGAAGCGCTGGTGCTGGCGGACCGGGACGAGTTCGTGCTCGCCCTGCTCAATCTGGCCGGCAACGCCAGCGACGCCTTGCAGGGAAAAGGCGAATTTCTCCTGTCCGTTGAGATCGAACGGGAGCATGCGGTTCTGCGCATGGAGGACTCCGGCATCGGCATGGCGCCGGAAGTGATGGAGCGCGTATTCGAGCCGTTCTTCACCACCAAGCCGCGGGAGCGAGGCACCGGCATGGGCATGGCGATGGTGCACCGCTTCGTGACCGACTGCGCCGGCACGATCGCGATCGACAGCCGCCCCAGCGCCGGAACGCGCATCCGGATATCGCTGCCGCTGGCCGGATCGCAGCGGCCGCCGAACGACAGCGCAGGTGGGACCGAGTGACGCAAGCGCGCGCCGATTCCCGGCGTGCGGCGGACGCGCGCCTACCACGCCAGGACGTAACCGACATTGCGTACCGACAACAGCGGAAACTCCTGGCCGCTGCGCTGCAGGCACTTCCTGCGCAGCCGATGCACGATCATGTCCAGCCGGTGCGGATCGAAGTCGTATACGTTCTCGGCCAGACGCGCGATCAAGTCTTCCCGCGAAACGGCCTTGCCGGCGGCCGCGGACAAGGCCTCGATCAGTTGCCGCTCGAATTTGGTCATCCGGATTTCTGCGTCGGTGGGCGACAGGATTCGCCAGCCCCCTTCGTCCACCCGCCATCCGCCGCTTCTGCCCGTGCTTTGCGCGCCGGCTGCCGCCGCAGGCACCGCCCAGCGCGCCAGATTCTTCAGCGTCGCCACGATCAGGTCCATGTCCGCGGGTTTGGCGATATAGGCGTCGGCGCCGGCGTTCAGCCCCCTGATCCGGTCGTGCTCGCTGTCGTAGCCGGTCAGCATGACGATGCCCACTGGTGCGGGCAAGCTGCGCAGATGCTGAGCGATGCGCAAGCCGTCTTCATCCGGCAAGCCCAGATCGAGCAGCACAAGATCGAAGGACTGCGCCGTCAACACCCGGTACAGCTCCAGCGCGCTGGCCACGCCGATCGCGGCGAATCCGGCGTGGAGCAACTCCGGCACCAGCAGTTCTTCGCGCAGATAGCGGTCGTCCTCCACGACCACGACGGCAGGCGGCTTGCTGGCGATGGTCCGAACGTCGAGATTCATGTGATGGCCGCCTCAAACGAATGAGGCCTGCACTTTCCGTCCGTTGGGCATTCAGCCTGCTTGAACGACGTTCGAGCGGCGATCCGGCCAATGCGGATCGAGAGATTCATGAATCCTGCTGTCGCCGCAGCGGTTGGCGACGCCCTCGAACGGCTTCAGCGATAGGCATTGCATGCGGCCGTGGTCGCGCATCGCATATGCATGCGTGACGAATGGATCGGCCCAGCGCTTGCGCTGCATTCGCGACGGACGATGCGCGCTTGAACCACGCTCGATCGGGCATCGAGCATGCGCCAGTTCCCGCTGAGACGATCCGACGACGCGGTCACGCATTCGATTCGTGGCCGATGTTCTGTCCGCTTCCGATGCGATGCCGCGTATTCCTACGAGGCTGCTAGGGAATGGAACCGCGCCGCGCAGCCAGTCAACAAAATTTTTTGTCCCACCGAAAATGCAAACGACGTTGGAGAACAGCGGGCCATGCCGACATGAGGACGTGTCGCAACCCGCGCGACACGCTCAGATAGCGTGAAACGGCGCACGAACGGCAGTCCGCATCGCGGCGCGACGTGCGACCGATGATCGAGCACAGCGGCTGGCCGCCGCCGAAAGTTTTTCCGATTCGCGAACATGGAGGTCGCAATGCGCATCGATACGAGCGTCCACTCGAGCCGGGAACGGGCGAGCGCCAAACCCGCGCAGTCCCCGCCTTCGGTGAGAGCCGGACGCTCCCTGCCCCGCCGCACCGACTAGCGGCCGGGCGCCGCGCCGCGGGATTCGCGGCGTTTGGACACGAGCATGCAGGCGCGGCATCCGCCGCGCCGCGAACGCGCTCGCCCTTGCGATGGCGAGGCGAACAACCCGACATGACGGGCGCCGCAGGCGCTCGCTCAGCGCGGCCCGGGACGGCCGCGTCGCGAACCGGTGCGTCCGTGCCGTTCGCATATCGACCGGGCATCCTGCCCGCTCGGTCGGCCGGGAAGCGCAGGACGCGCTTGCCCGGCGGTAGTCAGGACTTTCAACCAACAAGGAGCTAGTTATGAAGAGTCTAGTCGCACTGAGCCTGGCGTTGCTGGTTTCGGCCCCGCTGGCCAACACCGCCGAAGCCAAGGAGCGTCCGTTCCAGAAGATGGGCGCCAAGGCCAAGTTCATCCACGGCGACAACCTAGTGCGCGACGTGCTGCCCGAACGCGGCGGTTCGATCGACGCCCGTCTGCAGAGCCCGCGCCAGAAGGCCGCCGGTTTGAGCGCGGTCATGGTCACTCCCAACGGCGACCAGTACGCCGCCAGCATGCACCCGGAAGACGTCGCCGTGTTCGAGAAGGCGCTGCGCGATCTGGAACTGCTCGGCCGCAACGCGTCGACCCCCGGCAACGCGCCGATGCTGCCGGCCCTCGGCGGCGGCGACGTGCGTTTCGCGCCGAAGGTGGTGATCGGCACGGACGATCGCGTCCAGATCACCAACACCGTCGCTTCGCCGTACTGGCACATCGGCCGCATCGGCATCGGCTGCACCGGCACCCTGATCACGCCCAAGCACGTGCTGACCGCGGGCCACTGCGTCTCCAACGGCGCCGGCACCTGGTACTCCAGCCTGAACTTCACCGTCGCCCAGAACGGCAGCTACCAGCCCTGGGGCACGACCAGCTGGGCCCGCGCCGTCACCACCAGCGCCTGGCACAACAGCGCCGACACCAACTACGACTATGCGTTGATCGTGCTGAGCTCGGCGCCGCACGGCGGCAACTCGGGCTGGGGCGTGTACTCCGGCGGCACCCACACCATCACCGGCTATCCGGGCGAAAAGCCCTTCGGCACGATGTGGACCCACTCCGGAACGCCGTGGACCAGCGGTTCCTACCGCCTGTGCTATACCATCGACACCAGCGGCGGCAACAGCGGCAGCGGCATCTCCAGCGACGGCGGCGTCTATGTGCGCGGCATCCACACCACCGGTTCGTCGAGCCAGAACTGCGGTACCCGTCTGACCAGCACCGTCTACAACACGCTGCAGAGCTGGATCTCGACCTACCCGTAAGCGCCGGTCGTTGATCCGCAGTCCCATCCGTGGCGCACCGGTTCGCTGGTGCGCCACGTTCACGACGGATGACCCCATGTCCAAGGCGACAACCATGAGCCCGCTACTGATCGCGCTGATGCTGCTGGCCGCTTGCGGCGGCGAGCACAAACAGCCGCCCGCCGATCGCGCGCCGCCGGCGTCGAGCCGGGCGGAACCTTTGCTCGGCGCCACCATCGTCGGCAGCGCGGAATCGCCGGACCCGGTGCTGCAGCGGGTCATGGAGCTGGAAAAACAGGGCGTGGTCGAGGACGTGACGGTGATGGAGTCGTTCCCGGTGCAGATCCGCCTGCGCGCGCCGCAACGGGTGATCGACGAACTGCAACGCATGCCGCGCAAGGGCGCGCTGCGCTGATCCGGACCTCCGTCCGCACGCTCCGGCACGGCCCCGCCTCGCGATCGAGGCGTTGATGCGCGCTTAACGCCGGGCGCTTAGGCTGCCGGCATGTTTGCGTGGATGCGAATCCAGCCGCGCGGAAGGCGCCGTTGCGCTGCCGCTGCGTTGCTCCTGCTTGCGGCGTTCGCGATGGCGGACGCATTCGCCGCGGATCCCGCGTCGGCGACCTGCAAGCGCGCCCTGCTGCAAGACCTGGGCTGGCGCTTCGAGCCCACCGCCGACGCCGAAACCGCGGTGCAGGCGGGCACGCCCTGCGATCGGGCCGATCTGGCCCAGGCGCAGGCGCAGGGCGACCTATTGGTGCGATGGCCGAACCGGATCGGCCCGGCCGAACGCGAGCGGCAGTTGGATGCGCTGCTGCGCCACCCCGCCACGGTCTGCGCCTACGGCTACCAACTGGGCGTCGCCACCCGCCGCGCCGTCGACCGTTTGACGGCCAATCGCGGCTTCCGCTTCACCGCCGTGCAACTGGGCTGGGTGGGCTTCGGCCCGACCGGCGCGCGACACGACGGATGGCGCCCGATCGCCTGGTTCGGTCGCGGCTATCGCCCCAGCGGCGCGAATTCGCGCGCCATCGACGCGTTCTACCGCGGCCAGGTGCGCGGCGAATGCGGCCTGGGCCGGCAGATCGCCCAGTACGCGACCCAGGCCGAGCTTTACGGGCGCGAGGGATTCGACCGCGAATTCGCTGCCGACGAAATCGTCATCGGCAGCTTCAACCGCATCCGGCGCAGCCGCAGCATCCTGCTCGGCAGTTCGGCGGGCGAGTTCAGCCGCGACGGCGACGCCGCCCTCGCCTCGCGCAGCGGACGCCAGGCGTTCATGGGCCTGCCGGGCTTCATCTACCACGTGTTCGAACGCAGCGCGCTGGACGACCTCAACAACCAGGCCGAGAACTTCGTGGTCTACGACGTCAGCGAAGCCGCGGCGAACGCGCTGCGCCGCCAGCGCGGGTTCGAGCACTACAACCGCCGCAACCGCCAGATCTGGTCGCTGGCGCGTAGCCTGCATCCGCGTCCGCTGCATCGCTACTACGAACGCCTGCTGTACCGGCGCGACCCGGTCCTGCGCGCGCAATTGCCCGCCGATGCGCGAGCGGCGCTGGCGCAGCTCGATGCCGAACTCGACGACCCGTTCTACCGCGGCTTCGAGATCTACGTGCACCGTCAGGGGGTCAAGCCGGTCGGCTACCACATCGTCCGCCTGCTCGACCGCAACCCGCGCACGCCGTTCCGGATCGAACTGGGTTTGCACAATCTGCACACGACGCTGTACCGGCGCTACCTCGCGCACCGGCTGGCGGCCTGCGCAGGCGCCGGACCGTCCGAATCGGCTGTCGCCGCCCCAGGCGACGCCGACGAGGCTCGCTAGTGTTCTATCTGGGTCGCGAGCGCGCTCAGTCGCTGTGCATCGACGCTCATCGTCCGCTCGTCGATCCGGGTCAAGCCGCGCAGGCCGAGGCTGTTGCTGAGGAATGCCGATTCGGCCGACAGCAGGGTCTCGACCTCGACCGGACGCTCGACCGCGCCGCAGCGTTCGATCAGCAACTGGCGCGCGATCCCCGGCAGGGCGCCGTCGACGATCGGCGGCGTGATCAGTTCGCCGGCGCGGACCAGGAACAGGTTGGCGACCGCCGCTTCGGCCAGGCGGCCGGCGGTGTTAAGCAGCAGCGCCTGGTCGGCGCCGCGTTGCGCGGCTTCGCGGGCGGCGAGCACGTTGTCGAGATAGCTGAGCGATTTGATCCGCGACAGGGGCGAATGCTCGTTGCGCCGGGTCGAGCGGGCGACGACCGCGGAAACGTCGCCGGCCGGCGGCAGCGGACCGGCGGAGACGATCGTCGTCGGTCGCGGATCGCTGGGCGGCAGCACGCCGCGCGACGAGGGCCCGCGGCTCAGGCTCAGTCGGATCGCGGCCTGGTCCAGCCCGGCTTCGTGCACCACCGCGGCCATCGCGGTACCGAGCTCGGCATCGCTCCACGGCAGCGGAATGTCGAGAAAGGCCGCGCCCGCGCGCAGCCGGGCCAGATGCCGCTGCAGATGCCGGGCCTCGCCGCCGGACCAGCGCAGGGTCTCGAACAGGCCGTCGCCCAGGGTGAAGCCGCGGTCGCCGGGCTCGATCGCCGCGCCTTGCCGCATCGCTCCGTTGCACCACACCCGCATCGCACGCCTCCCGCCTGGGTAAGGGACTGTACCGCAAGCCGCCGCGCGGCCGGACGCCGGCGGCGGCCGCCGAACCGGCATGGCAGCGGCACCGCAGCAGGCTCGAGCGCCGTCGACACCATTCCCAGCCGGAGCGATTGCGGGGAAACTGAGCGCCAGGCGCGACGCCCTGCCCGGCGCCGCCGCCGGCGTCCGGCCGCGCGGCGGCTTGCGGTACAGTCCCTTACCCAGGCGGGAGGCGTGCGATGCGGGTGTGGTGCAACGGAGCGATGCGGCAAGGCGCGGCGATCGAGCCCGGCGACCGCGGCTTCACCCTGGGCGACGGCCTGTTCGAGACCCTGCGCTGGTCCGGCGGCGAGGCCCGGCATCTGCAGCGGCATCTGGCCCGGCTGCGCGCGGGCGCGGCCTTTCTCGACATTCCGCTGCCGTGGAGCGATGCCGAGCTCGGTACCGCGATGGCCGCGGACCATCCGCTCGACCAGCGGCGCGGTGGCGTGAATCAGTTGGAACACCAGCAGGCCGGCCAGCAAGGCGCCGACCAGGCCGAGCTTCAACACCAGAACCATCGCCAGCAGGGTCAGCAGCCAGGAGGCGATGCGCGCCGCCGGCGCGCATCGCCTCCTGGCTGCTGACCCTGCTGGCGATGGTTCTGGTGTTGAAGCTCGGCCTGGTCGGCGCCTTGCTGGCCGGCCTGCTGGTGTTCCAACTGATTCACGCCACCGCGCCGCTGGTCGAGCGGATGGTCCGCGGCCATCGCGCCCGGGTGATCGCGGTGGCCTTGCTGGCGGCGGTGGTGGTCGGCGCGCTGATCCTGGCCGTGCTCGGCCTGGCGGCGTTCTTCCGCGCCGACACCGGCGGCGAGCAGGCTCTGCTGGCGCGGATGATGGAGATCATCGACGCCTCGCGCGGGCAGATCCCGCCCTGGGCCCAGCCCTACTTGCCCGCCGACCTGTCCGAGCTGCGCACCGCGGTCAAGGACTGGCTGGAGGCGCATCGCGGCGAGCTGAGCCTGGCCGGTGCCGAAGCGGCGCAGGTCGCGGCGCGGCTGCTGGTCGGCATGGTGCTGGGCGCGATGATCGCGCTGTACGACGAACTGCAACTGCCGCGGCTGGGGCCGCTGGGGCGCGAACTGCTCGGCCGCAGCTCGCGTTTCTCGGCCGCGTTCAAGCGCGTGGTGTTCGCCCAGTTCAAGATTTCCCTGCTCAACACCGCCTTCACCGGCGCCTTCCTGCTGGTGGTGCTGCCGCTGTTCGGGGTGCACCTGCCGCTGGCCAAGACCCTGGTCGCGATCACCTTCGTCCTGGGCCTGCTGCCGGTGCTCGGCAACCTGGTCTCCAACACCCTGATCACCGTCGCCGCGCTGTCGATTTCGCTGTATGCCGCGATCGCCGCGCTGGCCTACCTGGTGCTGATCCACAAGCTCGAGTACTTCCTCAACGCGCGCATCGTCGGCGGCGAGATCCAGGCCCGCGCCTGGGAGCTGCTGCTGGCGATGCTGGTGATGGAAGCGGCCTTCCACATTCCCGGGGTGATCGTGGCGCCGATCTACTACGCCTACATCAAGCGCGAACTGGCCGACCAGGGCTGGATCTAACCTGACCTGATCTGAGCCGACCGGGCGTTCATAGCGAGCGCAGGAACGCCAGCAGATCGCGCCGCCCGGCCGGGTCCAGGCGCAGATAGGCGTCGCGGCTGATCCGGGCTTCACCGCCATGCCACAGGATCGCTTCTTCGATCGACCCGGCGCGGCCGTCGTGCAGGTAGTCCTCGCGCCCGCTGACATCGCGGTTGAGGCCCAGCCCCCACAATGGCGCGGTGCGCCACTCGCGCGCCCCGGCGGCGCCGGCCGGGTGCGGCGCGGCCAGATCCGGCCCCATGTCGTGCAGCAGCAGGTCGGTGAACGGATAGATGGTCTGGTTGCGCAGCGCCGCCACCGGGTGCTCGGAACCGGTGGTCCATTGCGGCCGGTGGCAGGCATCGCAATGACTGGCGCGGAACACGCTGGCCCCGCGCCGGGCCGCGCTGCCGGGCCGTCGCGCCGGCACGCCGAGGGTCTGCAGATAGAACACCAGCCGATCGAGCTCGGCCTGCGTTATCTCGCTGTCGGCGCGACCGGGCGGCTCGATTCCCAGGTCGCGTTGCAAGGCCTCGGCGCTGACCGCGGCGATCGTGGCATGGCTGCCCTTCCAGCCGAAACGGCCCACCGTCGCCTTGCCGCTGGCGGGGTCCCGCACCAGCGCGATGCGGCCGCGGACGCCCAACCGACAATCGCGGCAGGCCCGCGCGCCATCGACGATGTCGGCGTCCGCGATCGCTTCGAGCAGGCCCAGGCCGAACATCGCCGGCGCGGCGCGCAACGAAGGCGTCGCCGCCGGCGCGCCTGCCGATGTCGGTAGCCGGGCCAGTCGCACCACCGGCCGGCGCAAGCTCGCTCCGGCCGCACCGGCGGCCCGCGATGCCACCGTCCGCCAATGCAGCCCGACCGCCGGGTCGGGCGCGACCCCGGGCACCGCGAACGGGCGCACGCGGTCGAAGCCGGCATCGCCGGCCAGGACATCGCTGACCAGGAACACGATCGCTCCGCCCAGGCCGCCGGCCGCACCGGCTTCGCGCGGCGCCGCGCCCTTGCCGTCGCGGCGATGACAGGCCTCGCAGCCCTCGGCGACGAATCGCGGCCCGAGAACGGCCGGCGCGCCTTCGCTCCAACGGCGCGAGAACAAGGCGCTGCCCTGCCCGGCGCGTTCCCGCTCTTCGCCCGACAAGCCGGACAAGGTGGTGGAGAAGGCCGCGCCGGCGAAGCTCAGCACCGTCGCCTCGCCGCCGAGGGCTTCGACCGCCGCCCAAACCGGAACCGGATCTTCCGTCGCCGCGATCGGCAGCGTCGCCGCGGCGGCCGACAGCAAGACGGTCGCCGCCACGGCGGCCATTGCATTGCGCTGCTTCGCCATGCGCCGCCTCCGCGGTGCCGGGCCGCCCGCCGGCGGCGACGTCCGAACCGGACATCGCCGCCGCGGAACGGTGTCGATCAACGCGGCGCGGCGGCCGCAGTCGCCGCGGCGGCCAGAGCGCGCTGCTCCTTGGCGCGCAGCGGCTGCGCATTCACGCCCAACGGCAGCTTGAGGTAACGGATGTCGTTGCTGCGTCCGACGTCGTGGACCAGCACGTCGACATAGACCTGGCCGTCGCGGTCTTCGAACAGGCACTGGCTGACGTCGATCCGGACCTCGTCGCCGAGGTCGGGCAAACCCAGGCTGCGCAGCGCCGGCTCGTCGAACTTGACGAAATGGTCGAACGATTTGCCGGTATCGACGGAAGACACCACCACGATCGAGATATCGCTGGCCGGATCGTCCGAGCCGCGTTCGACATAGGTCGTGGCGCGGATCGGCGTGTCGACCAGGGCGCTGTACTGGTGCTGGCCGCCGCGACCGCTGGCGTCGGCCAGGCGGATTCCGAACGGACTCAGGCGACGGTCGAGCTGGTTGCGGCCTTCCGGCGAGCTGAACAGATCCAGATTGGCCGGCACATGCGTCCACTCCGAACCGGGCTTCATCTTGCGGAAGCTGACCACGCCGATCAGGTTCTGCGGGTCTTCGATCGAGGCCGATTCGAGCGCTTCCGTGGCCGCCACCGGCGACATCGAGTTCATCGAGAAAATGATCTCCTCGCCGCCGGTGGTGGTCATCCACACCAGATTCTGGGTCAGCCATCCGCCGCTGCCGCCGGCCGCATAGACCGACCCCTTGACGGTCAAGCCGTCGGCGCGGGCCTGCGCCGCGCTGAGCTTGGGAAAGTCCTTCACCGAGCGGCCGAACATCGGCACCGGCTTGGACCAACTGCGGCCCTGGTCGCGCGATTCGATCCAGGCCGGATACAGCTTGCCTTTGACGCTGCCGTTGAGATCGCCGGGCGACAGCGCGGGGTCGTCGGTCAGGAAGGTCAGGAACACGTAATCGCCGTGCACGGTCACCGCCGGCGCGCTTTTCACGTGCGGGCTGGAGTACGCCACCGCGGCCTTGGGGAAACTCACGCCGTCCGGCGAAACGCCCACGTAGAGATCGCCCTTGGCCCGATCGGACCAACCGTAGGCCACCGTGTTCGGCACCCGGTTGGGCTTGTTGCCCCAGCCGGTGCGCGAGGCGGCGATGAAGCTGCCTTCGATTCCGGCCAGCGCGGGAGTCAGCGCCTCGGAGGCGACGAATTGCTTGTCCTTGGCCAGCGGATTGCGCGAATACAGCACGCGCCCGGTGCGGCGGCCGTCGCTCTCGTCCACATAGCCCAGATAGGCGCCGACGAAGTTGGAGTCGATCGAGGGATACAGCACGTCGCTGGAGCGGCCGACATCGATCGGCTTGACCGTATACCAGGTCTTGCCGCCGTCATTCGAGCTGGAGAAATACAACTGAGTCTTGCCTTGCGACGAGCCGGTGAAGGAGCTGACCAAGGCGCCCTCGGCGGTGCGCATGATGTTGCGCCCGCCGCCACCGATACTGTCCGGGTCCGCGACGTTGCCGATGCTGCGCGCCGGTTCTGCGGCCGATGCGGCACAGGAAGCCAGCGCGATCGTCGCGCAGGTCAGGTATTGCGCTGCGGTCTTCATCTTCCACCTCGTCGGTTGCTATGGGTCGCGAAACCGAAGCGGGCCAAGCCGCCCGGCGCCAAACGTCGGCGGGCCCCTGCCGGCGTGAGTCCGGTTGCGGGGAGGCGCGCGGATACGGCCGGCCAGCCATGGCGGCCCGCACGATGCCCTTCCCTTCCCGGATCGCCCGATCGGACCGGCCCGTCCGTCGGGCGATAGCTTCCATCGCGCTGTATCGGCTTCAATCCCGCAACATCGCCCGCGAGGGTTCGCGGCGCTGACGGGCGCGCGAATTCCATTCGATTCGTGCGGGTTGCGCACGCGGCGTCAGCGCGGCTGTACGACCTGGCGTCAGCGATGCTGACCCGTGGGATCTACATCCGCGGTCACGAAAACTATGACGAAGCCATTGCGCTTGTCCGAGCGCGGTCGGACGCGGCGCATCCGACCGCGATCACGCCAGGCGATCAGACTCGATGATGCGCACGCCCGGTTCGGCGCGCAGCGCGGCGTCGAGCAAGGCGCGGGCGATGTTGCGCGCCGGGTTGATCCGCCAGCGCAGCGGCAACAGCGGGCCGGCCAGGCGCAGCGCCCAGGTCGCGGCGCGTTCGCCGGCGCGGAATTGCTCGCGCTGTCCGCCGATCAGGCCGGGGCGGACCAGGGTCAGCGATGCGTAGCCCTGCGCCTGCAGTGCCTGTTCCAGTTCGCCCTTGACCCGGTTGTAGAAGATCCGCGATTGCGGATCGGCGCCGAGCGCGGAATTGAGCGCGTAGGCGCGGGCGCCGTGGCGCCGGGCCAGGCGCGCGGCGGCCAAGGGATAATCGAGGTCGACGCGACGGAACGCGGCCTGCGAACCGGCTACGCGCATGGTCGTACCCAGGGCGCAGATCACCGCATCCGCGCGCCACCAATCGGCCTGCTCGGGCAAGGCGTCCCAGTCGATCAGCGGCGCCTGCAGCTTGGGGTGCGGCGCCGGCGCACGGCGGCCCGGCGCGACGACCGCGCTCACCGCCGGCTCGGCCAGGGCGAGTTGCAGGACTTCGCGCCCGACCAGCCCGGTGGCGCCCAGCAGCAATAGTTTCATGCGCCCTCCCCGCCGCGGCAGCGCGACTCAGGCCGGATGGAGTTGGAAAGACACGGCCACGCCGGCGGTCGCCGACGGCGCCACCCACAGGTCGAACGCGCCCGGCTCGGCGAGCAGGCGGTTGTCGACGCCGCGGAATTCCAGATCGCTACGCTCGAGGGTGAACTCGACCGTGCGCGCTTCGCCCGGGGCCAGGGCGATCTTATGGAAGCGCTTGAGCTCGCGGATCGGCCGCACCCGGCTGGCGACGCGGTCGCGGACGTACAACTGCACCACTTCCTCGCCGCTGCGGGTGCCGGCATTGGCGATCCGCGCCCGAACCGTCAATCGCCCGTCCCAGGCCAGGCCGGCCGGGTCGAGCTCGACCGGTCCGTATTCGAAACGGGTATAGGTCAGGCCGTGACCGAACGGATACAGCGCGGAATGATCGACTTCGCGCCAGCGGGTGCGGAACGCCTGCAGGCCGTCCGGCGTGTACGGCCGGCCGGTCGAGGGATGGTTGTAGTAGTACGGCTGCTGGCCGGCGTCGCGCGGAAAGCTCACCGGCAGGCGCGCCGACGGGCTGTGGTCGCCGAACACCAGGTCGGCGATGGCGTGGCCGGTCTGGGTGCCGAGGAACCAGGTCGCGAGGATCGCATCGGCCGATTGCAGCGCCGGGCTCAGCGCCAGCGCGCGGCCGCTGCGCAGCAGCACCGCCACCGGCGTGCCGGTCGCGATCACCGCCTCGGCCAGCGCCTGCTGGGCCGGCGGCAGCACGATCTGGGTGCGCGACTGCGCCTCGCCGGAGTAAACCGAAGGTTCCCCCAGCGCGAGCAGCACCGCCTCGGCCTGGCGCGCCGCGGCCACGGCCGCCTCGATGCCGCCTTCGATCGAGGCCTCGATGGCGCAGCCTTCGACCACCTGCAGCGATTGCGGGTCGGCCAGCGCGGCGCGCAGGCCGGTTTCCAGGTCGATCTCGCGGCTGGCGTCGCCGAAGATGTTCCAGCAGCCGGCGAGATTTTCGCGGTCGCGGGCGAAGGGGCCGATCAGGGCGATGCGCTGGCCGGACTTGCGCAGCGGCAGCAGGTCGCCCTGGTTCTTCAGCATCACCACCGAACGCCGCGCGGCTTCGCGGGCCAAGGCGTCGTGCGCGGCCAGGTACGGCGCCGGGCCCGGCGCCGGTTCGTTCAAGGACCGGTACGGATTCTCGAACAACCCCATCCGCGCCTTGACCGTGAGGATCCGCCGGGCGGCGGTGTCGATCGCGGCCGCGCTGACCCGGCCTTGCCCGACCAACTCGCGCAGGTGATCCATGAACACGCCGCTCTGCATGCTCATGTCCAGGCCGGCGTTGAGGCTCAACTCGGCGGCCTGGCGCTCGTCGGCGGCATAGCCGTGCGCGATCAGTTCGAAGTCGGAGGTGTAATCGGAGACCACGAAGCCTTCGAAGCCCCACTGCTCGCGCAACACCCCGGTCAGCAGCTCGCGGTTGGCAGTCGCGGGCACGCCGTTGATGTCGTTGAACGAGCTCATGACCGTCAGCGCGCCGGCCTCGATTGCGGCCTTGAACGGCGGCAGATGCACTTCGTGCAGCGTCTGCGGCGACAGGTCGACGGCGTTGTAGTCCAGGCCCGCGCTCACCGCGCCGTAGGCGGCGAAGTGCTTGAGCGTGGCCAGCAGCGAGTCGTCGGCGGTCAGGTCCTCGCCCTGGAAGCCGCGCACCCGCGCACGGGCGAACTCGCACGACAGATAAGTGTCTTCGCCACTGGTTTCGGCGACCCGGCCCCAGCGCTGGTCGCGGGCCACGTCGACCACCGGGGCGAAGGTCCAGTGCAGGCCCTCGCGGGTGGCCTCGATCGCGGCCGCGCGGGCGGTGCGCTCGGCCAGTTCCGGTTCGAAGCTGGCCGACTCGCCGAGCGGTATCGGAAACACGGTGCGCATGCCGTGGATAACGTCGGCGCCGAGCAGCAAGGGAATGCCGAGCCGGCTCTCTTCGACCGCGACGCGCTGCAGTTCGCGCCCCTCGGCCGCGCCGACGCCGTTGAACAAGGCGCCGACCTGGCCGGCGCGGATCATCTCGCGGGTGCGCTCCGGGCCCCATTGGAACGAGTCGGGATTGACGTCGAACGCGAAGGGGCGGATCGAGTCGGCGAGCACCGACAGCTGACCGATTTTTTCCTCCAGCGTCATGCGCTGGAGCAGCGCATCGACATCAACGCGGCCAGTCATTACGGCTTGCACCCTAGCGTGAAATTATCGTTCAGCATCATATGTAACCGGTTACATGCCTGTCAATGCGAGGTTTCGCTCGCGGCATGCGGGCCGGCGACGCGCACCGGTGCGAACCCGCACCGCGTCCGATACGCATTATGAGGCTTCACCCGACCGGCCCTTGCCGGCGCGATCGTCGGCGATCCGCCGATTGGACGCCAAGGTGTGACGGCGAACTCATCCGGGAGGCAAGAGCCCTCCCCGGAAGGGCCGGTCTGCTGGATCGACGCGGCTGGAGTGGGTGGTCGCGAAGCGCGCGTTTCGCCGCTCCGCCCCAAACTGCACTGCGCCGCTCAGCGCATGGTCAAGCGGCTGCGGCCGCCGGCCAGCCGATCCGTGCCGCACGACGCAGGCAGGCGCGGACGATGCGGCGATGGAACGGCGCGATCGCGAAGATGTAGGCGCGGCCGAGCCGATTATGGCAATGCACCACCGTCGACAAGGTCAGGCGCCGTCCGCGCGGGGTCGCCGTCGAGGGCGAGCACAGCATCGACAGACGGAAGTCGAGGTGCTTGTCGTCTTCGCCGAGCACGATCTCGTCGGCGCGGCGGGTATAGATCCTGAAGAAGCCGACCCGCTCCGCCGCCTGCGCGGGCGTCGTCGCGGTCAGTTGCGCTCCGGTCTTGAGGCCGAGCCCGGCGACCAGCAGGTCGCGCAGACCCATCAGGGCGCGCGACCAGCCCGGCACGTGGGCGAATACGAAACGGGCCAGCTCCTCCGGATTTTGCGAGGCTCCAGGCGGCAGTTCGATCGAATAAGCATCGGCCAGATCGGGATGCGGATAGCGGTCGGCCACGCTGCATTCGCGCGGCAAGGGCACGGCGTGGACGGTATGGCTGGGCAACGGCATGTTCGCTCCTGGCGGGCCACGCCCCATGCGTGGCGTCGGGCGCGGCGTCGGCGGCGTCCGACATCAGTCTGCGCCGGGCCGGCCGGCGCGGGTTGCGACCGATGCGCGCAGGGCGCGCGGCGCCGGACTGCCCTACTTCGCCGGCGACGGGAAGCGCCGCGCCAGCTCCTTGGCGATCTTCCAGCCCAGTTGCTGTGCGGTGCGTTCGCTGACCGCATCCGGGTTCGCCGCCAACCAGGCCAGAGCCTGGCACAGGATGCCGGTCTCGGCACCGGCCGGGTCGCTCCAGGCCGCATCGAAACGATCGGCCTTGCGCCGCCGATAGCGGCGGGCGCGCTCGGCCGGGGTCAGCGCGCTGGTGTACAGCGTCGGCCGGCCGCGTTTCTTGGGCAGATCCAGCTCCAGGGTGCCGGGGTCGTCGGCGTGCTTCATGGCGGCGGGTGGGCTACGCGGCGCGCTATGGTGATGCGTCACGAAGCGCCTATAAAGACTTGAAATAAAACACTAAATCTGCCCTCGATCGGACACTGCCATAGCGAGCGGCGACGACCGCTGCCGGCTACCGCCGGCGCCGCGACGCCAACCGCGAATCTAGGGCTCCGCCCAAGGCGCCTTCTCGAACTTGCGCACCAGATAGTCGATCAACAACTGCACCCGCGCCGGCCGCACCCGGCCGGGCGGCGTGACCACGTGCAACGCGATCGGCGGCGGCGCCCAGTCGGCCATCGCCGCTTCCAGCTTGCCGCTGCGCAATTCGCGCCAGACCAGGAACTCGGGTTGCAGCGCCAGGCCGAGGCCGGCGATCAAGGCCGGATTCAAGGCTTCGGCGTTGTTGACCCGCAACGGCGACGGCACGGCGATGGAAAAGTCGCCGTGGCGCTTGTGCTGGAAGCGCCAGGCGCTGCCGAAACGCGAATAGGTGTAGGACAGGCCGTGATGCGCAGCCAGTTCGCGCGGGTGGCGCGGACGGCCGTGGCGTTCGAAATAGGCCGGCGCGCCGACCAGCAGGACGCGCACGCCGCACAGGCGCCGCGCCAACAGGCTGGAATCGGCCAGGGCCGAGATCCGCAGCGCCAGATCGTAGCCGCCGCCGACCAGGTCGGTGACGCCATCGTCGAAGGCGATCTCCAGGGCGATGTCCGGGTACTTGGCCATGAACTCCGGCAGCACCGGCGACAGGTGGGCGACGCCAAACGACATCGGCGCGGCGATCCGCACCACCCCGCGCGGGTGCTTGGCCTGGGCGGTGATCTCGGCCTCGACCGCCTCGCCCTCGGCGAGGATCCGGCTGGCGCGCTCGAGCGCGCCGCGCCCGCTCTCGGTCAGCGACATGCGCCGCGAAGTCCGATGGAACAGCACGGTCTTGAGCCGCGCCTCCAGCCGGCCGATGGCCTTGGATACGGTCGCCTGGGCGAGGCCGAACTCGGCCGCGGTGCGGGCGAAGGAGCCGGTTTCGGCGACCTTGGCGAAGATCGCCCAGGCTTCGAGGTCGGGGAGTTTCTGCATGGCCTGGCGACTATAACGCTTTTGGAATGAATCCTATTCGATTGGTTCCATTTTAAAGCCGGTCGGCGAGGTCTATCGTGCCGTCCATCGACCACGCAACGACGACTTCGGGAGCCACGACATGATCCAGCATCGCCCCTACGCCAGCCTCGGCGGCGCCAACCACGGCTGGCTCGACGCCAAGCACCATTTCTCCTTCGCCAACTACCACGACGCCGAGCGCATGGGCTGGGGCGCGCTGCGGGTGTGGAACGACGATGCGATCCAGGCCAATACCGGCTTCCCGCCGCATTCGCATGCCGACATGGAGATCATCACCTACGTCCGCGACGGCGCGATCAGCCACCAGGACAACCTCGGCAACCGCGGCCGCACCGAGGCCGGCGACGTGCAGGTGATGAGCGCGGGCAGCGGCATCCAGCACGCCGAGTACAACCTGGAAGCCGACACCAGCCGGATCTTCCAGATCTGGATCATTCCCGACCAGCGCGGCGGCACGCCGACCTGGGGCAGCAAGCCCTTCCCCAAGGGCGAGCGCGCCGGCCGCTTCGTGATCCTGGCCAGCGGCAAGGCCGGCGACGACGACGCCCTGCCGATCCGCGCCGATGCGCGCGTGCTCGGCCTGACCCTCGCCGCCGGCGAGTCGGCCGACTACGCGCTCGGCGCGGACCGCTACGGCTATCTGGTGCCGGCCAAGGGCGCGGTCGAAGTCAACGGCCTGCGCATCGACGCCCGCGACGGTGCGGCGATCCGCAACGAGGCGCAGCTGCGGGTGACCGCGCTGGAAGACGCCGAAATCGTGTTGGTCGACACCGCGCCCTGAGACCGGCGTCGCAAGTCGGCAGGCAGACACACGACGCGACTCACGCTTTCCAAGCCAACGCCGGCAAGGTGTCCGGCGTTGTCGACTCCCGGCAACGCATTCCTACTTTCAAGAGCAATTCATGGCCAAGATTCTGGTGCTGTACTACTCCGCCTACGGGCACGTCGAAACCATGGCGCAAGCCGTTGCCGAAGGCGCCCGCGGCGCCGGCGCCCAGGTCGACATCAAGCGCGTGCCCGAGCTGGTGCCGGAAGAAGTCGCCCGCCGCTCGCACTACAAGCTCGACCAGGCCGCGCCGATCGCCAAGGTCGAAGACCTGGCCGACTACGACGCGATCGTGATCGGCACCGGCACCCGCTTCGGCCGGATGTCCTCGCAGATGGCCAACTTCCTCGATCAGGCCGGCGGGCTGTGGGCGCGCGGCGCGTTGCACGGCAAGGTCGGCTCGGCCTTCACCTCGACCGCGACCCAGCACGGCGGCCAGGAAACCACCCTGTTCTCGATCATCACCAACCTGCTGCACTTCGGCATGGTGGTGGTCGGCCTGGACTACGGCCATGCCGGGCAGATGCGCCTGGACGAGGTCACCGGCGGATCGCCCTACGGCTCGACCACCATCGCCGGCGGCGACGGTTCGCGCCAGCCCAGCGAGAACGAACTGGAAGGCGCGCGCTATCAGGGCCGCGTGGTCGCCGAGACGGCGCAGCGGTTGACCCGCTGAGGGGCAACTGCGGGCACGCGATTGAGCGGGCTGGCGCATAGAAGCAAACAGCAAATCCCCCCTACCCCCCTTTTTCAAAGGGGGGAACGGCAAGGGCAAGGCGGATGCGGGCGCGGCGTCGACTCGCCTTCGCCTTCGCCTTGACTCGACCTACCTACCCCCAACGCAACAGGAGCGACACCATGGGCACCTTCACCACCCAAGACGGCGTGCAGATCTATTACAAGGACTGGGGCCCGCAGGACGGCCAGCCGGTCGTCTTCAGCCACGGCTGGCCGCTCAACGCCGACAGTTGGGAAGCGCAGATGCTGTTCCTGGCCGATCGCGGCTACCGCACCATCGCCCACGACCGCCGCGGCCACGGCCGCTCCAGCCAGCCCTGGCACGGCAACGACATGGATCACTACGCCGACGATCTGGCCCAGTTGATCGAACACCTGGATCTGAAGGGCGCCGCGCTGTTCGGCTTCTCCACCGGCGGCGGCGAAGTCGCGCGCTACATCGGCCGCCACGGCACCGGCCGGGTCGCCAAGGCCGGGCTGATCTCGGCGGTGCCGCCGCAGATGCTCAAGACCGAAGCCAACCCCGGCGGCCTGCCCAAGGACGTGTTCGACGGCCTGCGCGCCGGCTCGATCGCCGACCGCTCCAAGCTCTACCAGGACCTCGCCAGCGGCCCGTTCTTCGGCTTCAACCGCCCCGGCGCGACGCCGTCGCAAGGCATGATCGACTGGTTCTGGATGCAGGGCATGCTGGCCGGGCACAAGAACACCTACGACTGCATCGCCGCGTTCTCGGAAACCGACTTCAGCGAAGACCTGAAGAAGTTCGACGTGCCGACCCTGATCCTGCACGGCGACGACGACCAGGTGGTGCCGATCGACGCCGCCGCCCACGCCGCGGCCAAGCTGGTCAGGAACCACAAGCTGGTGATCTATCCGGGCGCTCCGCACGGCCTGACCGACACCCATAAGGACAAGCTCAACCAGGACCTGCTGGCCTTCCTGCGGTCCTGACCGGTCGCGGCCTCGGCCGCACCGATCCAGGCGCCACCCGCGACGGCCCCGGCGACCTCCGTCCCGGGGCCGTTGCCGTCGCGAGGCCTGCGCTCATTTCGCTCCCGCCGCCGCGGCCGGCGACAGCGCTCCCCCGCTCAGGCCGGAGTGATGCGCGGCCGCCGCGGCGACGTCGCCGGGGGCATCGCGCCAGGCGTCGTGCAGGAACGCGGTCAGCAGGTCGTTGCTGAGCGCCTGGGTCGCGGCCGCGCCGCGCGAGCCGCCGACCAAGCGGCCCAGCAACCAGCGCGCCGGCGGCGCCAGAAACAGCGGCACGTCGGTGAAGCTGTAATGGTTGGCCGCGGCAATCTGGTAGCGGTAGCCGCCGGCGCGGAGATGCCGGATCAGCGCCGCGGTTCCCTGCAAATAGCGTTCGGAGTGGCCGGTCTCGCGGCGGTCGCTTTCCAGCAGCAGCAACGGCACTTCCAGGCGTTGGCGCAAGGCGCGGCCGTACAAGGTGCCGTCCAGATTGGCCGCCGCGCGCAGGCGCGGGTCGGCCATCGCCGCGGCGATCGCCGCGGCGCCGCCGAAGGAGTGGCCGATCGCGGCGACGCGAGTGCGATCCATCCGCGCCGACAGCGCGCCGAAACCGTCGCCGCGCTGGACCCGGTCGAGCACCCCGCGCAAGTCTTCGGCGCGCACCTCCATGCGCATCGCCATGTAGTGCAGTTGGCCGGGATCGTCGGGCGGCAAGCGTTCGATCGGCGTCGCCAGGCGTCCATCAGCGAGTTGGGTCACCGAGACTTCATAGGGATGATCCAGCGCCAGCACGACGAAACCGCGGCTGGCCAGATCGGCGAGCAAACCGCTGTAGAACCCGCGCGAGGCGCCGTAGCCCGGCGAGAACAGCACCACCGGCCAGGGCCGCGTCGAGGCCAGCGGCGGCGCCTGCCCGCGGGCGTGGGTGTCGATGCGTCCGTAGCGCGCCATCGCCAACGAGGGAATGAACGAAACCGTTTCCGGCAGGCGGCCGAGGCCATCCAGATACGGCGGCGGCACCGCGCCGCCGGCGGCGGCGGGGTACCAGGCCTGGACGACCAGATTGCGCCGATCGCGCGGATCGGCGGTGGCCGCTTCGAGGCGCTGCGGATCGACCCAGCGGAAGACCCGGCTGCCGACCGGATACGGCCCGCGCGGCGGCGGCAGCTCCGGCACCGGCAACAAGGCCCAGGGCAAGGCCGCAGCCGCCGCGAGCGCCAGCAGCCCGCCGCGTCCGGTCCAGACCAGGGCGCGATGCCGCGGCGACGGTCGCCGCCGCAGCCAGGCCAACGCGGCCAGCGCCAGGACCAGCGCGCACAACGGCGCGTACTGCCAACACGGCCCCAGCCGCCATGCCTGCACCGCCATGCCCAGCCCCGACAGCGCCGCCACAGCGGCCAGACCGCGCGGCCCCGGCCGCGACGACAGCGCCGCCAACCAGGCCGCGCCCAGGGCCAGCGCGAGAATCGCCAGATCCGGATACGACATCGGCGTCATGCCCTGCCCGACCCGCTCAACCGCCGTACTTGGCGAGCATGCCGAGGTTCTCGCTGAGCGCGGCCTGGAAGTGATCGCGTTGCGACGGCACCCACATCGGCGGATCGAACGAGGCGACGATGCGGCCGGGTTCGATCCGGATCGTGCCGGCCAGGGGTTCGCGCACCGCGAAACCGTCGCCTTGCACGTCGACTTGGAACCCCAGCGCCTCGCCTTGCTTGAGCTGGGCTTTGAGCGATTCCTGCAGTTTGGCCGGACGTCCGGCATGGGCGATCGAGATCTCGATCGGGCGCAGGTCCGGCAACGGCAGCAATACCGCGGCGGTGACCTTGGACGGCCCGGAAGCGGCGGCGAAGTGCAGCTTGGCGGCGGCCTCCAGCACCAAGGCCCGCACCGCGGCGACGTCCTCGTTGGCTTCGTAGCCGCTGTGCGCGGTGACGAAGTTGTCGGTCAGCACCGTGGTCGACTCCACCGCGCCGTCGGCGCCGACGCCGAGGCGGAAGGTCATCACCCCCTGCACGTCCTTGTAGGGCTTGACCGGTTCGGCCAGGGCGCGGTGGAACTCGAACACGGTCTTGCGCGCGGCGGCGGCATCCAGCGGACCGGCCACCACCGGCGAGGTCGCGCGCAGATGGCCGACCAGGGCCAGGCGCCCCTCGAGCGGATCCATGCTGCCTTCGATGGTCTGGGTGCCGTGGACGATGCGGTCGTCGAACAGCAGCAACTGGTTGAACTGCGCCGGCACCAGCTCGTACAGCACCTCGCCCTGGACGTGGTGCTTCTTGTAGCTGGGCACGCCGTCGCGCATCAGCAAGGTCTCGCCGCCGGAGAACTTGCGCGTGTCCCAGCGGGTCAGCGAGAACACGAAACCCCAGGTGCCGTTGTGGAAATCGCTGTGCAGGCCGAGGGTACAGCCGTTGACCATCAGGTGCAGATTGGGCGCGCCGGTCGGGATCAGGCCGACGTGGTCGATGCACCACTGCTTCAGGTGTTGGCTGAAGCGGCCCCACAGCGCCTCCGGGATCACCTGCTGCGGCACCGTGCGCAGGTAGGTGTACATCTGCGGCTCGCAAAAGTACTGCCAATGGACGGTCTGCTGGTAGGCGTTCTTGACCTTGCCGTCGTAGGCCGTGCGCATGGCTTCGGCCTCGGGGAAGAAGTCGTTGACGACGTGCTGGCGTTTGATCATGCCGGGGTTCTCATGCGGTGATTCCGAGGGTGGGCGGCCGCGGCTCAGGCGGCCGATGCGGCTGCGGATGCGACGGCGTGGTCGCGCATGTCGCCGAGGGCGACGCGGATCTGGCGGTTGCCGCTGTACGGCAGGCGCCCGTGCGCCAACAGCAGGTTGTTGACCAACAGCACGTCGTGGGTCTGGGTCTGGATCCGCACCGAGCATTCGCTCAGCACCCGGTCGATGGTGCGCACCCACTCGGCCGGAATCGGGCTGCCGTCGCCGAAGAACACCGTGCGCGGGAACTGATCGCGCTGGAAATGCTTGCGCAGCAGGCTGTCGACCTCGGCCGGCAAAGCGTCGGGATGATGCAGCAGGATCTGGTTGAACCAGGCCTCGGTGCCGCGCTCGGGAATATGCAGCAAGGCGTGGGTGCGGTAGGACACGGTGACGTCGTTCTCCGACGGCGCATCGATCTCGTGGCCGGTCGGAGAGATCTTGTCGCGCAACTCCTGCAGACTGCCGACCTTGAAGAACTGCTCCCAGGACGCGTCCAGGCCGCGGATGAAGCGGCGCCGGTAGACCAGCCCCAACTCGCGGAAGCGCTCCAGCATCTGCGCCGGCAGACGCTCGATCACCCGGCGCCCGTCCGACAGGGTCCATTCGCCGCCTTCCGGCGCCGGCTCCAGGCAGAAGAACAATTGCCGCGAGGGCCAGGTATGGGTGTGCGAGGCCTCGTTGTGGAACTGGATTTCCAGGTGCTTGGGGTACGGCGTGGCGAAGTAGACGTTCTCGCTGGCGCTGGCCAGCGGCAGGTCGCCGTAATGCTTGTACAGCGAATCGCAGGCGCTGGCCGCGCTTTCCTCGAAACCGTCCAGGCCGCCGACATCGAAGCCGCGGAACAGCACGTAGCCGTCGTCCCACAATGCGTCGTCGATGATCTGGCGGTTCTGGCGGATCCAGGGCGCGAGCGCTTCGCGTTTGGCGGAGGTGATCTTCATGGTCGTGTTCGCGTCGGTGAGAAAGGAGAGTCGAAAGAAAGCGGTTCAGGACATGGCGACCAGGATCCGGCGCGGGCCGTCGAACGGCAGCCGGCCGTGCGCGGCGAGCAGGTTGTCGACCACCAGCAGGTCGCCCTGCCGCCAGCGGAAGCCGCGCCGGTGCGCATTGAGCACCTCGCGTACGCTGGCCAGGGTGGCGTTGTCGATCCGGCCGCCGTCGCCGTAGTACGCGGCCATCGGCAAGCCGGCCTCGATCTGCGCGCTGAGCGCGCCGCCCATCGGCGTGTTCGAGGCGTGGAACAGATGCACCTGGTTGAACCACACCCGCTCGCCGGTCGCCGGGTGCAGACGCGTCGCCGGCCGTCGCTCGTGGATGCGCAGGCCGCCGTTGCGCTGCCATTCGTAACCGATATCCATCTCGCGGCAATAGGCTTCGACCTGCTCGCGGTCCTGGGTCTCGAAGGCCTTGCTCCAGGCGTTGTACGGCGATTGCGCCGAAGCCAGATTGCGCACGTAGGTCAGTTGCCTGCGTTCGAACTCGTCGACGATCTGCGCCGGCATCGCCTGCAGGATCCGGCGCGAATCGGCGATCGGGGTTTCGCCGCCGGTCTGCGGCGCGACCGCGCAGAAGAAGTACAGCCGCTGCGGCCAGCGGACGCTGTAGGACATCTCGTTGTGCAGCGGGATTTCCAGGTGCTTGGGATACTCGGTCGAGGTGTAGACGCCTTCGGCCACCCGGCTGCGCGGCGAGGTGCCGCCGGTGTAGTCGCGCAGTTGCGGCGCCATCGCCGCGACCGCGCGGCGGAAGTCCTCGGCGTCGCCCAGGGCGAAGCCGCGGAACAACAGGGCGCCGCAACGGTGCAGCTGCGGTTCCAGCCGCGGCATGGCCTGTTCCAGCCAGGCCACGGCGTCCTCCGCGCCGGGTTCGGCCCGGACCAGATGCGGAAAGCCCTCGCCGAGACCGTCGGCGACCGCCGACGGCGGCGTTTCGATCGGGCCGGCGGCTTGCGAGCTGGCGGCTTCGCTCATGCTCATCCTCCCAGGTACCAGTGGCGGCCGACGATCTCGATCAACCGCTGCGCATGCGGCGGTTTGAGCACCGACAGGTGATCGCTGCCGCTCAGGTCGAAACCGCGCAGCTCCGGTTCGAAGCGGCGCCAGGCCTGGACATCGACCGCCTCGTCGCGGTCGCCGTCCACCGCCCGCACCAGCACCGCCAGACCGCCGAACGGACGCTCATGGCGGTAACCGATCGCGCATTGGCGGCAGAACATCTCCAGCACCGGCGCGAAGTCCTCCAGGCGCGCCGTGGCCGGCAACAGACCGGCGCCGCGCATGGCCTCGAACACGCTCTCGGCTTGCCGTTCCGGCGTCAACGCGGCCAGCGACTGCGCGTTCAGGCCGTGCCCGTGCGCGCCTTGCAGGCCGATCAGGCTCAAGTACTCGCCCAGCGCGTGCTCGCGGCCGCCGTGGCCTTCGACCCGCGGCGCTTCGCTGTCGACCAACACCACCGGCGCGACCGCGGCCCCGGCCTCGAGCAAGATCCGCGCGACTTCCAGCGCGACCCAGCCGCCGAAGGAATGGCCGATCAGGTGATACGGCCCGTCCGGCTGCAAAGCGCGGATGGCCTGCGCGTAACGGTGCGCCGCTTCGCTCAGCGTCGGCGGCTCGCCCTCGCGCCCGATCAGGGTCGGCGCCTCCAGGCCGATGTAACTGGCGTCGCCGGGGCTGAGCGCGGCGAAATCCAGGAACGAGGTCGCGTTGGCGCCGGCGCCCGGCAGGCAGAACACCTTGCGCCCGCCGGCGCGGCCGTGGCGGATGACGACCGCGACGCCGGCCGCGGGCGGCTCCGGCACCGGCGCGGGTTCGGCGCCGTCGAGCCGGGCCAGTTGCGCGCCGATCGCCGCGCCGACCCGATCCGCGAGCTCGGCCCGCATCATGATGTTCCAGTGATCGCCGCCGATCGGATGCACCTGCAAGCGGTCGCCGAGCACGTCGCCCCAGCCGTTGGCCGGGTCGCCGGCCTCGGTCGGGTGCGCCGCGAACAGATGCGCCTGGACCGCCAGCGGCTGCGCGTAGTAGCGATGCGCGGCCGCACGCAGGTCGAACCACAGCTGCGCGCGCTGTTCGAACTCCTGCGCGCTCATGTCCTTCTTCAGCCAGCCCTCGCGCCGCGCCAGCGCCACTGCCGCCGGCAGATCCTCGGCGCCGAGCAGGCGTTCGACTTCCGCCGCCTGCAGCTTGCGCCCGTAGTATTCGGCGAACGCGACCAGCAACAGCTTCTTGTCGTGCAGGCCGAGCTCGGACACGCCGCGCTCGCCGTCGCCGCGGTACCAGCTGTCGATCAGGCCGAGGAATTCGACCCGTTCGCCGGCGGCGAGCAACTGCTGCGCGACCTCGTAGGCCAGCGCGCCGCCGGCCGACCAGCCCGCCAGGCGGTACGGCCCTTGCGGCACCGCTTCGCGGATCAGCCGCACATAGCCGGCGGCGATGTCTTCGCTGCGGCTGTCGGCGTGGACCTGGCGGTAGTCCGCGCGGATGCCGTACAGGCCGACCTCGGCGCCGATGTGCCGGGCTAGACGCTCGTAGGCCAGCACCTCGCCGCTGGGCTCGTGGACGAAGATCAGCGGCCGCGCCGCACCGCCCTTGCGGATCGTCACCCACTGCTCGTGGGCGAAGCCGCCGCGCGGCCGGTCGATCAGCGCCGCCAGTTCGCTCAGCCGCTGCGCCAACAGCACGTCCTGCAGCGCGACTTCATAACCCTTCTGCTTCAGGCCTTCGATGACCTGGAACACCATCAGCGAATAGCCGCCGAGATCGAAGAAATTGTCGTGGCGGCCGACCTGTTCGACGCCGAGCAGCTCCGACCACAAGGCCGCGATCGCCAGTTCGGCGTCGCCCTGCGGCGGCTCGTAGCGGCTCAGCGCCAGCCCCTGCCCGTCCGGCGCCGGCAAGGCCTTGCGGTCGAGCTTGCCGTTCGGAGTCAGCGGCAACGCGTCCACGCTGACGAACGCCGACGGCAGCATGTACTCGGGCAGTTGCGACGCCAGCCCGGCGCGCAACTGCGCCGGATCCAGCGCGGGATCCGGCGTCGGCGCGCCGGCGAGGCCGACCACGTAGGCGACCAGGCGTTTGTCGCCGGGACTGTCCTCGCGGGCGATCACCGCCGCCTCGCGCACGCCCGGCTGCGAGGCCAGACGCGCCTCGATCTCGCCGAGCTCGATCCGGAACCCGCGCAGCTTGACCTGGAAGTCGTTGCGGCCGAGATACTCCAGGGTACCGTCCTCGCGCCAGCGGCCGAGGTCGCCGGTCTTGTACATGCGCGCCTGCGGATCGGCCGCGAACGGGTCGCGCGGGAAGCGTTCGGCGGTCAGTTCGGGGCGATCCAGATAGCCGCGGGCCACGCCGGCGCCGCCGATGTGGATCTCGCCGGCCACGCCGACCGGCACCGCATGGCCGGCCTCGTCGAGCAGATAGATCCGCGCGCCCGGCATGACCCGGCCGATATGCGGCCGGCGGCCGTCGATCACGCCGCAGCTGGCGTCGACGCTGCACTCGGTCGGGCCGTACATGTTGAAGAACAGCCGGTCCTCGACCGCGGCCAGCGCGCCCCAGGTCGCCGAGTCGATCGCTTCGCCGCCGAGCAGCAGCTTACGCAGGCTGGGTGCGCGTCCCTGCAGCAGGCCCGCGCCCTGCATCAGGCGCAGATGCGAAGGCGTGCATTCCATCGCCTCGATGGCGTGGGTTTCGAGGAAGCCGAGCAAGTCGTCCGCGCTCAGTCGCGCCGCTTCCGGCAACAGGTACACGCTGCGCCCCTGGGCCAGTTGGCCCCAGGCCTTGACCGCCATGTCGAAGCCAAACGAGGAGTTCCACGCCACCCGCCGGCAATCCGGCGCCAGGCCGTGGATGCAGGCTTCCATCGCGTGCAGGAAGTAGCCGACGTTGCGGTGCTCGACCATCACCCCCTTGGGCGTGCCGGTGGAACCGGAGGTGTAGATCACGTAGGCCAGGTGCGCCGGAGTCAGGCCGATCTGGGCCGGGTCCGGATTCTCGGCCGAAGCCTGCGCCCAGGCTGGTTGCGGATCGTCGATCAGCAGCCGCCTGCAGACCGGCGGCGCCTGCAGGCGGTGGCTGAGGCCTTGCTGGGTCAGCAACGCGACCGCTCCACTGTCTTCGAGCATGTGCGCCAGACGCTCGTCCGGATACACCGGATCCAGCGGGACATAGGCCGCGCCGGCCTTGAGCGCCGCCAGCAAGGCCACCACCAGTTCCAGGCTGCGCTCGGCGCAGACCGCGACCCGGTCGTCCGGGCGGATGCCGAGCCCGCGCAGATGATGGGCGAGCCGGTTGGCGCGTGCGTTGAGTTCGGCGTAGCTCAGGCGCTCGCCGCCGTATTCGATCGCTGTCGTGCCCGGCTGCGCCGCGGCCTGGCGCTCGATCAGCGCATGCACCAGCACCGGCTCGGCGGCGGCGACATGACTTTCGTTGAAGCCTTCCAGCACCAGCTCGCGCTCGGCCGCGTCGAGCAAGTCGATCCGGTCGACCGGCTGGCTGTCGTCGGCGACCATGCCGCGCAGCATCGCCTCCAGGCAGCGCCACTGACGGCGGATGGTGGCCTCGTCGAACAACGCGCTGGCGTAGTTGAGCTGGCCGCCGATGCCGTCCTCGCTTTCGCGCAGCTCCAGCGACAGTTCGAACTGGGCGCTGTCCGGGCCGCCGCCGAGGCTTTGCGCCTGCAAGCCGGCCAGATCGAGCTCGGCCTTGGGCGTGTTGTGCCAGGACAGCATGACCTGGAATACCGGATGGTGGGCCAGCGAACGCGGCGGATTCAAGGCTTCGACCAGGCGCTCGAACGGCACGTCCTGCAGGCTTTGCGCCTGCACCGCGGTCTGCCGCGCCTGGGCCAGCAAGGCGCGCACGCTGGGACTGCCGGACAAGTCGATCTTCAGCGCCTGGGTGTTGACGAAGAAGCCGATCAGCGGCTCGACCTCGACCCGGCTGCGGCCGGCATGCGAGCTGCCGATCACCACTTGGTCCTGGCCGCTGAGCCGGCTCAGCACCGCCGCCCAGGCCGCCAGCATGGTCATGTACAAGGTGGTGCCGTGGCGCTGGCTGAGCGCGCGCAGGCCGTCGCCGAGTTCGGCGTCGAGGGCGATTTCGACATTGGCGCCGCGGTAGTCCTGGATCGGCGGACGCGGTCGGTCGGTCGGCAGGTCGAGCAGGCTCGGCGCGCCGCGCAACTGCTGCACCCACTGCTGCAGCTGCTGCTGCAGCAACGGCCCTTGCAGCCACTGGCGCTGCCACATGCCGAAATCGGCGTACTGGATCGCCAGCGGCGGCAGCGGGTCGGGGCGGCCTTCGCGGAATGCGCGATACAGGCTCGAAAACTCGTTCGCCAGCACCCCGCCCGACCAGCCGTCGGAGACGATGTGGTGCATCGTGACCAAAAGCACGTGATCGTCCTGGCCCAACTCGAGCAGGCGGCCGCGGATCAGCGGCCCCAGCGCCAGGTCGAACGGACGCAGCGCTTCTTCGCGCAAGATCGCTTCCAGTTCGGCGTCGCCGGCGCCGCGCAGGTCTTCGCGACGCAGGGCGAAGCCGCGCGGTTCGTCGATCACCTGCAGCGCCTGGCCGGCGATGCCGACGAAACGCGTGCGCAGCACCTCATGGCGTTCGATGATGCGGTCGAACGCGGCCTGCAGCGCGGCCACGTCGAGCGGGCCGCGCAACCGCACTGCGTCGGGCACGTGGTAGGCCTTGCTGGCCTCGGGGTCGACCCGGGCGATGAACCACAGCCGCTGCTGCGCGAACGACATCGGCAGCGGCTTGGATCGGTCGGCGCGGGCGATCGCGCTGAGCGTGTTCTGCCCGGCTTCGGCCACGTCCTGGGCCAACTCGGCCAACTGCGGATGGGTGAACAACGCCGACAGCGGCAGCTCGATGCCGAGCCGCTCGCGCAACTGCGAGATCAAGCGCACGGCCAGCAACGAGTGCCCGCCGAGTTCGAAGAAATTGTCGTGGCGGCCGACCCGCTCGACCCCGAGCAGTTCGCACCAGATCTGCGCCAGCGTGGTTTCGATCTCGCCGATGGTCGCCTCGTAGGCGCGATGGACGAAGGCCAGTCCGTCCGGCGCCGGCAAGGCCTTGCGGTCGAGCTTGCCGTTCGGGGTCAACGGCAGCGCCTCCAGCGGCACGAACGCGCCCGGCAGCATGTAGTCGGGCAACACCGCGCCGAGTCGCACCCGCAGCTCGGCCGGGTCCAGCGCCGCTCCGGCGTCGCCGACCCAGTACGCGACAAGGCGCTTGTCGCCGGGCACGTCCTCGCGCGCGATCACCGCTGCCTCGCGTACGCCATCGACCTCGGCCAGACGCGCCTCGATCTCGCCCAGCTCGATGCGATAGCCGCGGATTTTGACCTGGAAGTCGTTGCGGCCCAGATAATCGATCGTGCCGTCGTCGCGCCAGCGGCCCAGGTCGCCGGTCTTGTACAGGCGCGGCGCCGCCGCGCCCGGCTCGGCCGCCGCATGGGGGTCGGCGAGGAAGCGCTCGGCGCTGAGGTCGGCTCGTTGCAGGTAGCCGCGGGCGACCTGGACGCCGCCGATGTGGATCTCGCCCGCCACACCGCGCGGCACCGGCCGGCCCTGCGCGTCGAGCAGGTAGATCCGGCTGTTGTCGATCGGCGCGCCGATCGGCGGCAGGTCGGGCCATTGTCCGGCCGGGCCGGACAGGGTGTGGGCGGTGACGACGTGGCTTTCGGTCGGACCGTAATGGTTGTGTAGGCGCGCCCCGCTGCGGCCCTCGAACAGGCGCCGGATCGCCGGGGTGATGCGCAACTGCTCGCCGGCGACGATCAGGTCGCGCAGCGCCGGCAGCGGCGTCTCGCGCTGCGACCACAGTTCGCTGAGCGCGTTGAGCGCGATGTAGGGCAGGAACAAGCGTTCGATCGACTGCTCGCCGAGCCAGTCGGCCAGCGCCGGCAAATCCTGGCGCAGCTCCTCGTGCAGCAGCACCAGGGTGCCGCCGCTGGCGAGCGTGCTGAAGATCTCCTGGAACGCGACATCGAAGCCTAGCGCGGCGAACTGCAGGGTCCGGGCCGGCTCCGGCAGCGGTCCGCGCTGCCAGGCCAGCAGGTTGACCAGGCCGCGGTGCGGCATCGCCACGCCCTTGGGCAGGCCGGTCGAGCCGGAGGTATAGATCACGTAAGCCAGGTGCTCGCCGCCCAGCTCCGGGGTCTGCGGCGGCGATGCGTCCGACGAGCCCCGGGGCGCATCGGCGCTATCGTCGAGCAGTACGCATTCGCATCCGTCGGCGACGCTCAGGCGATCTCGCAGCCGTTCCTGGGTCAGCAGAGCGCGCGGCGCGCTGTCGCGCAGCATGTGCGCCAGGCGCTCGTCCGGATAGGTCGGATCCAACGGCACGTAGGCGCCGCCGGCCTTCAAGGCGGCCAGGATCGCGATCACCATCGCCGGGCCGCGCTCCAGGCAGACCGCGACGCGCTGGTCCGGCCCCACCCCGAACCCGCGCAGATGCCGGGCGAGGCGATTGGCCTGCGCCTCCAGCTCGGCGTAGCTCAGCCGCTCAGGCCCGAACTCCAGCGCGATCGCGTCGGGCGTCGCCGCGGCCTGGCGTTCGAACAGCACATGCACCAGCTCGCCCTGCCCGGCGTGATCGCGGCGGCGGTCGTTGAAGCTTTGCAGCACTTGCTCGCGCTCGCCGGCGGGCAGCACTTCAAGCGCCAGCACCGGCGTATCCGGCGCCTGCTCCAGGGCCTGGATCAGATGCACCAGCGCCTCGCGCACCCACTCGGCGATGCGCGCGGCCTCGACGCGCTGGACGATCTCGGCGGTGACGCCGAAACCGTCGCCGTAGTCGTCGACATGCAACACGAACGGATAGTTGGTGCGGTCGCGGCTGTCGAGATGGCGGATGCCGGCGATGCCCTCATCGGCCTCAGCCGCGCCCTCGTCGCGGCTATGACGGTAGTTGAGCAGGGCCGAGAACAGCGGCGTGTTGGCGGCGATGCCGCTGCAACGCTGGGCCAGGGTCAACGGCGCGTGCTCGTGACGCAGCAGTTCGGCCAGGCCGGCGGCGGTGTCGGCCAAGGCTTCGCCGGCGCTGCGGCCTTGCAGGCGCACGCGCAGCGGCAGGGTATTGATGAACATGCCCATCGCGCGGTCGGCGCCGGCGCCGCCCTGCAGGCGGCCGAACAGCACGGTGCCGAACACCACATCGTCGCGGCCGCTGCAGCGCGCCAGCACCTGCGCCCAGGCCAGATGGAATACGCTCGCCGCGCTGACGCTGCGATTGCGCGCGACCCGGCGCAGGTCGGCGCTCAGCCCGGGGTCCAGGCGCAGCTTGGCCTGCACCGCATCGGCGCCGTTGCCCTGCACGTCGAGCAGGTCGAACGGCGCAGTCGGCTGGTCGACGTCGCCGAGTTCCGCGCGGAAATGACGTTCGTGCTCGTCCTCGCGCGCGTTCAGGCGCGCCTGGGCGACGAAGTTGCGGAACGGCACCGGCTCGGGCAGTTCGCCGCGGCGGTCCTGCAGGATCAGGCCGACCTCCTGCACCAGCAGTTCCAGGGTCACGTGATCCATGACCAGGTGGTGGTAAAGCAACTGCAGCAGCCAGCGTTGGCCTAGCGCGTCGTAGGCGGCGAAGCCGCGCATCATCGGCGCGCGGCGCACGTCCAGGCGGTAGCGGCCGGGATCGGCGTAGGCCTGCAACTGCGGCTGCGCATCGCCCGTGAACTCCAACGTCTCCACCTCCAGCCGCGCCCGTCGCCAGACCACCTGTACCGGCTCGGCCAGGCCGTCCCACTGCACCGCGGTGCGCAGCACGTCCTGGCGCGCGATCGCCTCGTCCATCGCGGCGACGAAGCGTTCGAGCAGCTCGCGGCTGTCGAAGCTCATCAGCAGCCGGGTCAGATAGGCATCGCCCTGCTGCTGCAGCAAGTGGTGGAACAGGATGCCTTCCTGCAACGGCGCCAGCGGATAGATGTCCTGGATGTTGCCGGCGCCGCCCGGGGTGGCCGCGACGATGCGGTCGATCTGGGACTGCTCCAGCCGCACCAGCGGCAGCATCTGCGGGGTGATCTGCGGCGCCGGCGACGCCGGCGCGACCCGCTCGCCGTTGGCCGCGGCCCATTGCAACAAGGCCTGCTTGTGCAGTTTCAGCGAAGCCATCACGCCGGGCGTCAACACTCCGCGCGGCGCCTTTACCACCAACTCGCCCTGCTCCACCCGCACCTGCACCTGGCGCTGTTCGAGCAGGCCGATCAGCGCCTTCGCGTCCAGGGCCTGCATACTCGAGACTTCCGCATTCACAGTCTGAACTCCTCGGTTTCTTGTTCGTTGGACGATTCGTCGAATCGCTCCGGAATGGCGTTGCGCGGCACCGCGACCTCGCCCTGGCCGGGCGCGGCCGCGCGGCGCACGGCGGCGGCCATCGCCGCCAGTTCGGGCTGGGCGAACACCGCGCGCACGTCGATCGACCAGTCGCGCCGGCGCAGGTGCTCCAGCAGCTGCACCGCCAGCAGCGAATGGCCGCCGAGGGCGAAAAAGCCGTCGTGGCGGCCGATGCGTTCGATGCCGAGCAGCTGCGACCAGATCGCGGCCAGGGCCTGCTCGACCTCGCCCTGCGGCGGCTCGTAGTCGTTGCGGCCGAACGCCGCGTCGCCGGGCGCCGGCAGGGCCTTGCGGTCGAGCTTGCCGTTGCCGCTGAGCGGCAAGGCCTCGAGCGCGACATAGGCGCCCGGCAGCATGTACTCGGGCAGGCGCTGGGCCAGCCGCTCGCGTAACGCGGCCGGCGACGCCTCGGCGCCCGCTTCCGGCACCACGTAAGCGACCAGGGCCAGCGCGCCATGCCGGTCTTCGCGAGCGACCACCACCGCATCGGCGATGCCGTCGAGCGCGCGCAACTGCGCCTCGATCTCGCCCAGCTCGATGCGCTGGCCGCGCAGCTTGACCTGGAAGTCGTTGCGGCCCAGGTATTCGATCGCGCCGTCTTCGCGCCAGCGCGCCAGGTCGCCGCTGCGGTACAGACGTCCGCCGGCTTCGAACGGATCGGCGACGAAGCGCTCGGCGGTCAGTTCGGGGCGATCGAGGTAGCCGCGCGCCACCTGCACCCCGCCGATGTACAGCTCGCCCACCACGCCCACCGGCACCGGACGCAGGGACGCATCGAGCAGGTAGATGCGGGTGTTGGCGATCGGCCGCCCGATCGGCACCGTGTCGACATCGGCCTCGCTGCAGTCCCAGGCGGTGACGTCGACCGCCGCCTCGGTCGGCCCGTACAGGTTGTACAGACGCACCTGCGGCAGGCGCTCGCGGCACTGCCGCGCCAGCGCCGCCGGCAAGGCCTCGCCGCTGCAGACCACCCGGCGCAGGCTGGCGCAGCCGGCCACCGCGTCGAGCCGGGCCAGAAACACCTGCAGCATCGAGGGCACGAAATGCAGGGTAGTCACCCCGGCGGCGCGGATCAGTTCGCCCAGATAGGCCGGGTCCTTATGCCCTTCCGGCTTCGCCAGCACCAGCTGCGCGCCGATCATCAGCGGCCAGAAGAATTCCCAGACCGACACGTCGAAGCCGAACGGAGTCTTCTGCAACACGACATCTTGCGGGGTCAGCGCGTAAGCCTGCTGCATCCAGTGCAGGCGATTCACGATCCCGCGATGCTCGTTCATCACCCCCTTCGGCCGCCCGGTCGAGCCGGAGGTGTAGATCACATAGGCCAGGTGGCGCTCGCCCAGGCCGGTATCGGCAGGGTCCAAATCGGTATCGGCCAGCACCGAGGCCGTGGCGTCGCGATCCAGCACCAGGCAGCGCAGCGAACTCGCCGGCAGATGCGCTTCCAGGGCCGCTTCGGTCAGCACAGCGACGGGCGCGGCTTCGTCTAGCAACTGCTGCAGGCGTTCGGCCGGCTGCGCCGGGTCCAGCGGCAGATACGCGCCACCGGCCTTGAGCGTCGCCAACAGCGCGATCACCAGATGTTCGCTGCGCTGCAGGCAAATGCCGACCCGCGCGTCCGGGCCGACCCCGAGCAAGCGCAGGCGGCGCGCCAGTCGGTTGGCGCGCGCATTGAGCTCGGCGTAGCTCAGGCGACGCCCCTCGAACACCACGGCGGTGGCATCGGGACGCTGCGCCGCCTGGCGCTCGAACAGTTGGTGCAGCAATAAGCCGCGGGGGTACTCGGTGTCGGTGGCGTTGAAACCATGCAGCACTTGCGCGCGCTCGCTCGCCGGCAGCCGTTCGATGCTGTCCAACGGCCGCTGCGGTTCGCGCTCGAGGGCGTCGGCCAGGGCCCGCAGAGCCTGCTCGGCGAAACCGCAGACGCGCTGGGCATCGACGCTGCGCTCGACCTCGGCGGTGAGGCCGAAGCCGTCGCCGTAGTCGTCGACGTGCAGGACGAAGGGATAGTTGGTCCGGTCGTGGCCGCCCAGCGCCTCGATCCCGTCCAGCGCCGGCGCGGCGTCGCCGCGCTGGCTGTAGCGGTAGTTGAGCAGGCTGGCGAACAAGGGCGCATTGGCCGGCAAGGCGCTGCAGCGCTGGGCCAGGCTCAACGAAGCGTGCTCGTGACCCAGCAACTCGGCCAGAGACGCATGCACGCCGCGCAGGGCCGCCTCGACCGGGCGGCCGTCGATCTTCACCCGCAGCGGCAAGGTATTGAGGAACATGCCCATCGCCCGCGCCGCATCGGCGCCGGCCTGCAGACGGCCGAACAACACGGTGCCGAACACCACCTCGTCGCGACCGCTGCACAGCCCCAGCACCTGCGCCCAGGCCAGGTGGAACAGGCTGGCGGCGCCGACCCCGCGTGCCCGCGCCTGTTCGCGCAGGCGCCGGGCCAGGCCCGGTTCGAGCTCGATGCCGGCGCGGACCACGCCGCTGCCGTCGCCCTGCACGTCGCTCAGGCCGAACGGCGCGGTGGTTTCGTCGACCTCGCCGAGTTCGCGACGGAAATACGCCTCGTGCTCCGGCTGGCCCATGCCGCGCCGGGCCTGGGCGACGAAGCGGCGGAACGGCACCGGCACCGGCAGGCGCTCGCGCTGCCCCTGCAGGATCGTCATCACTTCCTGCACCAGCAGCTCGGACGCGGTGTGATCCAGGATCAGGTGATGGTGCAGCAGTTGCAGCAGCCAACCGCCGTCGGCCGGATCCCGGACCGCGTGGCCACGCAACATCGGCGCCTGCCGCACGTCGAGCCGGAACCGGCGCGGATCGGCCTGGGCCTGCAGACTCTCTCGCGCGCTCGCGCCCGGCGCAGCGGCCAGGATCTCGACGACCGGATCGGCCTGCCGATGCACCACTTGCAACGGCTGCTCCAGCCCCTCCCAATGCACCGAGGTGCGCAGGATGTCGTGGCGGGCGACCACCTCGCGCAGCGCATCTACGAATCGGTCCAGGCGCTCGCGGCTGTCGAAGCGCAGCAGGGTCGGCATGACATAGGCATCGCTCTCGCCTTCGCCGTGCAGACGGTGATGGAACAGGATGCCTTCCTGCAGCGGCGCCAACGGATAAACGTCCTGCACGTTGCCGGTCCCGCCCGGCACTTGGGCCAGCAAACGGTCGATCGCGGCCTGGTCGATTCCGGCCAGCGGCAGCATCTTCGGGGTGATCGCCGTCGTGCCCTCGTCGATGCGGTAGTCGTCGGCAGTGGCGGCATCGCGTTCGCGCAACAGCGCGATCAGCTCGGGCTTTCGCTCGCGAACGGCCTGCACCAGCTCGGACTCGGCCAGCGCACGCGGCTCGCCGAGCAGGCGCAGCTTTTCGCCGTCCAGGCGCAACGACAGCCCGCGCGCCTGCAGCGCCCGCAACAACTCGATAGCGTTCATAGCTCGATTTCCTCCCATTGCGCGGTGGCGGCCGCCAGGTCGGCCAGCGTCGGCGCGTTGAACACCATCTGCACGTCGACCTGCAGCTGCTGCTCGCTCATCAGATGGATCAGCTGGATCGCCAGCGCCGAATGGCCGCCGAGTTCGAAGAAATTGTCGTTGCGCCCGACCCGCTCGACCCCGAGCAGCCCGGCCCAGATCGCCGCCAGGCGGGCTTCCATTTCGCCCTCGGGAGCGAGGTAGTCGCGACGCGCCAAGCCCTCGTCGTCCGGCGACGGCAGGGCCTTGCGGTCGAGCTTGCCGTTGGCGTTGAGCGGCCAGGCGTCGAGGGCGACGTAGGCGGTCGGCAGCATGTAGTCCGGCAACTGCGCGCCGAGCCGGGCGCGCAGATCGGCCGGATCCGGTTGCGCATCGGGCTCGCGCAGCAGGTAGGCGATCAAGCGCGGATCGCCGGGACGGTCCGTCTGCGCGAGCACCACCGCCTCGCGCACGCCGTCCAGGCCGGCCAGGCGCGCTTCGATCTCGCCCAGCTCGATGCGATAGCCGCGGATCTTGACCTGGAAGTCGTTGCGGCCCAGGTACTCGATCGTGCCGTCCGCGCGCCAGCGGCCGAGGTCGCCGGTCTTGTACATGCGCGCCCCGGCGATGTCGGCGAAGGGATCGCGGACGAAGCGTTCCGCACTCAGTTCGGGGCGATGCAGGTAGCCGCGCGCCACGCCGGCGCCGCCGATGAAGATCTCGCCGGCGACGCCGATCGGCACCGGCTCGCCGTGCGCGTCGAGCAGATACACCCGCGCGCCCGGCATCGGCCGGCCGATCTGCGGCACCGCTCCGGCGACCGGTCCGCAGGTGGCGTCGACGCTGCACTCGGTCGGGCCGTACATGTTGTGGAACTGGACCGCGTCGGCTTCGACCAGCGCGGCCCAGCTCGCCGCATCCAGGGCTTCGCCGCCGAGCAGCAGCTTGCGCAGGCCGGCGCCGCGGCCTCGCAGGAAACCGGCCGCCTGCAGCATGCGCAAATGCGATGGGGTGCATTCCATCGCCTCGATCGCATGCCGCTCCAGGTAGTCGAGCAAGGCCTCGGCGTCCAGCCGGATGCACTCGGACAGCAGGTGCACGCTGCGGCCGAAGCACAACTGCCCCCAGGCCTTGGCCGCCATGTCGAAGCCGAACGAGGAGTTCCAGGCGATGCGGCGGCAGTCCGGCGCCGGGCCATGGATGCGCTGCTCCATGCCGTGCAGGAAATTGAGCACGTTGCGGTGCTCGACCATCACGCCCTTGGGCAATCCGGTCGAGCCCGAGGTGTAGATCACGTAGGCCAGATGCGCCGGCGACAAGCCGACCTCGGCCGGATCCGGATCCTGCGCCGAGGCTTGCGCCCAGGGCGCCGCTTCCAGCGCATGTTCCGCCGTTTCGTCGAGCGACAGCACCGTGCAGCCGGCCGGCACCTGCAGGCGGGAAAGTAGGTGCGACTGGGTCAGCACCGCGACCGGCGCGCTGTCGGACAGCATGTGCGCCAGACGTTCGTCGGGATGCACCGGATCCAGCGGCACGCAGGCGCCGCCGGCCTTGAGCGTGGCCCACCAGGCCACGCCCAGGTCGAGGCTGCGTTCCAGGCACAGCGCCACGCGATCGTCCGGACGCAGGCCCAGCCCGCGCAGATGGTGGGCGATGCGATTGGCCCGCGCATTGAGCTCGGCGTAGCTCAACTCCTGTCCGTCGTAGGCCAAAGCCAGGGTCTGCGGCTGCGCCGCGGCCTGGCGCTCGAACAGGCGGTGCAGCAGATCGTCGTGGCCGCCGGCGCCGGACGCATTGAAGCCGTACAAGACCTGTTCGCGCCGCTCGGCATCGAGCAGGCCGATCCGCGCCACCGGCGCGCGCTCGTCGGCGACCATGCCGCGCAGCATCGCCACCAACGCGTCCCAGTGCCGGCGCACCGTCGCCTCGTCGTACAGCGCGGTAGCGTAGTTGAACTGGCCGACGATGCCCTCGCCCGCCGGTTCCAGATCGAGCGACAGGTCGAACTGGGCATGCCCGGCCTGCGAGGCGAGGCTGTCGAACGCCAGCCCGTCGGCGGCAAGCTGGGTCGGCGGCGTGTTCTGCCAAGCCAGGCGCACCTGATAGATCGGGTTGTAGGCGGTCGAACGAGCCGGATTGAGCGCCTCGACCACTTGTTCGAACGGCACTTCGCGATGGTGCTGGGCCTGCAGCGCGACCTCGCGCGCCTGCGCCAGCAAACCGGCGACGTCGAGACTCTGATCGAGGTCGAAACGCAGCGCTTGGGCATTGACGAAGAAGCCGATCAGCGGTTCGAACTCGGCGCGGTCGCGGCCGGCCAGCGAGCTGCCCAGCACCACCTGCGACTGGCCGCTGAGTCGGCCCAGCACGGCCGCCCACGCCGCCAGCACGACCATGTACAAGGTCGCACCGTGGCGCTGCGCCAAGGCGGACAGATCGGCGCCGAGGGCGGGGTCGAGGGCGACGTCGAAACGGGCGCCGAGATAGTCCTGGCTCGGCGGCCGCGGCCGATCGGTGGCCAACCCGATCAGCGGCGGCGCCTCGCCCAGGCGCTCCACCCAGTATTGCAACTGGCGCTGCCATTGCGCCCCCTGCGCACGCTGCCGTTGCCAGGCGGCGTAATCCGCGTACTGCACCGGCAGGGCCGGCAGCGGATCGGCCTGGCCGACGCGGAAGGCGCGGTACAGGGTCGAGAACTCGTGCGCGAGCACGCTCAGCGACCAGCCGTCGGCGACGATGTGGTGCAAGGTCAACAACAGCACATGTTCGTCCTGCGCCAGGCGCAGCAACTGCACGCGCAGCGGCGGCTCGCGCTCCAGATCGAACGGGGCCGCGGCCTCGGCCCGGCACAGCTCGCGCAGTGCGGCCTCGTCGAGCCCCTCCAGCACGCGATAGCCGATCGCCGCCGGCGCCCACGGCTCGATCCGTTGCCGCGGCTGGCCGTCGACGGCGAAGAACCGCGCGCGCAGGGTTTCGTGACGCGCGACGATGCGATCCAGCGCCGCTTGCAGGGCGTCGCGGTCGAGTTCGCCGCGCAAGCGCAGCGCGCCCGGCAAGTGATAGGCCGCGCCGGCCTGAGCGTCGATCCGGGTCACGTACCACAGCCGTTGCTGCGAATGCGACAGCGGCAACGGCCGGCTGCGGTCGGCTTGCGGGATCGGATCGGCCGCGCTGGGCGCAGACCGGGCCAGCTCCGCCGCCAGTTCGGCCAGCCTCGGCCGCGCGAACACCGAACTCAGCGCCAGTTCCACGCCGAGCCGCTGGCGCAGTTGCGAAATCATCCGCACCGCCAGCAGCGAATGTCCGCCGAGCTCGAAGAAGCCGTCTCCGCGGCCGACCGCTTCGACGCCGAGCAATTGCGACCACAGTCGCGCGAGTGCGATCTCGTGCTCGCCCTGGGGCGGTTCGAATGCGGCCTGCGCATAAGCCGCGCCTTCCAGGGCCGGCAGTGCGGCGCGGTCGAGTTTGCCGTTGGCGTTGAGCGGCAGCGCAGGCAAACGCACGAACGCTGCCGGCAACATGTAGTCCGGCAGGCGTTCGGCCAGCCCTGCGCGCAGCTCGGCCGGATCCAGGCGCTCGCCGGCGGCGACCACATAGGCCAGCAGACGGCGGTCCTCGCCCTGCCCTGCGTCGAGGATCACCGCCGCCTCGGCGATGCCGTCCAGGCGCGCCAGTTCGGCCTCGATCTCGCCGAGCTCGATGCGGAATCCGCGCAGCTTGACCTGCTGGTCGTCGCGGCCGAGGAACTCGATCGTGCCGTCGTTGCGCCAGCGGCCGAGATCGCCGCTGCGGTACATCCTCGGCGCCTGCGCGCCGGGCGGCGCGAAGGGATCGGCCAGAAAGCGCTGCGCGGTCAGCTCCGGGCGATGCAGATAGCCGCGCGCCACGCCGGCACCGCCGATGCAGATTTCGCCGACCGCGCCGAGCGGTACCGGCTGCCCCTGCGGATCGAGCAGATAGATGCGCGCATTGGCGACCGGCCGGCCGATGCTGCCCGGCGGGTCGTCGGCGCGGCAGCGGGCCACGCTGGCGTTGATGGTGGTTTCGGTCGGGCCATAAGCATTGGCCAACGCCGGAAGATGGCCGTCGCGGCGCCACCAGGCTTCGAGCGCGGCTGCGCCGACCGCGTCGCCGCCGATCACGATCTGGCGCAGCCGCGCCGGCAGGCTCGCCGCGGGCGTCTGCGCCAGGCGCTGCCAGAACAGGGTCGGCAGGTTGGCGACGGTCAGGCGGTGACCGTCGCATAGCTCGCACCAGCGCTGCGGTTCGGCCAGCCAGTCGTCGGTGCGCAGCACCAGCGTGGCGCCGTGGCTGAGCGCACCGAAGATCTCCTCGCCGGCGACGTCGAAGCTGAGCCCGGAGAACTGCAGCACACGGTCTTCCGGCACGAAGCTGTACAGCGACTGCAGGGCCGCGACCTGGTGCGCGAACTGGCGATGCTCGACCATCACCCCCTTGGGCGTGCCGGTCGATCCGGAGGTGTAGATCACGTAGGCCAAGTGCGAGCCGTCGCCGGCCCAGGCCCGCAGATCCGGCGCATGCGCCGGCGCCGCCGCCCAGGGCGCATGCTCCCAGGCGGTGGCGTCGAGCGCGATCGCGCGGCAACCCGCGGGAGGCTGCAGACGCCCGCGCAAGGCGCTTTGGGTCAACAGCGCCGCCGGTGCGCAATCCTGCAACAGCCAGGCCAGTCGCTGGTCCGGATGCGCAGGATCCAACGGCACGTAGGCCGCGCCGGCCTTGAGCGTGGCGAGGACCGCAACGATCAGCTCCGGTCCGCGCTGCAGGCACAGCGCGATCCGGTCGTCGGCCTGCAGACCGAGTCCGCGCAGGTAATGCGCGAGGCGATTGGCGCGCCGGTCCAGCTCGGAGTATGTCCAGGCTTCGCCGTCGTGCTCGATCGCGACCGCGTCCGGCCGTTGCGCCGCCTGGCGTTCGAACGCGGTCTGCACGAACGCATGCGCCGGCACGGCCGCGCCGCCGAAGGCGAAGTCCTGCAGCAACTGTTGGCGCTGCGGCGCGTCCAGCAAGTCGATCCGCTCGACCGGCTGACCGTCGTCGGCGGCCATGCCGCGCAACATCGCGGCCACGCCTTCCCAATGCCGGCGCACGGTCGCCTCGTCGTACAGCGCGGTCGCGTAGTTGAGTTTGCCGAGCACGCGCCCGTCCCGCTCCTGCAGGTCCAGCGCCAGATCGAACTGGGCGCTGGCGGGCAGGCTCTCGACCCGCTCCACCTCCAACCCGGCCAGCTCCAGGCGCACATCCGGGGTGTTGTGCCAGGTCAGCATCAGCTGGAACACCGGCGAGTGCGCCATCGAGCGCGGCGGGTTCAGGGCCTCGACCAGCCGTTCGAACGGCACCTGCTGGCGTTCCTGCGCCCGCAGCGCCTCCTGCCGCACCTGCGCCAGCAGCTCGCCTACGCTCGCCGCCGCGTCCAGGTCGATCTGGATCGCCTGGGTGTTGACGAAGAAACCGATCAGCGGCTCGATCTCGACCCGGTCGCGGCCGGCGTGCGAGCTGCCGAGCACTACCCGGCGCTGGCCGCTGTAGCGCGCGACTACCGCCGCCCAGGCCGCCAGCACCACCATGTACGCAGTAGCGCCATGACGTTGGGCCAGGTTGCGCACGGCTTCGCTCGCCGCCGCGTCCAAGCCGACGTCGAGGCTGGCGCCGCGGTAGTCCTGCAACGGCGGCCGCGGCCGGTCGGTCGGCAGCTCGACCAGCGACGGCGCGCCGCGCAAGTGTTCGACCCAGGACGCCAACTGCGCCTGCGCCTCCGGTGCGTCCAGGCGGTGCTGCAGCCAGACCGCATAATCGGGGTACTGCACCGGCAGCGCCGGCTCCGGCGGGTCGCGGTTTTCACGCAACGCGCTGTAGGCGGTGGCGACTTCGCGCATCAGCACGCTCAGCGACCAACCGTCGGACACGATGTGGTGCATCGTCACCAGCAGCACGTGCTCGTCGGCGGCGACGCGCAGCAGGCGGCCGCGAATCGGCGGCCCCGCGGCGAGGTCGAAGGGCTGCGCCGCGGCTTCGCGGCACAAATCTTCGATCTGTTGCGGAGTCAGACCGCCCGCGTCCTGCTCGCTCAACGCGAACCCGCGCGGCGGATCGATCGTTTGCCAGGGTTGACCGTCGATAGCGACGAAACGGGTACGCAGCGATTCGTGCCGCGCCACGACGCGGTCCAGTGCCGCGCGCAGCGCCGCACGATCGAGTGCGCCGCGCAGACGCAGCGCGCCGGGGACGTGATACGCGGCGCTGGCCAGCGGATCGACGCCGGCGACGAACCACAGCCGCTGCTGCGCCGGCGACAAGGGCAGGGGCTGCGAGCGGCCGGCGAGCGGGATCGGCGCGAGCGCGCTGCGTCCAGCCGCGGCCACCGCGACGGCCAGCGCGGCCAAGCGCGGTTGGGCGAACAGGCTCGACAAGGCCAGCTCGGCATCGAGCCGCTCCCGCACCTGCGAGATCAACCGGATCGCCAGCAACGAATGTCCGCCGAGCTCGAAGAAGTCGTCGTCGCGTCCGACCCGTTCCACGCCCAGCAACTGCGACCAGATCGCGGCCAGGGCCTGTTCGACCTCGCCCTGCGGTTCGGCATAGGCGCGGCGGCCGTAGGATTCGCCGTCCGGCGCCGGCAGCGCCTTGCGGTCGAGCTTGCCGTTCGGGGTCAGCGGCCAGGCCTCCAGGACCGCGTAAGCGGCCGGCAGCATGTAGTCCGGCAGGCGCTGGCTCAGCTGCGCGCGCAGTTGCGCCGCCTCCGGCTTCGCTGCGCCGGGCTCGACGATCAGATAGGCGACCAGCCGGGTTTCGCCCGGACGCCCGTCGCGGGCGATCACCACCGCCTCGCACACGCCGTCGGCGCGCGTCAGCTGCGCCTCGATCTCGCCCAGCTCGATCCGGTAGCCTCGCACCTTGACCTGGAAATCGTTGCGGCCCAGGTACTCGATCGTGCCGTCTTCGCGCCAGCGGCCGAGATCGCCGGTCTTGTACATGCGGCCGCCGCCGCGGCGGTCGAAGGGGTCGGCCAGAAAGCGCTGCGCGCTCAGCTCTGGCCGCTGCAGATAGCCCTGCGCGACCTGCACCCCGCCCAGGTACAGCTCGCCGGCGACGCCGACCGGCACCGGCCGCCGCTGCGCATCGAGTAGATAGACCCGGCTGTTGCCTATCGGCCGGCCGATCGGCGGCAGGTCTTCCCAGTGTTCGGCCGGGCCGTCCAGGGTATGCGCGCTGACCACGTGGCTTTCGGTCGGGCCGTAGTGGTTGTGCAGCCGCGCCTGCGGGTGCTTGGCGAACATGCGCCGGATCGCCGGGGTGATGCGCAGTTGTTCGCCGGCGGTGATCAGGTCCTGCAGCATCGGCAGCGGCTCGGCGCGCTGCGACCACAGTTCGCTGAGCGTGCTCAGAGCGATGTACGGCAGGAACAGCCGTTCGATCGACTCCTGCGCCAACCACTCGGCCAGCGCCGGCAGATCCTGGCGCAGTTCTTCGTGCAGCAGCACCAGGGTGCCGCCGCTGCCCAGGGTGCTGAAGATTTCCTGGAACGCGACATCGAAGCCCAGCGCGGCGAACTGCAGGGTCCGCGCCGGTTCCGGCAACTGTTCGCGCTGCCAGGCCAGCAGGTTGACCAGGCCGCGATGCGGCATCGCCACGCCCTTGGGCACGCCGGTCGAGCCGGAGGTGTAGATCACGTAGGCCAGGTGCTCGGGCTTCAGCCCCAGCTCGCCGCCGTGCACGTTGGCGGCCGAGGCCTTGGCCCAGGCCGGCGCCGCCTCGTCGAGCAGCACCAGCGCGGCCTCGCCCGGCGCCAGCCGCGGCAACAGCCGGTGCTGGCTCAGCACTGCCGCCGGCCGGCTGTCGCGCAGCATCTGCGCCAGGCGCTCGTCCGGATAGGCCGGATCCAGCGGCACGTAAGCGCCGCCGGCTTTCAGCGTGGCCAGGATCGCCACCACCATCGCCAGACTGCGTTCGACACAGATCGCCACGCGTTGGTCGGGGCCGACGCCGAGGCCGCGCAGATGCCGCGCCAGGCGGTTGGCCTGTTCGTTGAGCGCGCGATAGCTCAGTTGCGCACCGTCCAGTTCCAGCGCGATCCGCTCCGGATGCGCCGCGGCCTGCTGCTCGAAGGCTTCGTGGACCAAGGCCGGCGCGGCATAGTCGCGGCGGGTGTCGTTGTAACCGTAGAGCACGCACTGGCGCTCCGCCGCCGGCAGCGCGTCGAGCGCGCTCAGCGGCGCATCGGAAGATCGTTCCAGCGCCTGCGCCAGGGCGGTCAGCGCCTGCTCGACGAAATCGGCGATGCGCTCGGCGCGGACCGAGGCCGCGACCTGCACGGTCAGTTCGAAATCGCGCCCCGAGTCGTCGATGTAGAGGCCGAACGGATAATTGGTGCGGTCGCGCACGTCCAGCAGGCGCACGCCGTCGAGGACCCGGGTGTGGGCGCCGCTGCCGACCTGGCTGTGGCGGTAATTGAGCAGGGCCGAGAACAGCGGTGTATGCGCTTCCATCGCGCTGCAGCGCTGGGCCAGCGCCAACGAGGCGTGCTCATGGCGCAACAAGCCGCTCAGGCGCTCGTGGGTCTCGCGCAACGCCTGGCGCGCACTGCGTCCGCCCAACCGCAAGCGCAGCGGCAAGGTGTTGATGAACATGCCGACCGCGCGGTCGGCGCCGGCGCCGCCGTGCATGCGCCCGAACAGCACGGTGCCGAATACCACGTCGTCGCGGCCGCTGCACTGCCCCAGCACCTGGGCCCAGGCCAAATGGAACAGGCTGGCCGCGCCGACGCCGTGCGCCGTCGCCTGCCGACGCAGCCGCGCCGCCAGCTCGGCCGGCAAGCGGCGTTGCGCCTGTTCGATCTGCGAACCGTCGCCCTGCACGTCGAGCAGGCCGAACGGTGCGGTCGGCTCGTCCAGATCGCCGAGCATGGCGCGGAAAAAGCCCTCATGCTCGCGCTCGCCGATGCCGAGCCGGGCCTGGGCGACGAAGTCGCGGAAAGGCACCGGCGCCGGCAGCTCGGCCTCGTCGCCGCGTTCGATCGCGGCGATCTCCTCGACCAGCCGTTCCAGGGTGGTGTGGTCCATCACCAGGTGGTGATAGGCCAGCAACAACAGCCAGCGTTCGCCGCGCTCGGCGCGGGCGGCGTAGCCGTGCAGCATCGGCGCGCGGCGCACGTCGATGCGCGAGCCGCGCACCTGCGGATGTTCGCGCAGACGCTGCTCGGCCGGCTGCGGCCCCGGCGCCAACTCCAGCGTACGCAGCTCCAGCCCGGCGCGGCGCCAGACCACCTGCACCGGCTCGGCCAGGCCTTCCCAATGCACGGCGGTGCGCAGGATGTCGTGGCGCGCGACGACCCGCTGCAGAGCGGCGACGAAGCGGTCCAAGCGGGCGCGGTCGTCGAACTCCAGCAGGGTCGGCAGAACGTAGGTATCTGTCTCGCTCTGCAGCAGGTGGTGGAACAGGATGCCCTGCTGCAGCGGCGCCAGCGGATAGATGTCCTGGATATTGGCCGCGCCGCCCGGCGTGGCGCGGACGATGCGCTCGATCGCCGCGGCGTCGAGCGCGACCAGCGGCAGCATCGCCGGCGCGATCGCCTCGCAGCCGGGCGGGATCCGGTTCGGCGGCACCGCCACCCTCGCCTCTCCGCCCTCGCCCTGGACCGCAGCGGCGAGCGCGGCCAAGGTGGGATGAGCGAACAGCGAACGGATATCGGTCGACCAGCCGCGGCGGCGCAGTTGTTCCAACAACCGGATCGCCAGCAAGGAATGTCCGCCGAGTTCGAAGAAGTCGTCGTCGCGTCCGACCCGCTCCACGCCCAGCAACTGCGACCAGATCGCGGCCAGGGCCTGTTCGACCTCGCCCTGCGGTTCGGCATAGGCGCGGCGGCCGTAGGATTCGCCGTCCGGCGCCGGCAGCGCCTTGCGTTCGAGCTTGCCGTTCGGGGTCAGCGGCCAGGCCTCCAGGACCACGTAAGCGGCCGGCAGCATGTAGTCCGGCAGGCGCTGGCTCAGCTGCGCGCGCAGTTGCGCCGCCTCCGGCTTCGCTGCGCCGGGCTCGACGATCAGATAGGCGACCAGCCGGGTTTCGCCCGGACGCCCGTCGCGGGCGATCACCACCGCCTCGCGCACGCCGTCGGCGCGCGTCAGCTGCGCCTCGATCTCGCCCAGCTCGATCCGGTAGCCTCGCACCTTGACCTGGAAATCGTTGCGGCCCAGGTACTCGATCGTGCCGTCTTCGCGCCAGCGGCCGAGATCGCCGGTCTTGTACATGCGGCCGCCGCCGCGGCGGTCGAAGGGGTCGGCCAGAAAGCGCTGCGCGCTCAGCTCTGGCCGCTGCAGATAGCCCTGCGCGACCTGCACCCCGCCCAGGTACAGCTCGCCGGCGACGCCGACCGGCACCGGCCGCCGCTGCGCATCGAGTAGATAGACCCGGCTGTTGCCTATCGGCCGGCCGATCGGCGGCAGGTCTTCCCAGTGTTCGGCCGGGCCGTCCAGGGTATGCGCGCTGACCACGTGGCTTTCGGTCGGGCCGTAGTGGTTGTGCAGCCGCGCCTGCGGGTGCTTGGCGAACATGCGCCGGATCGCCGGGGTGATGCGCAGTTGTTCGCCGGCGGTGATCAGGTCCTGCAGCATCGGCAGCGGCTCGGCGCGCTGCGACCACAGTTCGCTGAGCGTGCTCAGAGCGATGTACGGCAGGAACAGCCGTTCGATCGACTCCTGCGCCAACCACTCGGCCAGCGCCGGCAGATCCTGGCGCAGTTCTTCGTGCAGCAGCACCAGGGTGCCGCCGCTGCCCAGGGTGCTGAAGATTTCCTGGAACGCGACATCGAAGCCCAGCGCGGCGAACTGCAGGGTCCGCGCCGGTTCCGGCAACTGTTCGCGCTGCCAGGCCAGCAGGTTGACCAGGCCGCGATGCGGCATCGCCACGCCCTTGGGCACGCCGGTCGAGCCGGAGGTGTAGATCACGTAGGCCAGGTGCTCGGGCTTCAGCCCCAGCTCGCCGCCGTGCACGTTGGCGGCCGAGGCCTTGGCCCAGGCCGGCGCCGCCTCGTCGAGCAGCACCAGCGCGGCCTCGCCCGGCGCCAGCCGCGGCAACAGCCGGTGCTGGCTCAGCACTGCCGCCGGCCGGCTGTCGCGCAGCATCTGCGCCAGGCGCTCGTCCGGATAGGCCGGATCCAGCGGCACGTAAGCGCCGCCGGCTTTCAGCGTGGCCAGGATCGCCACCACCATCGCCAGACTGCGTTCGACACAGATCGCCACGCGTTGGTCGGGGCCGACGCCGAGGCCGCGCAGATGCCGCGCCAGGCGGTTGGCCTGTTCGTTGAGCGCGCGATAGCTCAGTTGCGCACCGTCCAGTTCCAGCGCGATCCGCTCCGGATGCGCCGCGGCCTGCTGCTCGAAGGCTTCGTGGACCAAGGCCGGCGCGGCATAGTCGCGGCGGGTGTCGTTGTAACCGTAGAGCACGCACTGGCGCTCCGCCGCCGGCAGCGCGTCGAGCGCGCTCAGCGGCGCATCGGAAGATCGTTCCAGCGCCTGCGCCAGGGCGGTCAGCGCCTGCTCGACGAAATCGGCGATGCGCTCGGCGCGGACCGAGGCATGGATCTCGGCGGTCAGCACGAAGTCGCTGCCGAGGTCGTCGACGTACAGGCTGAAGGGATAATTGGTCAGATCGCGCCCGCCGAGGTACTGGATGCCGTCGGCGATGCGGCTCTCGCCGAACGTTTCGGCGCGGCTATGGCGGTAGTTGAGCAGCGCCGAGAACATCGGCGCGCCCGCGCCGAGTCCGCTGCAACGGCGGGCCAGGGTCAGCGAGGCCTGCTCGTGGCGCAACAACCCGCTCAGGCGCTCGTGGGTTTCGCGCAACGCTTGCGCCGCGTCGCGTCCGCCCAGGACGATGCGCACCGGCAAGGTGTTGATGAACATACCCATGGCGCGGTCGATGCCGGCGCCGCCCTGCATGCGTCCGAACAGCACGGTGCCGAACACCACGTCGTCGCGGCCGCTGCACTGCCCCAGCACCTGGGCCCAGGCCAGATGGAACAGACTGGCCGCGCCGACGCCGTGGGCGCGGGCCAGGCGTCGCAACCGCGCCGACAGTTCCGCCGGCAACGTGCGCCGCGCCTGCTCGACCTGCGAGCCGTCGCCCTGCACGTCGAGCAAGCCGAACGGCGCGGTCGGCTCGTCCAGATCGCCGAGCATGGCGTGGAAGTAAGCCTCGTGTTCGGCCTCGCCCACGCCATGGCGCGCCCGCGCGACGAAGTCGCGGAAAGGCACCGGCGCCGGCAACTCGTCGCCACGCCCCTGCAGCAGCGCGACCACTTCGTGCAGGATCAGTTCGGTGGTGGTGTGATCCAGGGTCAGGTGGTGATGCAGCAACTGCAGCAGCCAATGCCCGCCTGCCGGATCGAAAGCGGCATAGGCCTGCAGCATCGGCGCGCGGCGCAGGTCCAGTCGGGCTCGGCGCGGATCGGCCCGGTCCTGCAACTGCGCCTGCACGTCGCCGCGGGCAGGGTCCAGCGCCAGCGTGTGCAGATTCATTTCGGCGCGGCGCCAGACTACCTGCACCGGTTCGTCCAGCCCCTCCCATTGAACCGACGTGCGCAAGATGTCGTGACGTGCGATGACCCGCTGCAATGCGTCCAGAAAATGGTCCAGGCGGGCGCGGTCGTCGAAGCGCAGCAGCGCCGGCAGAACGTAGGCATCGCTGTCGCGTTGCAGCAGGTGGTGGAACAGGATGCCTTCCTGCAGCGGCGCCAGCGGATAGATGTCCTGAATATTGGCCATGCCGCCCGGCACTGCGGCGGCGACCAGGTCGATCTGGGCCTGATCCAGGCGCACCAACGGCAGCATCTCGGGGACGATGCGCTCGCAGCCCTCGGCGATGGCGTTGGCCGGCACCGCGACGGGCTCGCCCTGCCCTTGCCCGGCCAGGTTCGCGGCCAGCGCGGCCAGGCTGGGCGCCGAGAACAGATCGCGGATGGTCGTCGGCAGGCCTTCGCGCTGCAGGCGTTCGACCAGCTGCACGGCGAGGATGGAATGGCCGCCGAGCTCGAAGAAGTTGTCGTCGCGACCGACCTGTTCGACGCCGAGCAGCTCGGCCCAGATCCGCGCCAAGGCCTGTTCGGCGCCGCCGCGCGGCGCTTCGTAGGCGCGCTGCCGATAAGCCTGGTCGTCCGGCGCCGGCAGCGCCTTGCGGTCCAGTTTGCCGTTTGCGGTCAGCGGCAACGCCGGCAGGCGCACATACGCCGCCGGCAGCATGTAATCGGGCAGTCGGTCGCGCAAGGCCTCGCGCAGACGCGCCGGTTCCGGCAGCGGCGCGTCGTCGCCGGCGACCAGGTAAGCGACCAGGCGCTGGTCGCCCGGCACGTCCGCGCGCGCGACCACGACCGCTTCGCCGACACCCTCGACTTGGCTCAGCTGCGCTTCGATCTCGCCCAGCTCGATGCGGAAGCCGCGGATCTTGACCTGCTGGTCGTTGCGGCCGAAGTACTCCAGCGTGCCGTCGGCCAGGTAGCGGCCGAGATCGCCGGTGCGGTACATGCGCGCCCCCGGCGCGCCGCTGAACCGGTCGGGCAGGAAACGCTGCGCATCCAGTTGCGGGCGGCGCAGATAGCCGCGGGCCACGCCGGCGCCGCCGACGTACATCTCGCCGGTGCAGCCGACCGGCAGCGGCCGGCCCTGCGGGTCTAGCACGTACAGACTGAGGTCGCCGATGCGCGTGCCGATCGGGCTGGCGCCGGGTCGCTCCGCATCGGCCGGCTGCAGCGCCCGGTAGGTCACGTGCACCGTGGTCTCGGTGATGCCGTACATGTTGACCAGGCGCGTGGCGAGATTGTGCGGCTGCGCGTACCACGGCTTGAGGCTCGCCATCTCCAACGCTTCGCCGCCGAAAATCACGTAGCGCAACGCATGCGGGCGCGGCGCGGCCTGGCCGGCGGCGACGAACTGGCGGAACGCGCTCGGGGTCTGGTTGAGTACGGTCACGCCCTGCTCGCAGACCAGGCGATGGAACTCGGCCGGCGCCCGGCTGATCGCATGCGGCACCACGATCAGGCGTCCGCCGTGGATCAGCGCGCCCCACAGTTCCCACACCGAGAAGTCGAAGGCGAAGGAATGGAACAGGGTCCAGACGTCGTCGCGGCCGAAACCGAAATCGGCCTGGGTCGCGGCGAACAGGCGGCTGACCTGGGCGTGTTCGACCATCACCCCCTTGGGCAGGCCAGTCGAACCGGAGGTGTAGATCACGTAGGCCAGGTGCGCCGGGGTCAGCCCCTCGACTTCGGGGTTGTCGCTGCTCGCGCGCGCCCACGGCCGCTCCGCCTCGGCCGAGTCCATCCGCACCAGGCGGCAGTCGGCCGAAGGCTGCAGGCGCCGGATCAAGTCCTCATCGCCGATCAAGGCGACCGGCGCGCTGTCGTCCAACATGTGCAGCAGGCGCTCGTCGGGATAGACCGGGTCCAGCGGCACGTAAGCGCCGCCGGCCTTGAGCGTGGCCAGGATCGCGACGACCAGGTCCAGCCCGCGCTCCAGGCCGATCGCGACCAGCGCGTCCGGGCCGACGCCGAGCCCGCGCAGATGATGGGCCAGGCGATTGGCCCGCCGGTTGAGCTCGCCGTAGCTCAGGGCCTGGTCTTCGTGCTGCACCGCGATCGCGTCGGGCGTGGCCTGCGCATGCCTTTCGAACATCCGATGCATCGGCTGCGGCGCACCGGTGTCCAACTGCGGTTCGTTGAACCGATGCAGGACCAGTGTGCGCTCGGTTTCGTCCATCAGCGGCAGGTCGCCGACCGCGGCTTCAGGGGTCTCGATCGCGGCCAGGACCAGCCGCTCCAACCGCCGCAAGTGCGCGGCCATGTCGTGCTCGCCGAACGCGTCCGGGTCGTAGTTGAACTCGATCCGGACCGGGCGCTGCTGCTCGTAATCGCGCACGTAGACCGCCAACGGCTGGCGCTCGTAGCCGTTGTGCAACGGATACGCCGTGCTGGCGGCGCCGTCCATTTCGAGATCGCCCTGGAACCCTTCCATCGACAGCGACAGGTCGAACAGGCCGCGACGGTCGCCGACCCCGCTGAGCAGCTCGCGATGCAGGTCCGCCAAGGGGTATCGCTGGTGCCGGTAGCAGCGCTTCGTCTCCGCCGCCGTCTGCGCCAACACCGCAGCGAACGGCGCCCGCGCATCGACCGTGATGCCGACCGGCATCGCTGCGGCGAACATGCCGACCGTGCGCCGTTGCGCGGCGCCGGTGCGGTTGTGCACCGGCATGCCGATCACCACTTCGTCCTCGCGGCCGGCGATGCGGGCGAAGTACACGGCCAGCGCGGCGGCGATGAAGTGCGTGCCGGATCCGCCCTGGGCGGCGGCGACGTCGCTCAGACGCTGGTAGCGCGCGCGCTCCAGCGACCACACCGCTTGGCCGAAACGCCGATCGAAGCGGCCGCGCCGCCCGGGCGCTTGCTCGAACAGAGGATCGGGCAGCCGAGCGTAGCGCTGGGTCCAGAACTCGCGGTCCTTGGCGTAGCGCGGCGAAGCCAGGTACTCGGCGTCGCGGGCGATGAAATCGCGATAGTCGGCTTCGTCGTCCGAGCCGTCTTCGGGCTCGGGCGCTTCGCCGCGCGACAGACGGTTGTAGGCCTGGCTGACCGCCTGTCCGATCAGCGCCACGGCCCAGCCGTCGGCGACCAGATGATGGAAGCACAGCAGCCAATAGGCGCGCTGCGGCGTCACCTGCAACCACTGCATGCGCCACAACGGCTGGCCGTACAAGTCGAACGGCGCATCGAACGCCGCGCGCATGCGCTGCCAGGCGAGCTCCTCGGCATCGGCGCGGCCGCAAAGGTCGATCCGCTGCAGGCTAGCCCCGGCGATGTCGGCGAAACGCTGCCGGACGCCGTCGCCGCTGCGTTCGAGCACGATCCGCAACGCGGCATGGCGTTGCGCGACCTGGCGCACGGCCGCCTCGAAACGATCGGGGTCGGCCGGCCCCTCGAACAGCACCGCGGTGCCGATGTTGTAACAAGGCAGATCCGGCGCCAGCGACTGGTCCAGCCACACGGCGTGCTGGGGAGAGCTTAAAGGATGGAGGACTTCGCTGCTCATGGGGTCGATTGAATGGAAAGTCGGAAGAGTCGGTTGCCGATGCGCGCCGTGCCGTCGCGTACCTGGCGGAATCGCGTGGGTGGAGCGGCGCCGGCGCGATCAGGGATCGCTGCGGTCCGCCACCAGGGTTTCGAGCCGGCGCAGGCGGCGATTGCCCAGCGCGATCGAGGTCAACGTCAGGCCGATCGCACCGCTAAGGAAGAACAGAAAACCGATGCCGCGCCCTCGCCCGGTGCCGAACCAGCCGCCGACCGTGGCGCTGAGCGCACCGCTTTCGCGCAAGGCCGGCTCCAGCACCGCGTCGGCCAGCCAGCCGCCGAACAGCAGCACGACGCACATCACCAGCATGTTGCTGGCGGCGATCAGGGCGAACACGCTGCCCTGGCGCGATAACGGCGCCTTGCGCATCCACAGCGCATGCGAGCACGCCACCGACGTACTGCCGCAGAACAGGCAGACGAACGCGGCCGCACACCACCATGCCGGGCCGGTGGCGTAGCCCGCGACCAACACCGCCGCGCATTGCAGGGCGTCGCAGACCAGGATCCAGCGCATCAACTCGCGACGGATCCAGGCCGTCGCCACCAGCACCGAGCCGAGCAACCCACCGACGATGCCGACCGACATGACCAGGCCGAGCACGTCGCTGGAATGGGTCGACAGCACCATCGGCGTCAGCAGCGTCGTCGCCAGCACCATCAGGCATTGCACCAGCGCCCCGTACAGCAGCAAGGCGCGCATCAGCGGCTGCTCGCGCAGATAGTCGAACGCGCCGCCGAGACTGTTCCTGGCGCCTCCCAGCAGCGTCGCCGCCGCGACCGCCTCGCCGCCGCGCACGCCGTCGCCGGCGCGGGTCAACGCCGCGAACACCAGCGCCGCGCCGGCCAACAGCAGGCACAGCTGCGTCGCCATCACGCCCTGCAGGCCCAGGCGCGCCATCAGGAAGCCGGCCGCGGTGGGCGCCCCGACCTGGACCAAGGCGCGCGAAATGCCGGTCAGGCCGCCGACCTGGGCGAAGCGGTCCTTGGGCACGAACCGGCTGATCGCGACGCGGATCGCGGGTCTGCGCAAAGCGCCCAGCGCCGAGGCCGCCGCCGCATAGAGATACAGCGCGGCGATGCCGATGCGTCCGTACACCAGGGCCAGCGCGATCGCGAAGGTGCCTGCGATCGCGCCGAGATCGCAGCACAGCACCACCCAGCGCCGGTCGTAGCGGTCGGCGAACGCGCCGGCGAACGGCGTCGCCAGCATCGCCGCCAAGGCCGCGGCGAGCACCGACAACGAATAATCCTGGGTCGATCCCGATTGCGAAAAAATCCATACGCCGACCGCGAAGCTGACCAGGGTGGTGCCCAGGTCGAACGCGGTCTCGCTCAGCCACAGCAGCCCGAATGTCGAGCGCGCGTGCGACGGCGCTTGCGGCGATGGCGTGCTCGGCTGTTCGCTCGACGATGTCGGCGCTTGCTCGACGGTCGCCTCCTGCATACGTGCGCTCTCTCTGGTTCCCGCGCGCCATGCGTCGCGGGTACTACTCGTGGCGAGCTTCGGTCGCGTGGCTTGGAAGCGCGTGGCGCTTCGTGAATCCGGCTAGCGCAACAGGCTTGGGTACGCTGACTGCGCCGATAACATATATCGTCGTGTTGAAAATTCTTTACGCACGATGCGGTGCAAGTTTGCAAACGGAGTACCCGATCAAACTCTGCGCGGACGGCTTGTTTCCATTCAACTCGTTCGCGTGGCTTCGTCACATTCAGGTGCGAACCGAACGCGCACTCGGACAGAGAACGTCGACGCCACTGCGCAAACCCCGCGAATTCGCGGCAATTCTTGCGCAACTCGAATGCGCGTATCGCTTGCCGATGACCTGCAATATCCGGTCGCACCGCACCTGCCTCGACCGCAATGCATGTGCATGCGATTCGTTATCGGCGATTAACGGCCGGTTTCTCGCGCCGCGTCGGCGCGACATGCGGCGCCGCATTCTTCGCCGCAGCCGTCGCTTCGGCGATTGCGCGGACCGTTCGCCACGAATGCGCGTCACACGCGGTCGCTGCGCGACCGGCGAACGATACGGTTGCGCGCGAGGGCCGCCGTTGCGACGCGCAGCCGCTGCTCTGGAGCGCCAGCCACGCCGACAGCGGGCGCACGATCGCGTACGCCGACGTATGCGCAACGACGAAGCGAACGTCGCCAGCGGATTCGGCGACGGCCCGCAACGCGCATCGCCGCCACGATCGCGAGTTCGAGCGACGGGGCATGCGACGCATCGCCGTCTCAGCCTGCCGTCGAGACGGCATGAACCCGCGAGCGCAATCCGCCAAATTCGGCAAAAAGAAAATCGGCGCCGGGTTACGCCGGGCGTCGCGCGACGTAGGCCTATATATATATATGCGAAGACGCATGGCGACGCGCGGCACTACCGGCCGTTGCCGATCCGCTGCAGCGCCGGGCTCCGGCCCGTTCCGCAACTCATGCCTTGACGACCTCGCAAAACACGACGGCCCGCGCAAGCGCAGGCCGTCGTGGTCGATCCGCCGGCGTCGCCGGCGCGGGCGGGATCAGCTGCGCAGCTTGAGCGCCCGGTTGACCGCCAGCGCGGCCATCGTGCAGACCGCGCCCGACAGCAGGTAGACGCCGACGAAGGCCAGGCCGAAGCGGGCGCACAGGCCCAGCGCGACCAGCGGCGCGAACGCGGCGCCGATCAGCCAGGCCAGGTCGGAGGTCAGCGCGGCGCCGGTGTAGCGGTACTTGGAGCCGAAGTTCGCGGTCACCGAGCCGGCCGCCTGGCCGTAGGACAGGCCGAGCAGGACGAAGCCGATCAGGATGAAGGCGTCCTGCCCGATCGCGCCGCTGCCGAGCAGGGTCGGCGCGAAACCGCTGAACATCGCGATCGCCGCGGCCAGCGCGGCCAGGGTGCGCGGCCGGCCGAAACGGTCGGCGATGGAGCCCGAGGCGACCACCGCGCCGGCGGCGAGGAAGGCGCCGACGATCTGCACCGCCAGGAACTGCGGCACCGACTGGTCCGAGTACAGCAGGATCCACGACAGCGGGAAGATGGTGACGATATGGAACAGCGCATAGCTGGCCAGGGCGGCGAAGGCGCCGATCACCACGTGCCGGCCTTTGGCCCCGACCAGTTCCAGCACCGGGGTCGGCTCCAGCTCGTGCTCGCCCAGTTCGCGTTCGTACTCGTGGGTCAGCACCAGGCGCAGGCGGGCGAACAGGGCCACCACGTTGATCGCGAAGGCGGCGAAGAACGGATAGCGCCAGCCCCAGTCGAAGAAGTCGGTCGGCGACAGCGCGCCGTAGAGGTAGGCGAACAGGGCCGCGGAGATGATGAAGCCGACCGGGGCGCCGAGCTGGCCGAGCATGGCGTACCAGCCGCGCCGCTCCTTGGGCGCGTTGAGCGCCAGCAGCGAGGGCAGGCCGTCCCAGGAGCCGCCCAGGGCCACGCCCTGGCCGAGCCGGAACAGGGCCAGCAGCACGATCGACAGGCTGCCGATCTTGGCGAACCCGGGCAGGAAGGCGATGCCGGCGGTGCAGCTGCCGAGCAGGAACAGGGCCGCGGTCAGCTTGGTGCTGCGGTCCCAGCGGCGCTGGATCCACATGAACAGCACCGTGCCCAGCGGCCGCGAGACGAAGGCCAGGGCGAAGATCGCGAACGACCACAGGGTGCCCTCGAGCTTGTCGAGGAAGGGGAAGAACACCGAGGGGAAGACCAGCGCCGAAGCGATGCCGTAGACGAAGAAGTCGAAGTACTCCGAGGCCCGCCCGATCACCACCCCGACCGCGATCTCGCCCGGCTTGACCTCGCCGTGCGGCTCGGGGCCATGGACGGAAACGGTGCGGGACGACTCCGGGAGGGCATGGCTGGGCATAGGCATCATAGGCGGGCGCTCGGTACGGGTTGCGGTCCGTGGTCGGCGGCTGTGCCGGAACGGGCGGGTCGCTTAACCCGCCTCTCCGACGTTACTCCGGTCTGCGGACGACGCCAATACCGTCCCGCGGACGCCCTGTTCAGCGCCAGGCCGCGCCGTTGTTGGGTTTCGTGAAGACGGCGCGACGGCCCCGCCCTCGCCCGCCGCCCGCCTCGTCGATGCTGCAGCGCAGCGCATGGGACAAAACGTCCAATCGTCCGCGCCGCGCCCGGCCTTTAGGATCGCGCCCATCGCCGCGGCCGTCGCGGCCCCGCTCGTGCCTACGCGTCAGATTAATGAACGCTCTCAAGACTCTGTTCCGACCCTTGCTCGTCGCCGGCGCCGCGCTGGCGCTGGCCGGCTGCAACACCGTGGTGCTGAACCCGTCGGGCGATATCGCCCAGCAGCAAGGCAACCTGATCGTGATCTCGACCGTGCTGATGCTGCTGATCATCGTGCCGGTGATCGCGCTGACGCTGTTCTTCGCCTGGCGCTACCGCGCTTCGAACACCAAGGCGACCTACAAGCCGGATTGGGACCACTCCACCCAGCTCGAGCTGGTGATCTGGTCGGCGCCGCTGCTGATCATCATCGTCCTCGGCGCGATCACCTGGGTCAGCACCCACACCCTGGATCCCTACCGTCCGCTCGACCGGATCAAGCCCGGCCAGCCGGTCGCCGCCGACGTCAAGCCGCTGGTGATCGAAGTGGTGGCGATGGACTGGAAGTGGCTGTTCCTGTACCCGGAACAGAACATCGCCACGATCAACGAAGTGGCCGCGCCGGTCGACCGGCCGATCCAGTTCAAGATCACCGCCTCGACGGTGATGAACTCCTTCTACATTCCCGCCCTGGCCGGCCAGATCTACGCCATGCCGGGCATGCAGACCCAGTTGCACGCGGTGATCAACAAGCCCGGCGACTTCGAGGGCTTCTCCGCCAACTACAGCGGCGCCGGCTTCTCGCACATGCGTTTCCGCTTCCACGGTCTGGACCAGGCCGGCTTCGACGCCTGGGTGGCGAAGAACCGCGCCAGCGGCACGACCCTGGAGCGCGCCGGCTACCTGGAGCTGGAAAAGCCCAGCGAGAAGGAACCGGTACGCCGCTACGGCGCGGTCGCGCCGGGCCTGTACCAGGCGATCCTCAACCGCTGCGTCGACTCCAGCCGGATGTGCATGGACGAGATGATGGCGATCGACGCCGCCGGCGGCCTCGGCCTGAGCACCGACGCGCTCGCCCAGCGCCGCATCGGCGACCTGCGCGGCGGTCCGTACGTGGCGTCGGCGATGTGCCTGACCTCGCCCAACGCCGCGACCCCGAACTGGGGCGTCGCCACTCTCGCGCCCTAAGCCGCGCAGCCGCCGCTCAGCCACCGCATTCGTTTAGCCAGCGCGCCCGCGGGCGCCAGGTCCGGCAGCGGACCTTCGGAGTCAAGATGACAGAACAACCCCACCCCGCCCACCTGATCTTCGGCCGGCTCAGCTGGGAATCGATCCCGCTGCACGAACCGATCCTGATCGCGACCTTCGCCATGGTCGCGCTGGGCGGCATCGGCGTGGTCGCCCTGCTTACCCGCTACAAGCTCTGGGGCTACCTCTGGAACGAGTGGTTCACCAGCATCGATCACAAGAAGATCGGCATCATGTACATCGTGCTGGGGCTGGTCATGCTCATGCGCGGTTTCGCCGACGCGATCATGATGCGTTTGCATCAGGCGATGGCGTTCGGCGACAACGCCGGCTACCTGCCGCCGCACCACTACGACCAGATCTTCACCGCCCACGGCGTGATCATGATCTTCTTCGTGGCGATGCCGCTGGTCACCGGCTTCATGAACTACGTGGTGCCGCTGCAGATCGGCGCGCGCGACGTGGCCTTCCCGTTCCTCAATAACTTCAGCTTCTGGATGACCGCCTGCGGCGCCGCGCTGGTGATGGTCTCGCTGTTCGTCGGCGAGTTCGCCACCACCGGCTGGCTGGCCTATCCGCCGCTGTCGGGCATCGCCTACAGTCCAGGGGTCGGCGTCGACTACTACATATGGGCGCTGCAGATCGCAGGCGTCGGCACATTGCTATCCGGCATCAACCTGATCGCGACCATCGTCAAGATGCGCGCGCCGGGCATGAGCATGATGAAGATGCCGGTGTTCACCTGGACCTCGCTGTGCACCAACGTGCTGATCGTGGCCGCGTTCCCGGTGCTGACCGCGGTGCTGGTGCTGCTGTCGCTGGATCGCTACGCGGGCACCAACTTCTTCACGAACGATCTGGGCGGCAACCCCATGATGTACGTGAACCTGATCTGGATCTGGGGCCACCCGGAGGTCTACATCCTGATCCTGCCCTGCTTCGGCATCTTCTCCGAGGTCGTCTCGACCTACAGCGGCAAGCGCCTGTTCGGCTACGCCTCGATGGTCTACGCGACGGTGGTGATCACCATCCTGTCCTACCTGGTGTGGCTGCACCACTTCTTCACCATGGGCTCGGGCGCCAGCGTCAACTCGTTCTTCGGCATCACCACGATGATCATCTCGATCCCGACGGGCGCGAAGATCTTCAACTGGCTGTTCACCATGTACCGCGGCCGGATCCGGTTCGAAGTGCCGATGCTGTGGACGATGGGCTTCATGGTCACCTTCGTCATCGGCGGCATGACCGGCGTGCTGCTGGCGGTGCCCCCGGCCGACTTCGTCCTGCACAACAGCCTGTTCCTGATCGCCCACTTCCATAACGTGATCATCGGCGGCGTGCTGTTCGGCCTGTTCGCCGGCATCAACTTCTGGTGGCCCAAGGCCTTCGGCTTCAAGCTCGATCCGTTCTGGGGCAAGTGCTCGTTCTGGTTCTGGCAGATCGGCTTCTTCTTCGCCTTCATGCCGCTGTACGTGCTCGGCCTGATGGGCGTGACCCGCCGGGTCAGCCATTTCGAGGACTCCTCGCTGCAGATCTGGTTCGTGATCGCCGCCTTCGGCGCGGCGCTGATCGCCCTGGGCATCCTCAGCTTCCTGATCCAGGTCGCGGTCTCGATCCGCAACCGCAAGGCGCTGCGCGACGAAACCGGCGATCCGTGGCAGGGCCGCACCCTGGAATGGTCGACCTCCTCGCCGCCGCCGGACTACAACTTCGCCTTCACCCCGGTGGTGCACGACAACGACGCCTGGCACGACATGAAGCAGCGCGGCTATCAGCGTCCGACTTCGGGCTTCCTGTCGATCCACATGCCCAAGAACACCGCCGCGGGCGTGGTCATCGCCGGCCTGAGCACGCTGTGCGCGTTCGCCCTGATCTGGCAGATGTGGCTGGTCGCCGGCGTGTCCTTCGTCGCCATGCTGATCGCCGCCATCGTCCACACCTTCAACTACAAGCGCGACTACTACATCCCGGCGGAGCAAGTCACCGCTACGGAGAACCAGCGCACGCAACAACTGGCCGCCGCCCATGTCTGACGCCATCGCCACCCAAACCGCCGACGGGCGCCCGGTCTTCTTCGACCTGAAGGGCAAGCACCATCCGCAGAACGGCACCCTGCTCGGGTTCTGGCTGTACCTGATGAGCGACTGCCTGGTGTTCGCGGTGCTGTTCGCCGTCTACGGCGTGCTCGGCCGCAGCTACGCGGCCGGCCCGTCCGGCGCCGACCTGTTCGACCTGCAGCTGGTCGCGATCAACACCGCGATGCTGTTGCTGTCGTCGATCACCTATGGCTTCGCGATGATCGCGATGACCAAGCGCAAGCTGGCCGCGGTGCAGGGCTGGCTGGCGATCACCGGCCTGTTCGGCCTGGCCTTCCTCGGCCTGGAGCTGTACGAGTTCGCCCATCTGATCCACGAGGGCGCCGGCCCGCAGCGCAGCGCGTTCCTGTCCTCGTTCTTCGCCCTGGTCGCCACCCACGGCCTGCACGTCACCTTCGGCGTGGTCTGGCTGGTGGTGTTGATGGTCCAGCTGGGCAAGCATGGGCTGATCCCGGAGAACCGCCGCCGCCTGCTGTGCCTGTCGATGTTCTGGCACTTCCTCGACGTCGTCTGGATCGGCGTCTTCACCTTCGTCTACCTGATGGGAGCGCTGCCGTGAGCCACCCGGTCGCCAATCAACACCACGACAACGGCCACGATCATCACGGCCACGACGGCCATGACGATCACGGCCACGGCCACCACGACGGCGACGATTACCACGGCACCGTCAAGGGCTACGCGATCGGCTTCCTGCTGTCGGTGGTCCTGACCGCGATCCCGTTCTGGCTGGTCATGTCCAAGGCGATCCCGAGCTCGGGCACCACCGCCTTCGTGATCCTGGCCTTCGCGGTCGTGCAGATCGTCGTGCACATGATCTACTTCCTGCACATGAACACGAAGTCGGAGGGCGGCTGGAACATGCTCGCGCTGATCTTCACCCTGGTGCTGGTGGTGATCATGCTGGCCGGCTCGTTGTGGGTCATGCACCACCTCAACGTCAACATGATGCCGGTGCCGCACGATATGCGCTCCATGCCTTGAGGCGGGGAGACCGCGTAGGAGAGCTGGGATCCAATGGCTCTTCGCCGCTTTGAAACGATGCGATGCCCGGGCGGATGCACCGTTCCGGGCATCGCGTTTTCAGGGCCCGGGAAGGCCCGTGCTGTTAGGATGAGCCCCGACGCAGTCGCGGCTTCGTACCCGTAGTTCGCGAGGTGGCACCCATGACGGCGACCCCGGCCCGGCGGCCGCGCGGCGTTTTCGCGCTGGTCGCGCTGTACCTGCTGTTCGCGACCCTGTTCGCGGGCCTGATCGCGCTCGGCAGCTGGCAGGTCCAGCGCCGCGCCTGGAAGCTCGACCTGATCGAGCGGGTCGAAGCGCGCGTGCACGCGCCGCCCGGGGCGCCGCCGGCGCGGGCCGATTGGGCGAGCGTGAGCGCGGCCCGCGACGAGTACCGCCACGTGCGCCTGAGCGGCCGTTATCTCGCCGGCCACGACACCTACACCCAGGCGGTCACCGAGCTCGGCCCCGGCTATTGGCTGCTGAGCCCCTTGCGCACCGACGCCGGCGAGATCGTACTGGTCAACCGCGGCTTCGTCCGCGAGCGCAAGGCGCCGCCGCCCTCGGCCGCCGGCGAAGTGACCGGCCTGCTGCGGCTCAGCGAGCCCGGCGGCGGTTTCCTGCGCAAGAACGAACCGGCGCAGGACCGCTGGCATTCGCGCGACGTCGCCGCCATAGCCGTGGCCCGCGGCCTCGCCGGCGAGCCGGTCGCGCCTTACTTCGTCGACGCCGACCGGGCGAAAGACGCCGGCGCCGACCCGGCGCAGGAACCGGTCGGCGGACTGACGGTGATAAAGTTTCCCAACAGTCACCTGGTCTACGCGCTGACCTGGTTCGGGCTGGCGCTGATGGTCGCCGGCGCGGCCTGGCGGGTGGCCCTGGAGCAACGCCGGCGGCGCCGTGCCGTACCGCCGCCGACCGATGAGGTTCGTTGAGGCCCGCCGATGCAGGACACTTCGCCCCCCCGCGCGACCGACGCCCGGCCTGCATCGCCGCCCCTTTCCGGGTCGCCCGCGCCGCTGCTGTCTCCGGCCCTGCGCGCCAGCGCCGGGGTGCGCAACATGCACCAGCTGATCCAGCTGCGCTGGATCGCGGTGATCGGCCAGGTCGCGACCATCCTGTTCGTCCATTTCGGCTTCCGCATCCAGCTGCCGCTGGCGCCGATGGCGATCGTGCTGGCCTGCCTGGCGGCGTTCAACCTGGTCAGCACGCTGCGCTGGCGGCATCGCGAGAAAGTCACCAACGGCGCCTTGTTCCTGGCCCTGCTGATCGACGTGATGACCCTGACCGCGCAGCTCTACCTCAGCGGCGGCGCGGCCAATCCGTTCGTGTTCCTGTACCTGCTGCAGGTCGCCCTGGCCGCAGTGCTGCTGCGCACCTGGGCCAGTTGCGCGATGGTCCTGGTCACCACCGCCTGCTTCGTCGCCCTGACCACCTTCTCCGGACCGGTGGTGATCCCGGCCGACCCGACCCGCGGCCTCGCCGATCCGTACGTGCAGGGTCTGCTGCTGTGCTTCGCCCTCAACGCGACCCTGCTGGTGGTGTTCATCACCCGCATCGGCCGGATCCTGCGCGCTCGCGACCAGCACTTGGCCGACCTGCGCCAGCGCGCCGCCGAGGAAGAGCACATCGTGCGCATGGGCCTGCTCGCCTCGGGCGCCGCGCACGAGCTGGGCACGCCGCTGGCGACGCTGTCGGTGATCCTCGGCGACTGGCGGCGGATGAAGCCGTTCACCGAACAACCCGAGTTGCTGCAGGAACTCGACGAAATGCAGACCCAGCTGCAGCGCTGCAAGTCGATCGTCACCGGCATCCTGCTCTCGGCCGGCGAAGCGCGCGGCGACGCGCCAGTGGAGACCACGGTCGGCGAGTTCCTCGACGACCTGGTCGCCGAATGGCGCAGCACCCGCCCGGTGCGCGGCTTCGACTACGCCAACGAGTTCGGCGCCGACGTCGCCATCGTCTCCGACTCGGGCCTCAAGCAGATGATCGGCAACGTCCTCGACAACGCCCTGGAAGCCTCGCCCGACTGGGTCGGCCTGGAAGCCTGGCGCGACGAGGACCGGCTGGTGCTGCGAGTCAGCGACGCCGGTCCCGGCTTCGCCCCGGCCATGCTCAGCCAGTTCGGCAAGCCGTATCAGTCCAGCAAGGGCCGCCCCGGCCGCGGCATGGGCCTGTTCCTATCCTTGAACGTCGCCCGCCAGCTCGGCGGCAGCATCGCCGCGCGCAACCGCGAACCCAGCGGCGCGGTGGTCACGGTCAGCCTGCCGCTGTCCTCCCTGACCCTCAACGAGGCCCCCGCCGATGAGTGAGGACGCCGCCCCGCGCCGGCTGCTGATCGTCGAAGACGACGCCGCCTTCGCCCGCACCCTGAGCCGCTCGTTCGAACGCCGCGGCTACCGGGTGCACCACGCCGCCAACCTGGCCGAGGTCGGCAAACTGCTGCGCGAGCACTCGCCCGGCTACGCCGTGGTCGACCTCAAGCTCGCCGGCGGCGACTCCGGCCTGGCCTGCGTGCAGGCCCTGCACGCCCACGACCCGGACATGCTGATCGTGGTCCTGACCGGCTACGCCAGCATCGCCACCGCAGTCGAAGCGATCAAGCTCGGCGCCCTGCACTACCTGGCCAAGCCGTCCAACACCGACGACATCGAAGCCGCCTTCACCCGCGCCGAAGGCGACGCCTCGGTCGAACTGACCGAACGCCAGACCTCGATCAAGACCCTGGAATGGGAACGCATCCACGAGGTTCTGGCGGAAACCGACTTCAACATCTCCGAAACCGCGCGACGGCTGGGCATGCACCGGCGGACGCTGGCGCGGAAGCTGGGGAAGCATCGGGTGAAGTGAAGCGGGCCGAAACGAAGCTCGTGAAGCAGAGGGCACGCCCGTCCGCCGAATCCGGTCGTTAGAAAGCGCTTGCGACACTGCGATCGCGCCGGCCGCTACCGTCGCGCAGAAGCGTTGCGCGTCACGAATCCCGCCGTGAATACGATTGCAGTCGCTCCGGAGCGGCGCAGCATCGCGCCTAGAGTGTTCCCGCGCGATGTGCGCGGCGGAACGACGAGGCAACGACGATGCGGAACACGGAACGGCAAGGGATTGCGGCAGCAGCCGGTCGCGGCAACTTCATTGCGATAGCTTTGCTGGCGCTGTCGGCCGCGACGGCCTGGCCGCTGGCCGCATCGGCCGCGATCGACGCCCAGCAGCTCGGCGCGCGCTACGACGCCGCGCAGGCCAACCTCGCCTTCCGGGTCTGGTCCTCGCGCGCGACCCGGGTCGAGGTCTGGCTGTACAAGGCCGGCTCGGGCTCGCAGGAGGTCGCGCGCATCGCCCTGAGCAAGGACGCGGCCAGCAACGTCTGGTCGACCACCCTGCCGGTGGCCACGATCAAGAACAGCTACGGCATCACCGGCGCGGTGTACTACGGCTACCGCGCCTGGGGGCCGAACTGGCCGTATTCGGCCTCGTGGACCAAGGGCAGCAGCACCGGTTTCGTCAGCGACGTCGACGCCGCCGGCAACCGCTTCAATCCGAACAAGCTGCTGCTGGACCCCTACGCGCGCGAGATCAGCCAGGACCCGAACACCGCCGCCTGCCCCGACGGCACGATCTACGCCAGCGGCGCGTCGCACCGGCACAAGGACAGCGGCGCCTGCGCGGCCAAGGGCATCGCCCTGGCGCCGCAGTCCGGCTCGATCGGCAGCAAGCCCAGCCGTCCGCTCAAGGACGAAGTGGTCTACGAAGTGCACGTGCGCGGCCTGACCCGCAACGACGACAGCGTGCCCGCGGCCGAGCGCGGCACTTACGCCGGCGCGGCGCGCAAGGCCGCCCACCTGGCCTCGCTCGGGGTCACCGCGGTCGAGTTCCTGCCGGTGCAGGAGACCCAGAACGACCAGAACGACATCGCCCCGAACTCGACCGCCGGCGACAACTACTGGGGCTACATGACCCTGAACTACTTCGCTCCGGACCGTCGCTACGCCGCCGACAAGTCGCCGGGCGGGCCGACCCGCGAGTGGAAGGCGATGGTCAAGGCCTTCCACGACGCCGGGATCAAGGTCTACATCGACGTGGTCTACAACCACACCGGCGAAGGCGGCCCCTGGGGCGGCAGCGACGGTCTGACCGTGTACAACCTGCTGTCGTTCCGCGGCCTCGACAACCCGGGCTACTACTCGCTCAGCAGCGACTACCAGCACCCCTGGGACAACACCGGCGTCGGCGGCAACTACAACACCCGCCACCCCACGGCGCAGAACCTGATCGTCGACTCGCTGGCCTATTGGCGCGACACCCTCGGCGTCGACGGTTTCCGCTTCGACCTGGCCTCGGTGCTCGGCAACACCTGCCAGCACGGTTGCTTCAACTACGACAAGCTCGACTCGGGCACCGCGCTGAACCGGATCGTCGCCGAGCTGCCGCCGCGCCCGGCCGGCGGCGGCGCCGGCCTGGACCTGATCGCCGAGCCCTGGGCGATCGGCGGCAACTCCTATCAGGTCGGCAATTTCCCCGCCGGCTGGGCGGAGTGGAACGGCCTGTACCGCGACGCGCTGCGCAAGAAGCAGAACAAGCTCGGCCAGGAAACCGTCACCGCCGGCACCCTCGCCACGCGCTTCGCCGGCTCCAGCGACCTGTACGGCGACGACGGCCGCAAGCCCTGGCATTCGGTCAACTTCATGGTCGCCCATGACGGCTTCACCCTCAACGACCTGTACGCCTACAACAGCAAGCAGAACAACCAGCCCTGGCCTTACGGCCCCTCCGACGGCGGCGAGGACCACAATCTCAGCTGGGACCAGGGCGGCGCGGTCGCCGAACAGCGCAAGGCCGCGCGCACCGGCCTGGCCTTCGTGATGCTCAGCGCCGGGGTGCCGATGATCACCGGCGGCGACGAAGCGCTGCGCACCCAGTTCGGCAACAACAACAGCTACAACCTGGATTCGCCGGCCAACTGGCTGTACTGGACCCGCAGCGCGATCGAAGCCGACCACGAAACCTACACCCGCCGCCTGATCGCGTTCCGCAAGGCGCATCCGGCCCTGCGCCCGGCCGGCTTCTACTCCGGCGCGGACAACAACGGCAACGTGATGGAGCAGTTGCGCTGGTTCAAGCCCGACGGCGCCCAGGCCGATGCGGCCTACTTCAACGCGACCGACAACCATGCCCTGGCCTGGCGCATCGACGGCAGCGAGTTCGCCGATCCGGCCAGCGCGATCTACGTCGCCTACAACGGCTGGTCGGGGCCGGTGAACTTCGTCCTGCCCTGGCCGGGCAACGGCAAGCAGTGGTATCGGGTGACCGATACCGCGACCTGGAACGAGGGCCCGAACGCGGTCGCCCTGCCCGGCGCGGAAACCCTGATCGGCGGCGAAAACACCGGCTATGGCCTGCAGGCGCGCTCGCTGCTGTTGCTGATCGCCAAATAGCCCGCCCCCAGGAACGCGACCGCGGCGAATCCCGACCGCGGTCGCAGTTGCGGCCGGCGGCCGCGGCGGGCTGGCCTCGCCGGCGGCGGCTTGGCGTTGGGCGGAATATCGGCGGGCGCCCCGCCCCGCCGTCGCCGAGGTCCGCATGTGGCAGCTGCGCACGATCGACAACCCCAGCGGCGCGGCGCTGTGGTTCAGCGACGGCCAACCGCTGACCGCGATGCGCGGCGGCAGCGGCGCATCGAGCCGGCTGATCGTCGACGGCCTGGGCTTTTTGGACATCACCGATTTCCAGAACGGCTTTCCGAACGGACCGGTGATGGATCTGGTCGACTGCAACGGGGTCAGCCTGGACTACACGCCCAACCCCAGCGTGCAGTTGGACCTCAGCCTGAGCGCGGACGCGCGCTTCGCGGTGACCGCGGTCGGCAGCGGCCAGAGCGGCGCCGGCGCGCTCAAGCCGCTGCCGGCGATCGACCCGGCCGATGCGGCTTACCTGGAAGCGATGATCGCGCAGAAGTACGTGCCGTATCAGGACATCCCGGATGCGCCGGGCAAGAGCACCGCCGAAATCCGCGCACTGGGCGAACGGCTGTTTCCGTTCACGCCGTATTCGTTCCAGCTGGCGATGTCGATCTACGACTGGACCACGGCCTCGTTCACCCGCCTGGTGCTGATGAAGATCTTCGGCTACACCGCGATGGGCCACTCGCCGCCGCCGCTGGACCAGCCCAGCATCGCCGATGCGATCTGGGAATCGAACTGGAACACCTACAACCCGCAGAACCCCGACTACATGCGCTCGTTTTTGATGGTGCCGGCCGATTCGCTGCAGAGCGTGCAGACCCAACTGGCCGCGGTGGCGATCCAGCTGCAACGCTTCAGCGACGTCGAGAACCGCCTGCTCGCCGCCGGCTTCCAGGCCATGCCGCGCACCAGCATCGTCGACCAGGCGCAGCTGTTCAGCGGCCAGGTCGACATCTACCAGCTCGGCACCGAGCATTTCGGCATCGAGTTCCTGCAATGCCCGCTCAACGCCGGCCCCGCCACCGTGCCGCTGCAGATTCCGCTGCAGCAGGCGCTGGACGACTACATCCAGCCCGGCGACACCCTGACCACCAAGATGGTGTGGAGCTTCGGCAGCACCTACGACGAGGCCCTGCAGTACCAGAACGGGATCGTGCTGATCGCCAATCCGCCGCCGGGCGCCTGGGTCTGGGACGCGGCCAGCTACATCACCCCGCTGTCGGACGGTCCGGACAAGATCGAGTACACCTTCGCCCCGGGCACCAGCTTCCTGGTCCAGTCGGTGGAATGGAGCCAGGACAGCAAGGGCAATCCGCTGTGCGTGATCACCCTGCAGGTGCTGCCGGGCTGAGCGGCTCGCGCACGCGCCGGCGGTACTCGCTCGGGCTCAGGCCGAAGGCGCGGCGGAAGCTGCGGCTGAAGGCGGGTTCGGAGCCGTAGCCGACCTGGGCCGCGACCAGCGAGACGAGCGCATCGGTGCGCGCCAACAGATCGGCCGCCAACTGCATGCGCCAGCCGGCCAGATAGCGCATCGGCGGCTCGCCGACGCGCTCGGCGAAACGCTGGCCCAGGGCCGAACGCGATTGATGCAGGCGCGCCGCCAACGCGTCCACCGTCCAGTCGCGCGCCGGCTCGGCATGCAGCAAGGCCAACGCGCGGGCGACCAGCGGATCGCGCAGGGCGAGGATCCAGCCGCGCTGCTGCGCCGGCGCTTGCGCCAGCCAATGCCGCACCGCCCAGATGAAGACCATGTCGATCAGGCGCGCGATCATGATCCGGCTGCCGATGCTCGGCTGCCGGGTCTCCTTGCGCATCGCCTCGAAAGTCAGCGCCAGCCACTGCGCCGGCGACTCGTCGGCCGCGCCCCGCTCCGCCGTGCGCACGTGCAACAGGCCGGGCAAGGCGCGCATCAGCGCGGCGCCGCTGAGCGCTTCGAACACGAACGCGCCGCTGGTCAGCTGCGGGCCCGCGCCGGCGCCGGCCTCGATCCGGTGCGCGCAGCCCTGCGGCAGGATCAGCAGATCGCCCGGCTGCGCCTGCACGCGGCTGCGCCGGCCCGGGCCGGCTTCGATCGCGAAGCTGCACGGCGCCTCGCGCACGAAATGGAACATCGCCCGGCCGCGCGGATAGCGCAGCGGCTGGCCGGCGAGCAGCGCACCTTCGCGCACCAGTTCGCCGTTCAGGCGCGCCAGGCGAAAGGCTTCGAAGAACACATCGGTTTGCAGCGGGTCGGTTTGCCGCGGGTCGGTCTGCAGCGAATCTATCCGCCGCGGGTCGAACTCCGACGATTCGGTCGGTCGCGAGCCCGTTTTGGAGCCGCCGGCCGGCGCTGCCCGGGTGCGCGACGAACGCTTCGGCATCGCCAGCGATGCCGGCTCGGCGGCCGCGGCCGGCTCGGAAGAGCGGGAAGATCGGGGGCTGCGGGCGGTCTGGCGTTTCGGCATCGGATGGCGGCGTTTCGGTCACGCCGCGGCAGCGGCGGCTGGCTAAGTTAAGCGCTCGGGCCGGCACGGTCACAAGCCCGGGCGCAGGCGTTGCGGCTGCGCAACGCCTGCGCCCGGCTTCACGACGGCTAGCGCGCGGACATGAAACCCTCGCGCTCGCGCCGGCCGGACACCGGCCGTACGGGATCTCCGCCAACGGGCTCCCTACGCTCCCTTTCGTTGGCGCCTTCATTCGGGAACACGATCATGAGCAGTCAGCCGACCATCGTCCTCGTCCACGGGTTCTGGGGCGGCGCCGCCCACTGGAGCCGGGTCATCGTCGAACTCGCCCGCAAGGGCCATCGCCTGCGCGCGGTCGAGCTGCCGCTGACCTCGCTGGCCGACGACGCCGAGCGCACCCGCAAGATGGTCGCCCAGGTCGACGGGCCGGTGCTGCTGGTCGGCCATTCCTATGGCGGCGCGGTGATCACCGAGGCCGGCGACCAGCCCAACGTGGTCGGCCTGGTCTACATCGCCGCGTTCGCGCCCGACGCCGGCGAAAGCCCCGGCGGCATCACCCAGCAGAGCCTGCCGCAGGCCGCGCCGGACCTGGCCCCGGACAGCGACGGCTATCTGTGGCTGAGCCCGGACAAGTTCCACCAGGATTTCTGCCAGGACCTCAGCGCCGACGAAGGCCTGGTGATGGGCGTGACCCAGAAGGCGCCGCTGGCCGGCACCTTCGGCGACGCCATCTCGACCCCGGCATGGAAGAGCAAGCCGAGCTGGTACCAGATCTCCAGCCAGGACCGGATGATCTCGCCGGACAACCAGCGCCGCATGTCGGCCCGGCTGGGCGCGAAGAAGGTGATCGAACTCGACGCCAGCCACGCCTCGCTGGCCTCGCGCGCCGCCGAAGTCGCCGCCCTGATCGACGAGGCGGCCGCATCGGTGTAGTCCGCCCCCAGCGCGGCGCGTGCCCCTGTAGGAGCGGCGTCCCACGGGGATTTCCTCCGGTCATAAGCCGCGACCGCGGACTTGCGGGAGGCGGCGAAAGCAACAGCGAAGGCAACAGCAAATCCCCCCTACCCCCCTTTCCAAAGGGGGGAACAGCAACAGCGCGGCGCGCCCCCTTGCGCGACGCATGCCCCCTTGTAGGAGCGGCGTAAGCCGCGACCGCGGACTTGCGGGGGGAGGCGGCGAAAGCAACAGCGAAGGCAACAGCAACGGCAACAGCAACAGCAAATCCCCCCTGCCCCCCTTTCCAAAGGGGGACTGCAAGCGGGGACGGCAGCGGCGTGCGCTCTGGCCGCAGCAACGACGTTACGCGGCGTTGCCCAGGTACCGGCTCGGCGGCAGGCCGACGATGCGCTTGAACATGGTGCTGAAGGCCGAGGCGCTGTCGTAACCCAGGTCCAGGGCCAGGGCGGTGATCGGCTCGCCCGCGGCCAGGCGCGGCAGCGCGGCGAAGATCGCCGCCTGCCGGCACCATTGGGCGAAGCTGATCCCGGTCTCGGCGCGGAAGCGGCGGGTGAAGGTGCGCCGGCTCATCGCCAGGTCGCGGCACCAGTCGTCGATGCCGTCGTGCGGCGAGGGATGCGCCAGGTAGGCGCGACAGCGCTTGGCCAGGCGCGGCTCGGCCGGAAACGGAATGTCCAGCGGCAACACCGGGGCGCGCTCGATCTCCTGCACGATCAACGCGTAGATCAGCTGGGCGCGCGCGTCGGCTTCGCCCGGCAACGGCAGGTCGCGGGTCTCCAGCAGCAATTGACGCAACAGCGGCGCGACGCCGAGCACCCGGCAATCCTCGGGCAGGCCGGCGCTGACCCCGGGCTCGATGTAGACGCTGCGGGTACTGATCCGCACCAGCACCTGCACCTCGTGCTCGACCCCGGCCGGTATCCACACCGCGCGCTCCGGCGGCACGATCCAGCGCCCGGCCACGGTGGTGACCAGCATCAACCCGTGCGCGGCGTACAGCAGTTGCGCGCGGCGATGGCTATGCGCGGGAATGCGGTGGTCGGTCCGGTGGTCGTTCGCGGTCGCCACGACCCGACCCGGCAGGGCGTCGACATGGGTCGCCAAGACATTGCGCATTGGCCCGAACTCGAAGACTGTTGACCTGAACAATAATGCGGGCAGCGTCGCTGGGGCGTCTACTGAGCCACGACCTCCCTCCCCCCGACGCCTCGCGACACGCACGCCGGCCCTGCGCCGCCGCGCCCGCGCAGCCGTCCCTGCGACGGGCCGACGGCCCGCACTGCCGCATGAATTCCCTAGACGCCGCCCGCAACGAATCCAGCCTGTCCAACGACGCCATCGAGCCGGCCGCGGTGCCGGAGTTCGCGCAACCCGCCGCTACCGAGCCGGCGCGGATCGCCTTGCCGATCCTGGCGATGCTCAGCGTCTGCCACCTGCTCAACGACATGATCCAGTCCTTGCTGCCGGCGATCTATCCGCTGCTCAAGGACGCTTTCGCGCTCGACTTCGGCCAGATCGGCCTGATCACCCTGACCTTCCAGCTCACCGCTTCGCTGCTGCAGCCGCTGGTCGGCATCTACACCGACAAACGGCCGATGCCGTACTCGCTGGCGATCGGCATGGGCTTCACCCTGGTCGGCCTGTTGCTGCTGTCGCGGGCGTCGAGCTTCCCGATGCTGTTGCTGGCCGCGGCCCTGGTCGGCTCGGGCTCGTCGGTGTTCCACCCGGAATCCTCGCGGGTGGCGCGGATGGCCTCCGGCGGCCGCCATGGCCTGGCCCAATCGCTGTTCCAGGTCGGCGGCAACGTCGGCTCGGCGCTGGGGCCGCTGCTGGCGGCGTACATCGTCATGCCGCACGGCCAGGGCAGCGTCGGCTGGTTCGCGCTGGCGGCGCTGACCGCGATCGTCATCCTGAGCCGGATCGGCGTCTGGTACCGCGCGCAGATCCCGGCCCAGCGCCAGCAACGCGGCCGCGCGGCGAACGCGGCGCCGCTGCCGCGGCGGACCGTCGTCGCGACCATGTTGGTGCTGGGCGTGCTGATCTTCTCCAAGTACTTCTACATGGCCAGCCTGTCGAGCTACTACACCTTCTACCTGATGGAGAAGTTCCACCTGGCCGCGCGCGACGCGCAACTGCATCTGTTCGTCTTCCTCGGCGCGGTCGCCGCCGGCACCCTGCTCGGCGGCCCGATCGGCGACCGCATCGGCCGCCGCTACGTGATCTGGTTTTCGATCCTCGGCGTGCTGCCCTTCACCCTGTTGCTGCCGCACGCGAACCTGTTCTGGACCACGGCGCTGACCGTGATCATCGGCCTGGTGCTGTCCTCGGCGTTCTCGGCGATCCTGGTCTATGCGCAGGAACTGGTGCCGGGCCGCACCGGCGTCATCGCCGGGTTGTTCTTCGGCTTCGCCTTCGGCATGGGCGGACTGGGCGCGGCCGCGCTGGGCCAGTTGGCCGACCGGATCGGCATCGAGGCGGTGTACGGGCTGTGCGCCTACCTGCCGGCGATCGGCCTGCTGGCCTGGTTCCTGCCCAAGCTGGAACGCCGCACCGACTGAGCGCCGGCGACGCGTCTCGCAGCCTGAGACGGAGAACGGCGAGAATGACCCATGCACCAGGCCTCGCTGTTCGCCCCGACGCCGCAACAGTTCATCGCCGATGCCGAAGGCGGCGTGCGTTATCTGCCGGGCGTGTTCGGCGCGGACGAGGCCGCGCAGCTGTTCGACAGCCTGCTGGCGCAGGCCGACTGGAACGCGCAGACCCGGATGATGTACGAGCGCCTGGTCGACGTGCCGCGGCGCATCGCTTCCTACCGGCTCGACCGCGACCGGTTGCCGCCCTTGCTGGCGCAGACCGCGCAGCGGGTCGGCGAACGGCTCGAGACGGCCTTCAATAGCGTCGGCCTGAATCTCTATCGCGACGGCGCCGACAGCGTCGCCCTGCACAACGACAAGCTGGACGAACTGATCGCCGGCCAGCCTATCGCGGTGCTGTCGCTGGGCGCGACCCGGCGCATGCTGCTGCGCGCCAAGCGCCCGCCGCACCGGCAATGGCAGGTCGAGCTGGAACCCGGCAGCCTGCTGGTCATGAGCCACGCCTCCCAGCGCCACTACGACCACGGCATACCCAAGGCGCCCGGCGTGAGCGAAGCGCGGATCAGCCTCGCGTTTCGGGTCCGGCCGGGGTGAGCGGAGAGGAACGAGTGGAGAGGAACAAGCCAGGAACGAGTGCGGTTGGCACTCGTTGCTCGTTCCTTCGCACTCGCCTCTCGCTCCCGTTCAATCGGCTTGCGAAGCCTGCAGCGCCGCGGCCAGGGCCGCATCGCCGGAGACCAGGTCGGCCCAGCGCAGTTCCAGGCCCTTGCGCCGGCCTTTTTCGGCCAGCTTGAAGCCGTCCGGCTCCAGGATCAGGGTATAGGCCTTGCCTTCGATCTCCAGTTCGCGACGAATCGGTTTATCGAGTGGGGTCATGAGGTCGGCTCCAGTCGTGAGGGGCGCGTTCGCGCCGTGACCTGCGCCGCTAACGCGCGGCGTAGTACCAGTGCAGCAGAGGCTCGGGCAGGCGCAGTTCCAGCGCCAGCGCCAGCGCCGGATAGGCGTCCAGGGTGTCGATCAGGTTGCGGCGCAGGTCGGCCAGCGCCAGGTCGTCGAGCAGGCCAGGCTCGCCCTGCAACTGGCTCAGCAGGGCCTCGCCGCGGTCGTAGAGGCGTTCGCCCTGGCGCGCCAGTTCGGCGCCGGCCCAGTCGCGCAGCGGACGATGCACGGTGTGGCCGAGGCCCAACAGGCGCTCGGACTCGCCGAGCAAGCCGGCGTAGGCGCCGCGATACCACTCGCCGTGGCCGGCCGCGGCGCGGCGCACCGTCAGGGGCGCCGGGGCGTTGTACTCGCCCAGGCTGCGGTGCAGATCGCGTTCCAGCCGTCGCGCCTCGCGCACCGTATCGGTCTGCGCCAGCCAGCCGCGTTCCAGATCGAAGAACTCGTAGTAGCGCGGATGCAGCGCCTGCATCCGGCCCAGCGGATCGCGCGAAAAACCCAGCTTGAGCAGGTCCTCGCCGGCGCTGGGCAATACGTAGAGATAGCACTGCCCTTCGCTCGCGCCGGGACCGGTGTCCGGGTCGGCGCTGCGCAGGAAGGCCAAGTCTCGGTCGGCATGCGCCGGCATCGCGGATTTCCGTCGGGCCCGCCCGCGGGCCGTTGCGCAGAGCATCCGCGCGGCCACGTAAATGCGGCGCGAAACGGCGGCGTGACCGCCGGCGCGCTTCGCACCGGCGCGCCGTCGCAGCGGCGCCGTCGACGTGACCGGGGCGGCGTTCGCAACCGCGAACCCGGTCGGCGAATCGGCGTCCGTAGCGGCGATGGCGGCGGCGCGCAGACCTCAGATCCGGTCTTCGACGCCGCGTACGCCGGACTTTTTCGCGCAATGCGCGCAGCAATAGAAGTGGCCGTCGTTCTCGACCCCGTGGCCGACGATGCGGCAGTCGCAATGCGTACAGCGCGGCGCCATCGCATGGATCGCGCACTCGAACGAATCGAATGTGCCGGTCTGTCCGGCCATGTTCACGGTGAAAGTCTTGTCGTACTGGTTGCCGCAGACATCGCAGGTGGCCATGGCGTGCTCCTGGTGGTGCGCCCGGACGGGGCCGGCCGATGCCGAGCGTGGCGTGCCGACCCGGGCGCGCCTCACTCGCCCGGCGCGGGCCGGGCGAAGTCGCGCCGGTCGGACTGGATCGGACGGATCTCGAGGATCTCGTCCAGCCACAGATAGCAGCTGCGGTTCTCGATCCGCAGGTCGTCGAAGCGCAGGATCGCATTGATGCCTTCGCGGCCGCTGGGATCGAGAAAGGTCTGCAGACTGGGCCGGGTTGTCACGACTCCGCTGCGCCGGCTGCCGTCGACCAGCACCAGCTCGACCAGGCCTTCGTCCGGCAGACGCTCGATCAGACGGGTCAGGCGGGCGATATCGGCGGAGTCGGTGACGACGCGGTCGGCGAGCTGGGTCATGGCCGGATGGAATCGGGTATCAGGACGGGAATCGGGAATCGGGAATCGGGAATTGGGAATCGGCGAATACGCGGGTAAGGAGGACGGCCGCCGCAACGGGCCGCAGACCCACGGGCGCCGGACGGCGTCGATCCGCCGGCGCCCGCGGCCGTCCCCCAAACGGTTACTGTTACTTCGGCTATTGACTTACTTGCCGCTCTTGGCCGCGACCAGGGCGCTGGTGTCGACGCTCTTGACCCCGTCGACGTTGCGCGCGACCGCGGCCGCCTTGTCGGACTCGGCCTTGCCGGCCACATGACCGGACAGCTTGACCACGCCGTTGACCGTCTCGACGCTGATGTCGGTGCCGGACACGCCCTTGGTCGCCAACAGTTCGGTCTTGACCTTGGTGGTGATCCAGGTGTCGCTGACCGGCTGCGCCGACTCGTTGCCGGCGGCGGTGGTGGCCGGGTCTTGGGCAGCGGCGGTACCGGCCGATTGCGGCGCGGCGACGGCCGCGGCGCACAGGCTCAGGCCGAGCAGGAAACTCGCGGTGCGGATGGCTTTCATGCAGATAGTCCTCGCGGTGGCGCCGCGACCAGGGGCGGCGCATGGGTTGGCGAATCGGAGATCTCGATGTCTTGTCGGTGTGGCCGGGTCCAGGTGGGCGTGGTCCAGGTGACCGTGGCCCGGGCAGCCTTCATTCCGGCGCCAGGCTTCAGTGATGGTCTTTGCGTCCGGAGCCCGATTTCTTGCCGCCGCCGTCCTGCTTGTTGACGGTGGCCCAGGCGCGCGCTTCGGCTTCTTTCTTGGAGACGCCGTCCTTGCGATAGCCTGCTTCGATGTGTTCGGCCTGACGCTTCTGCTTGTCGGTGTAAGCCGATTTTTCGCCGCGCGACATGGCTGGCTCCCGTTGCTGGTTCGATTCGACGCTACCCGCGGCGCAGTTAACCCGGCAGCAGCGCGGCGTTAGGGATAGGTATGGGCTACGTCTAGGCGCCGTCACGATGGCGTATGCGCCTGCGGTCACGACCGGCTCACGCGGCGGCCGCTATCTATCGGTCGGCGTCGCGGCCGTTGCGGCGCCGGACAACGGAGGCCGTTCATGCAGACCGAACAACTCTGGGTCGTCGCCGGCACCGCCTACGCCATGCTGCTCGGCGGCGCGATCGGCCTGGAGCGCGAATTCAAGAACCGGCCGGCCGGCTTCCGCACCCATATGCTGGTCGCCGGCGCCTCGGCGCTGCTGGTCGGCCTGGGCCAACTGGTCGCGGCCGACCCGCGGTTCCGGCTGCCGTTCCTGGTCAACATCGACCCGCTGCGCCTGGTCGAAGCGGTCGTGGCCGGCGTGTCCTTCATCGGCGCCGGCACCATCTTCGCCCGCCGCAGCGGCCCGGCCGTGGCCGGCATCACCACCGCCGCCTCGCTGTTGATGGTCGCGGTGATCGGCGCCTGCACTGGCCTGCACTACTACGTGCTGGCGCTGGCCGCGACCGCGCTGACCCTGGGCGTGCTGACTCTGTTGAACGTGGTCGAACGCAAGATCGGCAGCAAGTCCCCGCCGCATCGCGACGACGGCGAGCACGAGGATCGCGTGCATGGAGAGCGCGCCGGGCGCGACCGCGACCGGCGCGGGCCGCCGCGCTAAGCCGCGCTCAAGCACCAGGCAGGCTTTGCCGGCTTCCGGCAAAGCCTTAGCCGCATCGGAAGCGGCGGTCGCAGCGGCGATTGCGCCAGCGTCCCACGCAGCGCCTCAGGCCGACTTGCGCGCGCTCTTGCGGGCGACCTTGCGGGCGCCCTTCTTGGCCGCCTTGGTCGCGGTCTTCTTGGCCGCTTTCCTGGCGCTCTTCTTGGCCGGCTCGGCGGCGCCGCGCCCGCCCTTCTTGGCCAGGCTGCGCTTGAGCAGCTCGGCGAAGTCGATCACGTTGGTGGCCGCGTTCTCCGGCAACTTGCTCTCGTCGCTGACCTTGCCGCGCACCACCTGCTTGGACTTGACCCGCTGTTCGATCACCTTGTGCAGGCGCTGGCGGAAGTCGTCCTTGTACTGCTCCGGCTTCCAGCCGCTGCTCATCGAGTCGATCAGCTGCTGGGCCATGTCGACCTCGCGCGAGGAGATCTTCCACTTCGCCAGCCCGCCCTCGGGCAGTTTGTAGTCGGCCGGGTCGACGATCTCCTGGGCGTAGCGCAGGATCATCAGCAGCAGCGCGTCCTCGTGCGGCATCACCGCGGCCAGGTACTCGCGGGTGCGGATCACCACCCGCCCCACCCCGACCTTGCCGGTGCGCTGCAGCACTTCGCGCAGCAGCACATAGCCCTTCTCCGCCTTCTTGCCCGGCTCGAGCACGTAGGGCTTGTCGTAGAACTGCGGCCCGATCGCGGCGGCGTCGACGAAGGTGTCGATATCGACGGTTTCCTTGTGGTCCGGCGCCGCCGCGGCGATGTCGGCCTCCTCGATCACCACGTAATTGCCCTTGTCGTACTCGAAGGCCTTGACGATCTCCTTCCACGGCACTTCCTCGCCGGTCTCCTCATTGACCCGCTCGTAGCGGATCGGCGCCTTATTGCGGCTGTCGAGCATGCGGAAATGCAGGTCGACCCGGCGCTCGCCGGTCATCAGCTTGACCGGGATGTTGAGCAGGCCGAACGACAGGGTTCCGGTCCAGATCGGGCGGGCCATGGCGGCACCTCGCAATGCGTGACGGGAAGCGGAGCTTCCAACTGTGCGACCGCGACCGTCCAAGACGGGTGAACGAGGGCCGCATCGCGTTTACCCGGCGCCGGCCCGCGCATGCGGCGACGGCGCTGCGCGCGGCCGGATCGCGCCGTGCAGGAAACCCGCGCACCGGCATCGCGGGTCCGCCGAACGACGCAGGCATGCGCCGCGTTCACAGCATCCGCGAACGGGCCTGTTCGGCGCGCGCAGCGCCGATCGCGGTCTCGACTTGCTTGACCTCTTCCGGCGGCGGCAGCACCGCAGGCAGGCCCAGCGACTCGATCCACAGTTCCCGCGCCCAGCCCTTGGTGTGGTAGAGATGATGGTCCTCGTCGGACTCGACCGCTTCGAACGCGGTCTTCAGCACCTCCAGGCCGTCGCCCTTGGCGTGCTCGACCAGATGACCGATCAGTTCCCAGTTCATATGGTCCTTGGTTTCGGCCAGGACCACGCATTCGGCCGCGACCAGCTGCGCCGCCGCCGGATCGCCGGCCTGTTGCGCCTTGCGGATCGCCGCGACCAGCGACTCGCCGATATGGCCGACTACCTCGCGCCCCGGCGTGGTCTGTTCCGGGTCCAGGCCGAGTTCCTTGAACACGTTCAGCAGCACCCGCACGTGGGTTCGGGTTTCGTCCAGGTAGCCTTTCCACTCCTTGCGCAGGTCGTCGTTGATCGCGCTGTCGACCGCGGCTTCGTAGATCTTCACCCCGCCCTGCTCGGTCTGCAGGGCCTGGAACAGCAACTCGCGCACCTGCGCGGCTTCGGGTTGGGTCTTCTTCATGTCGTATCGCCTCGTGGTGGGGAAACTCGTGGTGGAGCCATGTCGCGCGCCGGTGCGGAACCGCTGTCGTCGGCCTCATCGGCGTCGTCGGCATCGGCGGGACAGTCGCGCTGGCTGCGGCCGCTGCGGGCCCGGGCTTTCTGCGCCAGCGCTTCGTAGCGCCGGCGGAACCGCTCCAGCGTGTCCTCGTCCAGCTCTTCCAGGTCGAGCAAGGCGTTCTCGGCCTTCAGCGTGGCGCGGATCAGTTCGTCGAGCTTGATCTGCACCGCGGCGGCGTCGCGGTTCTGCGAGTTCTGGATCAGGAACACCATCAGGAAGGTCACGATGGTCGTGCCGGTATTGATGATCAACTGCCAGGTGTCGCTGAAGCCGAACACCGGCCCGCTGAGCAGCCACAGCACGACCACGCCGACCGCCAGGCAGAAGCACAGCGGGTGGCCGGTGAAGCGCGCGGCGGCCTTGGCGCCGCGCTCGAACGCCTCATGCCACTTCATCCGGCGCCGCCCCGGTTGTTCAATCGATGCCACGCCGCCTCGACCACGACGCGGGCCTGGTCCCAGTCCAGGCGCGCGCCGCCGCGAGTGCGGCGGTAGCCGTCGCGCAGCTCCCGCTCCATCTCGTCGATCGAGCGGCCGTGGCTGCGCATGTAGGCGTCCAGGCCGAGCTTGAGCGCCGGTTCGTGGTCGCTGTAGCGCAGGCCTTCGCAATGGGTGAGGCCGCGGTAATGGCTGCGCCAGTAGCTCAGTTCGGACTCCATGTCGACGACGTCCAGCGACTGCATCGACGCGGGGCCGCCGTCCGCAGCCGCTTCGCCGGAAACCTGCGGCGCATGCGTGGCAACGGCGATCGCATAGTCCGACGACCATGACGGCTGCACTCGCGCGCCAGCGCGGCCCTGACCCGCGGAGGAAACGGAAGCGAACGGAGCCGGAAAAGCGCGGTGTGCCGAGTAAGCCATGTGCGTCTCCTGGTGATGGATGGATGACGGCGACGAAGACCGTGTCGATAGCGCATGGCCGTGTCGCCTACCAGCGATGACGCAACTCCCGTGCCAGCCGATTGCGCAGCAGCGCACCGCCCGCGATCGGCGACGCCGGTCGCGGTGCGGGGCTGAATGCTTCAGAAAGGACCGATGCGAGCGCAGGCGGCCAGGCTCGCCGCAGCCGCTGCGCGCATCGACGAAACTGACTGCGCCTGCCTTCGATCGATGAACGAATCCCCGCTAAACACGTGCTCGAATTCACTTCGCCGCGCGTGCGGCGCGGCCGTCGCGACGCAGGCGCCCGGTTGCAGCAACTCTTTCATCACGTCGGAATCATTTTCCGCCAACGCCTCGTTAACTCGCGCTCAGCTAGCGTGAGACCCCCGGATAACGGACGACTGGACGTGGCCGCAAACGCATCCGCCCCCAGCCCCACCGTGTTGATCGTCGACGACGATCACGATTTCGCCTCCGCCGCCGCCGACTTCGCCCGGGCGCGCGGGTTCATTCCCTACATGGCGCACTCGCTGGAACAGTCGCGCGGTTTCGCCCGCCTGCCGGCGGTGGATCTGCTGCTGCTCGACCTGGACTTGCCGGACGGCAACGGCTTCGACCTGCTCGACGACATCGACCTGCCCGAACACGGCCAGATCGCCATCGTCACCGGCCAGCCCTCGGTGGAGAGCGCGGCGCGCGCGGTGTCGCTGCCGGTGGTGGACTATCTGGTCAAACCCCTGTGTCCGGAGCAGTTCTCCACCCTGCTCGCACACGCCGCCGCGCGCGCCCGCCCGCCGCAGCCGCGCGAGGAAGCCCGCGGCGGCATGATCGGCCAGTCGCCGGCGATGCGCCGGCTGGTCGACAGCCTGGAGCGGATCGCCCCCTCCGAGGCCACCGTGCTGGTCAGCGGCGAAAGCGGCACCGGCAAGGAACTGGTCGCGCGCGCGATCCACGAGTTCAGCGGCCGCAGCGGCGCCTTCGTCCCGGTCAATTGCGGCGCGATCGCGCCCGACTTGCTCGCCAGCCATCTGTTCGGCCACGAACGCGGCAGCTTCACCGGCGCCGCCGCGCGCCATAGCGGCTATTTCGAGCAGGCCAACCGCGGCACCTTGTTTCTCGACGAAATTACCGAGATGCCGCCGGCGCTGCAGGTCTATCTGCTGCGCGTGCTCGAAACCGGCACGGTGACCCGGGTCGGTGGCAGCGAGGCGGTCGAGATCGACGTACGCGTGGTCGCCGCGACCAATCGCGACCCGCAAGGCAGCGTCGAGGAAGGCCTTTTGCGCGAGGACCTGTTCTACCGCCTGGCCGACATCGCCCTGGACCTGCCGCCGCTGCGCAGCCGCGGCGAGGACACCCTGCTGATCGCGGACAATTTCCTCGAACGCCTCAACGCCCGCTACGGCACCCGCAAACGCTTCGCCGCCGGCACCGACCGGGTGCTGCTGCGGCACAACTGGCCCGGCAACGTGCGCGAGTTGCGCAGCGCGGTGCAGCGCGCCTTCCTGACCGCCGAAGACGACGAGATCCGGATCGCGCCGGGGTTCCGAAAGCTGGCACCGGTGCACCACGACGCCACCCAGGTCTCGTTCTCGGTCGGCATGACCTACGCCCAGGTCGAACAGGAAATGCTACTCAAGACCCTGGCCCACTGCGACGGCGACCGCACCCGCACCGCCCAGTCGCTGGGGGTCAGCGTACGCACCATCCACAACCAGTTGGCGCGCCTGCGCGAGAACGGCCATGACGTCTGAGGCCGCGCCCAAGCCGGGTTCGGACGCACAGCACGGGCCCGGACCGGACCCGGCCGAGTTCGCGCACTGGCTGCACCGGCTACGCAACGAGATCAACACCGTGACCATGGCCAGCGCCGCCGCGAGCGGCCTGGTCGAGGCCGGCGCCGCCGACGACCCGGCCGTGCGCGACAATCTGCGCCGGGTGCGCGATGCCTGCCGACGCTGCTCGGCACTGCTGGCCGAGCCGCCTGCGGGGAACTGAGCGGCCGGCCTGGCGCAAAGCCGGGCTGCTTGCACGCAATCGCAATCGCGCTGTTCTGCCTGCTGCTGATCCTGACCAGCTTGTTCCAGGCGCCCGAGCCAGCCAGCTTTCGCTCAGGCGCCCCGCGCTGGGTTGCTGGGGCAGTCGAACCGCGGATAGATTGGCGAATCCGTTCCCGGGCCGACAAGGAGCTGTCATGACCCGCATCGCTACACCGTCCGTCGCCGCTGCGCGCCTGAGAGGCTCATTGATCGTGGGCCTCGCCCTCTGGCTGGGCGGGTGCGACGACGCGCGCCCGGCAGGCGAGATGGAAACGTTCAAGCGCGGGGTCGACGCCCTGACGGCCATCGAGCATTGGAACGCCGCAAACGTCGGCAAAGCGCTGTCGACGCGCCTGATCAAGACCAGCGACAACGGTGCGTCCACATCGTTCGAAGCCCAGAGCGGCACGTTGGCAGGGCGCCCCTTGAGAGCGGTCGAGTTGCGTTGCCTCGACTACTACCCGGACGAGTGCCTGCTCATCGCCGAACTGGCCGAGCCGGGGCCATTGGCCTCCGAGTTCGCCAAGAGGTTCTGGCCGCATAGCCAGCCAGAGCTGGTGGGTTCGCACAAGCTGGGCGTCGCATGGTCGCAGCAGGAAGGCCGGAACAAGATCATCATCGGCCACGACGTCGATGGAAAGCAGATCGCCAGCGTCGTCATCGATCGGATCCTTCCGCGCCCTCATCCAATACCCGAGCACATAGAGCAGCCGCTGCCTCCGTTACCGCCGCAGCCGCCGACGTCGCCCATGGGCGGGGACACGCAGGTGCCGGGGGAACTCATCGCGGCTCCTGACTCCGAAGCCGTGCAGGCGACGAATAGTTCCCGGTAGGCGGAAACGGGGTCAGAGCGCCTTTCATTCAAGATGTCTCGCCGGTGTAGCCCAGCCGTCTCACCGCTGCCAAGCCAAGCCAGGTCGCGACCTTATTCGGCAGCCGCGCAAGCACGGCGCCGTATCATTTGCCACGCATCGACGTGATCGCCGTCACAGTGAAAAGCGCCGAGCCGCGACCGCGGCTGGGCGCGAAGCCGCGGCCGCGCAGGCGTCGCCGCGGCGCTAGGGTCGTTCCTAGCTTGCGCGCGTCCAATCCCCTATTAAGGTTTCTGCCAAACCCCACTCGCGCCTGCGTTCGTCCATGACCGACCCCACCCGTCCCGTCGCGCCTCCGCCGATCTTCCTGCTGCCCACCACCGGCTCCAGCTACGACGCTGCGGTGCTGGCCGAAGCCAACCGCATCGTCACGGACCACCAGTACTGCGGCCACACCGATGTGGAAGGCATGGCCTACGCGATCGCCGACTACGCGCGCCAGCATCCCGATCAGGGCCAGCAGCTGCAGGACGCGGTCGGCTCGCGCCTGCTGCCGATGGATCAGATCGCCCTGACCAGTGCGGTACAGACCGTGCAGCGCCTGGATCAGGCCAAGCCGATCGGCACCCAGCACGGCGTCGCCGTCGAGGTCGCCCCCGGCGACAGCGCGCGTAGCGTGCTCGACAAGGGCTACCAGCAGATGGCCGCCGACGCCGGGCTGTCGCCGCAGGCCGCCGCCGAGTTCGCGCGCCGCGCGCCGGCGCTGGACGACGGCACCCTGCACGCCCCGTCCAGCGATCCGCAAAAACAGGGCCCGGCCATCGATTTGTCGGCCGCCCGCGACGGCAAGATCGAACTGGCGCCGACCTCGGCGCAGTCGGGCCTGCTTAAGCTGCTGGCCGCGCAAGACCGCGCCGGCCTGGATCCGAACGCGCCGACCGGCGCCGCCGCCGGCATTCCGTTCATGCCCGACGGCAGCCGCGCCGGCGCGCCCGGCAACGGCGCAGTCACGCCGGAAGTCGCCGCCGAAATGCTGCGCAACATCTCCGAAGGCAAGCCGCCGTTCCGTCCCGAACTGGGCCAGGTCGGCCCGGTGTCGTGGTTCGTCACCGAAGGCAATCCGCACGTCGGCGTAGGCGGCGACAAGAGCGTGGTGGTGCCGGTGGAAGTCGCCAACACCAGCGGCAAGCCGCCGCTGCAGTTCGGCGAGCGCGAACTGCTGGAGATCTACGACCGCAAGTACGCCGCCGCCGCCGAAGCGGTCGAGCAGCAGGTGCGCGAGAAGGCCGGCAAGGGCCCCGACGACCCCCTGTCCAAGCGCAACCAGCACGCCATCGACCGCAGCGCCAGCAAGATGGCCGAGCGGCAGATGTGGACCGAAGTCGGCGAGACCGTGGCCAAGTCCGAGAGCGGCGTCGGCAAGGTCAGCCTGCAGGACAGCATGTTCTCGCGCTCGGCCAACGGCGAGTTCACCCTGACCAGCCGCCCCGAGAACGTACGCGTCCAGGGCGGCGCGCAAGGTCTGGTCGACGTGATCAAGAACCACGGCGTGAAGGCCGATCCGGAGGTGCTCAAGTCGGCCAACGACCTGGCCGCGCGCGAGGGCTGGGCCGGCAAGGTCGAAGGCGCGTTCCGGGTCGGCGGACGGGTGCTGATCGTGGTCGGCGTGGCCGCCGACGCGTACCGGATCTACACCGCCGAGGACAAGGTCAAGACCGTGGTCGAAGTAGCCGGCGGCTGGGCCGGCGCGGCCGCCGCCGGCGGCGCATTCGCGACCGTCGCCGCGCCGGTCAACACCACCGGCCCGTGGGGCTGGGCCGCGTACGGCGTCGGCACGCTCGCGACCGGCGCGTTCGGCTACATGGCCGGCTCGGAAATCACCAAGACCATCTACGAGTTGGTGGTGGAAGGTAAACCGATCGAAGTCGGCGGCTGACGGCGCGGGCCGACAGCGGCCCGCCCCGCTCCGAGACCGACCCGATTGCGGCAAAATGCAGGCCATGAACGCAGAACATCGATCGCACATCCTGCTGCGCGGCCCGGTCGGGCGCTGGCAATCGGCGCTGGGCACCGCCGCCGGCCTGACCGGCGACCGCATCGAATTCCACGACGGCGGCCACGGCGTACTGCACAGCTGGTCGCCGGCGTTCGGCCAGGAAACGCTGCCATTCGAATGGCGGATGCAAGCGCCGGGGCATTTGCTGGTGCGCCAGATCTACGACGACGGCGACGACGAAGTCGAAGCCTGGACCGCACTGGAGCTGGAGTTCCGCGAACGCGCCAGCGACCTCGGCGCGCAGATGGTGCTGGCGGAGAAAGGCGCCGAAGGCTTTTGGCTGATGCTGGATCCGCTGGCTTGGGTGGGTCCGCCGCAGTGAGGCGGTGGGGTGTGGCCTATACCCGAGCTGCCACACGCCTCTCTCGATCCGCCGCGCAAAGGCGCGAGCCGTCGCCCTGCTGGACGCACTGGAGTCGGTGAGACCTGGGGCGCCCACTACGCCGAGCGCGCCTTCAACTTCCAGCATCACTGGGCCGCGCTATCCGTCCACACCCGCGCGAATCCAGGCCTAGCCGCAAAGCGGCTTCGGCCCAGTAGATTGCTCGATGTCAGCTAAAGCAATCGCGTCGCCGCGCTGCACATGCATTGTCGTTTGACTATGCCCCAACATGAAGGTCACGAGTCGCTTGCTCCTTGCGACCCTCGGCGGACGCTGGGTTAGAGCACCTCTCTTCTAGATGCGTCAGAAAGTCACTCTGACCCCGCTTTTCGGACCCCTAGGCCTGTTCCCTCCCGTGGTTTGGGCCTTCATCCTCGCGCTGGCATGGCTCTTATGGCGGGGAATTGTTCTAGCGATTACCTGGATTGCTCCGAAGTTCGCGCAAGATTTCCTCATGGGTTTTGCTCTGGCGCTCTATATGTTGGGGCTATGGGCAGTACTGACCAGGCTTTGATAGATCAAGCCCGCCCCGCCTTTGAGCCGCTAGTAGCGCCTCAGGCCGCCTCCTTGCCAGGTCGAATGTGCGGCCGAAGTGGAAGAGGCTCTGGAATTGAAAGCGACGCTCTTGACGTGGATCTAGAACTACCCCATCCACTCAACAGCTGCGCCCCTGACGTCTCTACTCTCGCAACAGGCCGCTCCGCCTAGCCGCCCCAGACCAAGCCGGAGAGCGCCCGCCCTGCCGCCAACACGGGCTTCCGTAAGCACGCGGTCAAGTCGGCAACGATTGCTGAAATTTTGATCAGCGCCAAAGGAGGCTGGAGCATGTGCAGGCGTCTTCTGGCGTCTCCTTTGTCCGACTACAAAACTGCCGATATATCCGGACGACTGACACGCCAATGCAACCGTAAGCTTCCCCGCCTGACACAGATGTTGAAAGTAGAACTTTCTGGCATGTTCCTACCAGGAGGTTCCAATGAAGACTTCGAAGTTCACCGAGACGCAGATCGTCTCGATCCTCAAGCAGGCAGATGTTGGGGTGCCGGTCAAGGACGTCTGTCGCCAGGCTGGCATCAGCGTGGCGACTTACTACCAGTGGAAGAGCAAGTACGGCGGGCTTGAAGCCTCCGAGCTGCGCCGGGTAAAGGAGCTCGAGGCGGAGAACGCGCGGCTTAAACGGATGTATGCGGAGCTGGCGCTGGACAACGCTGCGATGAAGGATTTGATCGCAAAAAAACTGTAGGGCCGGTGCGCAAGCGCGAGGCAGTGCGATACCTGGTGGAGGTGCACGCGCGGCCGGTGTGTCGCTGTAACTGCGTGGGCCTGTCGGAGGCGGCGTGGTACCGGCCGCCGCTGGACTGGGCCGTGCGCGACGCAGAGTTGATCGCTGCGCTGGCCAGGCTGGTCGAAGAGCGGCCCAGCCGTGGGTTCTGGAAGTGCCGCGCGTTCCTTCGGCGCAGCCATCCACAGTGGAACCACAAACGGATCTACCGCGTGTACCGAGCGATGCGACTGAATCTGCGACGGGCTGCGCGCAAGCGCCTGCCCAAGAGGGAACGCACCGCGCTGTACGTGCCACGGCTGCCGGACATGGTCTGGTCCATGGACTTCATGAATGACGCGCTGACCTGTGGCCGACGTTTCAGGACATTCAACGTGGTCGACGACTTCAACCGCGAGGCGCTGCATATCGAGATCGACACGTCGATCAATTCCAGCCGCCTGGTGCGAGTCTTCGAGCAACTCAAGCGCGATCACGGCTTGCCGCAGGTGCTGCGCTCGGACAACGGTCCGGAGTTCCTGGGCGAGGCTTTCACGGCTTGGGCCAAGGCCAACGGCGTAGCGCTCCAGTACATCCAGCCCGGCAAGCCAAACCAGAACGCCTACATTGAACGCTTCAACCGCACCTTCCGCGAGGACGTGCTGGACCCGCACCTGTTCGCCCGTCTCGACGATGTCCGCGAGGCCGCGCACGGGTGGATGATCGAATACAACGAACTGCGACCACACGATTCGTTGGGTAATCAGACGCCTACCGAGGCGCGCCAACGATCCGCCGGAGGTTCTACTTCTGAACTCTGTGCTTGACGGGGGAGCTTACGCAACCGCTGAACTAAGCAGCCACGTCATGCGCGCTGCCGTCCCTGCTCTCACGCATATCCAGCCTGCCGCGATTGAGCCTCACTGAATGAGACGATGACCCACGAAACTGAGAGCAATTGCAAACGCAAAAGGCACACCGCCTGCTCACAACCCGCCGAGCCACCTTGTTACTCGGAGCAGTACATTGGCCTGTTCTCGCTCATTTTTACGTAGGGGATTAGAAATAAAGCCCTGATGAGGACTGAATCGATGGCCGCCCCAGCACCGACCCGCAGCAATTATCGAGGAAATTTTCTGGCGTTAAAAATCGATATCACCCCACCTGACGCCACTTCTCAAATGCATATAGCGCGAAGAAGAACTTTCTAAGCCATGCCCATAAACAACGCAACCATGCAACCTTTTTAACGCCCTGGCATCTTAACAATCAGAGACCAACATGAGCCGACAGAAAAAGGCATGCGTAATATATGTAAATTCAAACAAAGACGAACTGCCTCGCGTTCAGGAAGAGCTGGAGCAGAATGGCTACGCGGTATGCTCGGCGCTAGCGAGCACTGAAGCCGCCCGAGGACTGCTCCACGATGAGAGCGACGTATCTGAGACGATTAGAAATTGCATTAGCAATGCAGAGCTATGCATCTTCCTTATCCCAGAAGAACTAGAGCAAGACGGGGAAATTCACGGCGCTGCCAGTGTAGCTGGCCAGCTCGGCAAGCGCATGGTAGGTCTTGTTGGTGGGGCTCGGACAGTGTATCCCCAGGAATTTGATATTGCTGGCGCGATCATCCGAATTTCCAGCGCTCGGCTGGCCAACGTTATTCAGGGTGAAGACGTATGGGAATCAGCAGACAACGCACCCATCAAGGACCGCGTTATTGATCATCAGAAGTGTCAATAGCTATGCAGGTCTATTCCTACAAGATTACTCGCGACTATGGATTTGCACCCAACCCTTTCCATGGCGCGTGCACTCTCGCGACATGCAAACCGAAGATTCGAAAAGCCGCGAAAATTGGAGACCTCGTATTTGGCTGTGGAAGCAAAGCAAACAAGCGGCCAGGCGAGCTAATTTGCGCCATGCGCGTCAGCAAGAAAATTACATTCCAGGAATACTGGGATGATCCCAGCTACGCTGTGAAACGCCCGAATTTCCACGCCAGCCCAGCACATGCTTATGGCGACAACATCTACCATCGCAATGCCCGCAAAAAATGGAAGCAAGAGAGGTCGCACCACAGTTACGCTGACGGATCCGTAAACCAAGCCAATCTAGATCGCGACACAACGACCTCTGAAATGGTGCTTATAAGTTACGAATTCGTTTACTTTGGCAGAGACTCAATCCCCATACCTAAAAAATTGAGGTCTTTTGCGAACGACGATTTGTACCCCAGCACGAGAGATTATCGATCGCAATTTTCACCTAACTTTATCAGGGCAATAGAGAGATGGTTCAATCAGTTACCCAGGGGGAACTTGGGACGACCGATTAATTGGAGCTGAGCAAATAGTACAGCCAACCGGAAGGCCTCAATGAAAATATCAGAATATGACAAATTCGTTCAAGATACCGATCAGTTCAGACACCGAAGCCCAGAAGAGCGCAAGGAAATTGCGATCTACGGATTAGCCTCTGAGATTGGCTCTGTCGCCTCAGCAATCAAGAAAAAGCTACTACAGGAAGATGGAATAAGCGCATGGAACGAGCCGAACTTAGAAATTAAGGAGGAGCTCGGCGATGTTATGTGGTACTGCTTCGCCCTGGCCCGTGTAGCAAATACCGAAAAACCGATAAATATCTTCATTCACGACATTGAAAACCTAAAGGCCGAACTTTCGGCTGATAATTCGAGATCAGAGCAAATCAGAATCGTAATCGGAAGCGATAATCGCCAAGCATTTCTTGATGCTGCCGAATCCTTCCGGCGATCCACGAGGCACATGAACTTCCAAGATTACCAAGCGGTTGCCTACCTGACAGCCCGCACTAAAGAAAGAGTTCTAGTTGAAGTTTGCATCGCAGTTCTTTACCGGCTCTGCGCAGAACTATTCAGGGTATTGTTGCCAGATATCGAGCGCCAACTTAATAAATCACTTAATGACAGGCCATTCAATAATATCCTTGGCGAGATTGCATGGCATATATCAGCTTTAGCCAGCATCTATGGATTGAATCTTGACGAAGTCGCTCAGCACAATATAGATAAAGTCTCTTACCGTCGAAACAGAAACCACCCCGTTATCGTTCATGATCGCGAATCCCCAGTCGACCAGCAATTTCCTAGAAAATTTGAGGTGGCTTTTGTAACTGTCAGCGAGGGCAGAGCTCAAATGTATCTCGAAGGAAAACGATTAGGGGATCAGCTTACAGACAATTCCTATAGCGATGACGGCTACAGATTTCATGACGTCATGCACCTAGCAAACATCGCGCACCTAGGATGGTCTCCTGTTGTACGTAGCCTCATGGGGCGAAAGAGAAAGGCCAACTCGAAGACTGATGAAGTAGAAGACGGCGCCAGAGCAAAGATAGTAGAAGAGGCAGTCATCAAGGCGATTCATTGTGAAGGGGAGCGATTGGCGGCCCCTAATCAACCCTCGGCTGGAGAGCCCATCAGGCTGTTTTCAAATAAACATGATATTACGTTCAAATTTCTCAAATTTATCCAGAGCCTTGTGACTGGCTTAGAGGTGTCGGCCAATAGAGCGTGGGAATGGGAAGACGCCATAACAGAAGGGTACGAGGCCTACCACCGACTGCGCTTGGAGGGCCAAGGCACTGTCACGGTGGACCTTGATAGCCGGTCCCTCAGCTATCGCCCGGACGTGCACATCCCTATCGCCGGCAGAGTTGTAGGATTCGGGACGGCACTTCTTGAGAAACCGAGCACAAAGTCTTGCCCCAACATTGACAGTGACCAGATCGAACCTGGGCGTATTGATGTAAAGAGACGCGCAGTTCTCGCCTCGCTGGGATTTTTCTCACCTGACGCCGCCGAATTAGACTTATTGAGCCTGGTTGAACTACCCAACAACGAGATCAGCGTGCGGGCAACCGGTGCAGCTCGCAACGCCATGTGGAGGAAGAAGGCCGTTGCATTTCGCACAACAGTCATTGAGCTTGATAGACATTGGTTATGCAATGCACTCGCCCTATCCGACGAATAACCACTAACAGAGCTCACCCTGAACTAGCTCGGGAGTTTTTTCGATGAACAGCGGCTCTGATCGCTGCGCATTCAAATTCCATTTTGGCGGAAACATGGGGAGGGGGATCGCCTCAGCGATACAGCCTCGATACTTCTGCTTGATCCGCGTTCGCCCGGCAGCACCAACCATCTCCGGATAAGCCGCCCTCGCGTATTTCGAAATCTCACAGAAAATATTTTGACAATCGATGGGCTTCAGTGGCCGCCCAAACAAGCCATCAAACCTCAGACCCCTCTGGCTGAACTCCTCAAACTGTCGATCAACCATCATATTGATTATTTCGCCCGGTGAAAATGAATGCCCCTTCACAAAACACTTAGAGATTCCGTCAAGCGCCCCCGGGCCTGCCACGACAAAATCTGACTCGTCGAAATCCATCAAAGACGAATAGTTTAGATCTATCGCATACTGAAATGCCAAGAAACTCCCAACGCCAGGATATTGCAGCAATTGCTCATAGACCGAGCGCAATGATCGCGCCCTAGCCATTCTTAAAGGCATATCTTCAGCCATCATTCTGGCGAGCAAAATCAAGTGATTGGAGTGTTTGCGATCCCTTCCAAACTTCGGAGAGGGCATGATGTATGCCGCGGAGTAGATCTTCCGCCCCGATCGCAACATCTCATCGAGAGCATCTTCGATGGCTTGCAGACTCGTATGTTTCCAACTCAGCCTCCCGAGTCTTTCTTCGAGCGCTCTCCAAGTATCAATCCGGTTGAAAATCTTGAATAACAGCGTTCTGAAATAAACTTCCGCAGGCTCCTGGGGGCGCCCCTCCCCATACTGAACTTCCCGAATAAGATACTGACTCACCCTGTCGGAAGCCCGGAACACGTTAGTGAATCGATATTCGTGAAGAATCGGGTCTAAAGTCCAAGGCCCCTGGGGGCTGGACAAGCGCCGGTAGTATATTGCAAGCCGCTCGGCCGCAAATTTCCAATAGCTGTCGTAGACAAGTGTCGTAGCGGGCTGCGCTCGCATAGATGTCACTTTAAATTGACTGATCGCAATGGATTCTACCGTAGTTGACGCAGATCAACCGGTTCAGAGTACGTTCGTCGACAGCTTATTGCAGCGGCAAGGTCGTGGTCGTGCCTTACGCCGCCCCTACCTCTACGGATGCACCGGATCGCTGCCCTCCCAGCAACATGCTCCGAGACTGCGTCGACGCCCAATGGACTTTCAGACAAGAGCGGATTCGAGTCCACAACTAAAAGATTAAAAGCTACGCAAATTTGGCAGTCGCAGCAAGCACTTAGAGTCGCGAACTTTATCGACCTGCCCGCCTTTTTGAGCTGAAGATCGCCCCCACAGGCGACGACTCAATCATGAGAAAACCTACTGAGACGTGTTGCTGCTGCAACTGCTGCGTCATTGAGATTTGATTCTGCCGGGCGCTACGAACAGCACTACACAAGTGCCCGTCCCGCCCAGAATCTCGCTTGTCAGGTCCATCAATCCGCACAGCAGGCATTCCGTTTATCTAGTTTGATAGACCATGAAGCATTCGAACCTACGGCCAGAATTAGAAATCTTCTGTACGACTCAAACCGCGGCGGAGTCATTCCGCCGCGGTTTGATTGCGATCAGTGGGTCTGCGCCCCTCCGCCCTGATTGCCCGTAGTCCCGCTCCCGGTCGTACCAGCGCTGGTGGTGCCGGCGCCGCTCGGCGGCGGCGCCGAGGTTCCCGGCAAGGTGCCGGTGCGCGGCTGGCCGGCGCTGGCAGGGCGTTGGGTCGCCTGCCCTTGTGTCTGGCTGCCCTGGCTGCCCTGCCCTTGCCCCGCCTGCTGGCCGCCACCGGCTTCGTTCTGCCGGCCGCCATAGCCGGAACCCGAGCGGTCGCCGCCGCGGACGCGAATGCGGTTGTCGACATCCTTGACCCCGCTGCAGGCGTCGGCGATGTCTTCGGCGCGGTGTTTCATCCAGCGTTGGTCGACTTCGCCTTCGAGCACGATGCGGCCGCCTTCGCAGCGTACGTCGATGTCGCTGGCGTCGAGCAGGTCGTCTTCGGTCAGGCGTTCGTTGAGGTCTTCGGTGATGCGCTCGTCGGAGCGGGTGTAGCGGCTGGGGCCGCGGCCGCGTTGGCTGGCCAGGCCCTGTTCGCGGTAGGCGCCGGCGTTGGCTTCGAAGCCGGTGCCGTAGGCCGAGGACGAGAAGCCGCTGCGGTCGGCGTAGCCGGAGGAGCGGCCGTAGCCTTGACCGTAGCCGCGTTCGCTATAGCCGCGGTCTTCGCCGCCGCCGCGGGTTTGCTGCGGGCGGCGTTCGCTGTGGTCGTACAGGCCTTCGCGGCCGCCGCGGCCGGCGCTTTCGCCGCCGTAGCCGGGCCCGAAGCGCGAGTAGCCGCCGCTGCTGCCGCCGAAGCGCGAGCCGCGCGAGGTGCCGGGGGCGTCGCCGCGGTCGTCTTCCCAGCCCACGGTCTGGCTGCGTTCGTCGAAGCCGCTGGCGCGCCAGCCGCTGTCGTAATAGTCGCGTTCGACGTCGGGGCCGTGGGCGCCGTACAGGCTGCGTTCGCCTGGGTGCGAACGACCGGAACGGGCCTGGTCCTGGCCGCGGTCGTCGCGCCAGCCGCGGCCGTAGTCCTGACCGTAATCCTGACCGTAATCCTGGCCGTAGTTCTGCCCGTAGGCCTGGCGCGAGGGCTCCTGGCGGCCGTAGTCGGGACCGCTGGCATGGCCGTACTCGCGGCCGCGCTCGGGTCGGCCGTGATCGGACTTGTAGCCGCCGCCGCGCTCATGGCCGTAGCGGTCGGCGCCGCGGGTGCTCAACTCGTCCCAGTCGCGCCCGGACGAGCCGGTGCTCGGGCCGGCGGCGTACTCGTCGCCGTCTTCGTAGTCGCCGCGCGAGGCGGACTGGCGCGAGCGATGGCCCATCTCAGGCCCTTGGTGCTGCGCCTCGCGCCCGTATGGGTCGCGGCCGCGTTCGCCGCGATTGCGCTCGCCTTGGTGTCTCATGTCGTCGCTCCTGTCGGTGAAGTTGTCGGTCATCTCGTGGAACCACTCGCGGCCCTTTTCCAGGGCCCGCGTGCCCAGCCGCAACGCCTCTTCGGCCACGGCCTTCAGCTCGCCGGTTCCCACGGGATCGCTGGTCTCGCGCTGCTGCTTACGCACTGATGTGTCCTCCGCCGTTGATGTGGATGGTCTGGCCGGTAATGAAGGAGGCTTCCTCGCAGGCCAGGAACACGTAGGCCGGGGCGATCTCGGACGGCTGGCCGGGACGCTTGAGCAAGGTGTTGGCGCCGAACTTCGCCACTTCCTGCGCGTCGAAGCTGGCCGGGATCAGCGGCGTCCACACCGGGCCCGGCGCGACCGCATTCACCCGCACCCCGCGCTCGGCCACGGCCTGGGCCAGCGAAAAGGTCAGCGCGTGGATCGCGCCCTTGGTCGCGGCGTAATCGATCAACTGCTCGTGGCCGCGCACGCCGGTGACCGAGCCGGTGTTGACGATGCTGGCGCCGCGCGGCAGGTGCGGCAGCGCCGCGGTCGCCATGAAGAAGTACGCGAACACGTTGGTACGGAAGGTCCGCTCGATCTGCGCCGGGGTCAGTTGCTCGGGCTCTTCGACCTTGTGTTGCTCGGCGGCGTTGTTGACCAGCACGTCGATGCGGCCGTAGGCCTCGACGGTGCGGCGCACGATCTCGCGGCAGTGCTCCGGGTCGCCGACGTCGCCAGCGATGCGCAGGCATTGCCGGCCCTCCTTGCGCACCAGCCGCTCGGTTTCCTTGGCGTCGTGTTCCTCGTTCAGATAGGCGATGGTCACGTCGGCGCCTTCGCGTGCGAAGTGCACCGCGACTGCGCGGCCGATGCCGCTGTCGCCGCCGGTGATGATCGCCACCTTGTCTAGCAGCCGCTGCGAACCGCGGTAGCTGTCGCGTATCGTCTCCGGCTGCGGAACCATCTGGGTCTGCTGTCCCGGCCGCTCGTCCTGCGATTGCGGCGGCTGCGGTTTGATGGCGCTGGATTCGTTCATGCTCGCTCCGGAAGGCGCAATAAGCAGGGGAATGGGATCCCGGCGGGCGCCCGGGCGGACCGGCCGCTGGCGGATCGGCGCGCGACGGCGCCGCAACGCGGGAAACGCTGGGAATGCCGCAAGTCGCGTGCCAAGTCCGCGAGTGCGCCTTCGTCGCGCGCGCGCCGGCGGCGCGCCACGGGTATGCAGGAACTGTTGCGCGGGCCGGCAGAATCTGCGCGTCGATGCCCGGAGCTTCAGGCTGGAATTGCTGCCTTTGCGGCCGCTGTAACGAAGGTCCGGGGCGAAAAACGACCGAAAAACGTTCCGCCCTGCCCGCCTTGGCGCCGTTTTCCCGTTCGTACCAGCGATGGAGCGGGCAAGCGTCCTGGCGCAAGCCCCAAGCCAGCCCCATCGCGGCGCGGCGGAGCGGCCGGACAGGAGCCTTCGCACACAGCGAATGTGCGGCCATCCGCAGATTGTTCGATCGCGCGCCGCAACGGCGCAAAAAGGACGCGCCCGTGACAGCGGCATGTCCACTGTGGCATCGCGACATACGGCCTTCCGGCGGCCGATTTCGCCGGCATCGAGAGGAGACGCGGAATGATCGGCATCCTCGTTTGGCTCGCGGTAGGCGCCCTGATCGGTTGGGTCGCCAGTCTGGTCATGCGCAGCGCGGCACCGCAGAACGCCGCTCAGCACATCGCCGTCGGGGTCGCGGGCGCGATCGCCGGGGGCTGCGCCGGACGGCTGTTGGGCATCGGCCAACTCGACCGCGGCGACCTCAGCGTGGCCGGACTGGCGTTGTGCCTGATCGGCGCGATCGTCGCGCTCGGCGTCTTCAGCCTGTTCCATCGCCCCAGTCAGGCCCGCTGAGCGCGCCCAGCGCGCCGCCGCGAGCCGCCGGAATCGCGGCGAAAATTGTGCTTGTCGCGAAAATATTTCCGCAGATCGCAAAGCCGGCGACCGAGAGCCGACGGTGAAAATGCCCGATCGCCGGCCTCGGCGGGCACCACCGGTGGGTCCGGCTTAACGCCGGCGTTCCGGGCGATGACGCGTTCTTCGCCGCCCATGCGACCGGCGGCGGTGCCCGGCCGATGGGCCCGAGTCGCACCCCGCAGGCGCGGCGCGCGTCTCCTGCGGACGTTTTCCGTTCCGGCCGGCCAGCACCATCGCACGGCGCTGGCACGCGCCTTGCTTCGCTTGCGATAGCACGCCCCATTGCGACCCGCCCGCATGCAGTGACAGCACCGCCGCTCGTCCACCGCCTCGGAGGCTCTCATGAACGACGCGCTCGAACTCGCCCTGGACAAGCTCGACCGGATCGTCGCCGGCTGGATCGAATCGCCGCCCGATGCGCAGACCCTGGAACGCGAATTCGGCCGCGCCATCGAGGCCGTGCTGGCCCACGCCGGGCGCGACGAATACGACTACGTCGGCGCGCGCATCCGCTTCACCCTCGACAGCCGCCTGGGGCCGCCGGTGCCGCGGCCGACCTTGCACTGACCGATCAGGAGCTATCGCCATGAGCGACGACCCGAACCAGCGTGGCGCCCGCAGCCGCATCGGCCTGGAACTGGAACACGAACTACGCTGTTGCAGGCAGGCCTTCGGCCTCGACGCACGACGCCTGCGCATGGTCGCGCTCGGCGCCTCGGTCGAAGCGGTCGAACATCAGCTGCGCGGCGGCTGAGCCATGGCCGCGGCCCTGCTCGACCGGCTCGACCGCGGCGACAACCCGGCCCTGCGCACGGCGCGGGTGCTGGCCTTCGTCGCCAAGTACCGCCACATCGGCGCGTTCTCCGAGTTCGACGTCGCCGCCGGGCGCGGCCTGCCCGAGCATGCGCAAGCGCAGACCGCCGGCGAACGCCGCGACGGCGAAGCCTTCGTCCACGATCTGGAATCGCTGGGGCCGGCTTTCATCAAGCTCGGCCAGGCCTTGTCGACCCGCCCCGACCTGCTGCCCGAAGACCTGCATCGCGCGCTGGAACGGATGCAGGACCGGGTCACCGAGCAGATCCCGTTCGAGCAGGTGCGCGAACTGGTCGAAGAGCGCTTGCGGGTGCGCTTGACCAAGGCCTTCATGCGCTTCGACCCGGAACCGATCGGGCGCGCCTCGCTGGCCCAGGTGCACCGCGCGACTCTGCGCGACGGCCGCGAGGTCGCGGTCAAGCTGCAACGGCCCGGGATCGAGACGGTGATCGGCACCGACCTGGACATCCTCGCCCGCCTCGCCTACACCGCCGACCGGGTCACCGCGACCGGGCGGCGCATGCACTTCGCCGACTGGCTCGACGAGTTCCGGCGCGGGCTGTACACCGAGCTGGACTACTGCGCCGAGGCGCGCAACCTGGAACGCTTCGCCGCGCACCTGGCGCGCTATCCGGAACTGTACGTGCCGCAACCGGTGTGGAGCCTGTGCGGGCCGCGCATCATCACCATGGACCTGGTGCGCGGACGCAAGGTGGTCGACCTGTCCGGGCTGCTGCGCACCGAACACGAGTTCGCTCCGCTCGCGATGGCGCTGCTGCGCGGCTACCTGGATCAGGTGTTCCTGCACGGCGAGATCCATGCCGATCCGCATCCGGGCAACGTGCTGCTGTCCGACGACGGGCGCCTGGCGGTGCTCGACCTAGGCATGATCGTGCATGTGCCGCCGCAACGCCGCGACCGCTTGCTGAAGCTGATGCTGGCCGCGGTCGACGGCCGCGGCGAAGACGCTGCCGCCGAGACCATCGCCATCGGCACGCGCCTGGAGGCCTTCGACGAAGTGCGCTACCGGCGCGAGATCGGCCACCTGATCGGCCGCTACGCGGCGCAGCAGTCCAGCGCCGAACTCGCCGAGGGCACCTTGTTCATCGAAGTCGTGCGGGTCGCGGTGGCCTGCGGCCTGCGCCCGCCGCCGGAGCTGGGCCTGCTCGGCCGCACCCTGCTCAATCTGCAGGCGGTGGCGCATGCGCTGGCGCCGGACCTGGACATCCAGGACGTGGTGCGGCCGCACCTGGAGTACGTGATGCTGGGTCGCCTGCGTCGCTCGCTGTCGGCGCCGGGGCTGGCGACCGAGGCGCTGGAACTGCAGGGGCTGGTGCGCGACGCGCCGCGCAAGCTGTCGGCGCTGCTGTCGGTGCTGGCCGAGAACCGGCTGCAGGTGTCGGTGGCCGGGCTGGAGGAATCGCGGCTGATGGAGAGCCTGCAGAAGATCGCCAACCGGATCAGCACCGGCGCGATCGCCGCCGCGCTGATCATCGCCTCGGCGGTGATGATGCGCGTCGACACGCCGCACCGCATTCTGGGCTATCCGGCGCTGGCGCTGGTGCTGTTCCTGTTCGCCTGCCTACTCGGCATCGCGCTGGTGGTCAGCGCCCTGCTCAGCGACCGCAAGGCGCCCTCGCGCAAGAACAACACCCCGCCGTGAAGCCTGGCCGCCATGAACCTGTCGCCTCGAAACTCATTGCGTCTCGAACCGGCTGCGCGACCGGATCTCGTCCTTCTCACTTAATCACCGGAGCCGAACGTGTCCCAGATCGATCTCCAATCCGCACTCGAAACCGCGCTGCGCGAGGCGCTGGAGCTTCAACGCAAATGCCTGGGCTTGTACGAACAGATCGAAAGCCTGAAGGGCGAAAGCCTGGCCTACCAGCTGATGGCCGAGTCTTTGCTGGAAACCGCCGCCGACGCCGCCGCCACGCGTTCGGTCGCGACCTTGCAGGTGCTGGAGGAAAGCCACCTACTGACCAGCGGCCCGCTGTACCGGCGCGGCTTCGCCCGCGTTCGCGCTTCGTTCCAGAGCCGCCTGCCCGGGCCGGCGGCGGCGCAGCGTACCGGGGCCTGAGCGCTCGGGATCGGTTGGCGGCTTCGGACCTCGCCCGATGTCGCGTGGCTTCGGGTCGAACGCTGGCGGGCACCGCTGCGGCTGTCGCGGCTTACGCCGCTCCTACAGGGGGGCGGCGCGGGCTGCGCGGCGGTCACGGCCGGGCTAGATTGCGCAGCACTTCGTCCAGGCTGGCCGCGGCTGCTGCGGCGGCGCCGCTGGGGCGGCGGGTCAGGCGCTGTTGCACTTCGCGCCGCAGCTCGGCCGGCAGCGGTTCGAACTCCTCGACTTGACCGGCCAGCAGCGCGGCGATGGCGACGCCGTCGCGGAAGGCGATGCGTGCGCCCGGGATCCGCGCCACTTTGGTGCCGGCCAGGACGCTGCCGGTGAGGTTCAGCGGGTCGGCCGCGGATACGCAGACGATCTCGCCGTCGCGCTCGCGCTGGCGCACTTTGCGCAGGGCCGCGACCGCGTCCGGCAGGGCGAACTGTTCGCCGCTCATGCCGGCGACGAAACGGCCGCCGCGGATCTCGCCGCGCGCTTCCAGGCGCCGGTAGACCCGCAACAGGTCGCGCCACGGCGGCAGCCAGCCGGCCTCGCGCTGGATCAGGCGCCAGAACACCACCCCGTAGCGCTCGAGCAGGCGCCAGGCGATGTGCTCGATCGCTTCGGCGCGGCGCGCAGCGGCCTGGGCGGGGTCGTCGCCGGCATCGGCGACGGCATCCTCCTGCGGCCGGGTCAAGGACCAGCGCCCGGCATCCTGCAGGTCGGTCAGCATCGCCCGCCGGCGTCGGTGGCCGTGGGTGGCCGCGCGCTTGGACGCCGGCACCAGCAGGCCGCGCAGGCCGGCGTAGCTGTCGCAGGTGATGCGGCCGCGCACCACCAATTCGCCCAAGGCCTCTTCCAGCTCGGTGCGCAGCAGATGCGCGGCGCGTTCGAGCTCGTCGAAGAACGAGGCCCCGCGCGCCTGCAGCACGTCGAGCACGCGCTGCGCGCGCGAGGACACCGGCGCCGGATCGGAACCCAGGTCGGCGCTGAGCCGCCAGTCGCCCAGCGCGCGCCGCGGCAGCAGCACGATCGGGGTCTGGCGCACGCTGGGCACGCCCTGCGGCGCGCTGTCGGCGCCGGCGGCCTGCGGACGCAGCCGCGCCCAGGTCACCCGTCCGGCGGCGCAGAGTTCGTCCAGCCATTGCGAGTCGTAGTCGGCGACGCGCGCCGGCAGCAGCTCGCTTTCCCAGACCGAAGCCGGCGCCTCGAAACCTTCCAGTTGTTCCAGCACCGCGCGCAGCGCCTGCGGGCCGTGCATGCGCTCGGCCCGGGCCAGGTGCTGCCAGTCGAACGCGAAGCGGGCGAAATCGCGCGGTTCGACCGGCTCGATCTCGCGCCGCAGGCGGCCGACCGTGTAGCGGTGGATGCGCGCGAGCAAATGCCGCTCGCACCATTGCTCCTCGCCGCCGAGCAGGCTGTCGCGGCCGAACCGGCCGCGCATTACGTAGCCTTCGCTCTCCAGACGCAGCAGGGCCAGGTCGAGTTCGCCGCGCGGCCGCCGCATCGCCGCGGCCAAGGCGGGCGCGGTGACCGGCCCCAGCGCGGTCAGGCGCGCGCGCAGCAACTCGGTCAACGCGTCCTCGCCGCTCCAGGCCGTGGCCAGGAATTCGGCCGGCACCGTCACCGCGGTCTCGGCCACCGCCTGCGGGAACAGCGCCTGCGCCTGCGGCAGGGTTTCGGTCGCCACCCACCAGCCGATCGCGTCGTCGGCGCCGTGCAGGCGCAGGGCGGTGGCGCGGCCGGCGCCGGCCAAGGCCGCCAGCCAGCCGTTCCAGTCGTGCGCTTGCGCCTCTTCGACGGCGACGAAGCCCAGCCCCATCAGCGCCTCGTGCATCTCGTCGGCGTCGCGCACCTCCGGCCAGGCCTCCTCGCGCACCGCTTCGATCGCCTGCGGGTCGAGCCGGCCCAAGTCGCTGGCGCCGTCGGCCTGCGCGTAGCGCCGCGCCATCACCGCCTGGGTGCGGCGCTCTTCCAGCGGCGCATCGTCGAGGAAGGCATAGGGGCGCGCATTGATCGCCTCGGCGGCGATCGGCGACGGCGCGGCCACGTCGCGGCCGACCACCCGCACCTGGCCGGCCTCCAAGCGTTGCAGCAGGCGCAGCCAGCCGGCGCTGTCCATCGCCTCGTACAGGCAGTCGTGCAGGGTCTGCGCGACCAGCGGGTGGTCGGGCACCTCGCGTTCGCCGGCCAGGTTCTCGGCGCAGGCGACCTGGTCGGGAAATACTGTCGCCAGCAAGTCCTCGCTCTTCATCCTTTGCAGCTGCGGCGCGACCTTGCGCCCGCCGACGAAGCGCGGCAGCGCCAGCGCGGTGGTCGCATTCCAGCGCCAGCGCACCGGGAACAAGGGCGCGTCCAGCAGGGCCTGGGTCAGCACGTCGAGCGCGCTGGCCGAATGCAGGTAGCGCGCGACCTCCTCCAGCGGAAAGCTGTGGCTGGTCGACAGCGACAGCACGATCGCGTCCTCGGTCGCCGCCGCCTGCAGTTCGAAATTGAACTTGCGGCAGAAGCGTTTGCGCAGGGCCAGGCCCCAGGCGCGGTTGATCCGGCTGCCGTAGGGCGAGTGGATTACCAGCTGGGTGCCGCCGGACTCGTCGAAGAAGCGTTCGAACACCACCACGTCCTGGCTCGGCACCACGCCGAGCGCGGCGCGGGTGCGGCCCAGGTAATCGATCAGCTGGACCGCGCTTTCGCCGTCGCAGGCGTAGCGCTGTTGCAGCGCCTGCGCCGCCGCGGCGGGATCGGGATGCTGTTCGAGCGCGGCATCCACTCCGGCGCGCAAGCGCGACACCGACCCGGACAGCTCGTCGCTGCGCCCCGGCGCCTCGCCGAGCCAGAACGGGATGTTCGGCGGCTGGCCGTGGGCGTCCTCGACCCGCACCCGCCCAGGCTCGACGCGCAGGATCTTGTAGCTGGCGTTGCCGAGCTGGAACACGTCGCCGGCCAGGCTCTCGATCGCGAAGTCCTCGTTGACCGTGCCGATGCTGTGCGCCTCCGGCTCCAGCAACACCGCGTAGTCGCCGGTGTCGGGAATGGTGCCGCCGGACATCACCGCAGTCATCCGGCTGCCGCGGCGCGCGCGCAAGCGGCCGTGCACGGCGTCGCGGTGGAGATAGGACGAGCGCGGCCCGCGCCGGGTGGTGAAGCCGTCGGCGAGCATGCGCACGATCGCGTCGAACTCGGCCCGGCCCAGCCCGGCGTACGGCCAGGCGCCGCGCAGGCAGTCGTATAGCGCGTCCTCGCTCCATTCCCGCGCCGCGACCTCGGCGACGATCTGCTGCGCCAGCACGTCCAGCGGCGCGCGCGGAATCTGCAGCGCGTCGAGTTCGCCGCGGCGGACGCTGTCGAGCAAGGCCACGCACTCGACCAGGTCCTCGCGCGACTGCGGGAACAGCCGCCCCTTGGGCACGCCGCCGACGTGGTGGCCGGCGCGGCCGACCCGCTGCAGCAAGGCGGCGATCGAACGCGGCGAACCGAGCTGGCAGACCAGCTCGACATCGCCTATGTCGATGCCCAGCTCCAGCGACGCGGTCGCCACCAGCACCCGCAGTTCGCCGCGCTTGAGCCGTTGTTCGGCGTCCAGGCGCAACTCGCGCGCCAGGCTGCCGTGATGCGCGGCGACCGCGTCCTTGCCCAAGCGTTCGCCGAGATGACGCGCGGCGCGTTCGGCCATGCGCCGGGTGTTGACGAACACCAGGGTGGTGCGGTGTTCGCGCGCCAACGCGGCGAGGCGGTCGTAGACCTCGTCCCATTGCTCGTGCGACATCACCGCGCTCAGCGGCGAGCCCGGCAGTTCCAGGGCCAGGTCGCGGCGCTTGGCGTAGCCGATGTCGATCACCGCGCAGTCCGGCGCGCCGTCGGCGCCCACGCGCTGCGTGCCGACCAGGAACCGCGCGACTTCGTCGATGGGTTTTTGCGTCGCCGACAGGCCGATCCGCTGCGGCCGGACTTCGCACAGCGCGCCCAGCCGCTCCAGGCTGAGGCTGAGGTGGCTGCCGCGCTTGTCGTCGGCGACGGCGTGGATTTCGTCGACGATCACCGTACGCACCGCGCCGAGCATGGCCCGGCCGGATTCGGAGCCGAGCAGCACGTACAGCGATTCGGGCGTGGTGACCAGGATGTGCGGCGGCTTGCGGCGCATGCTCTGGCGCTCGCCGGCCGGGGTGTCGCCGGTGCGCACCGCGGTGCGGATGCCGGGGTCGCCCAGGCCCATCGCCTGCAGCGCCGCGCCGATCCCGGCCAGCGGCGCCTCCAGGTTGAGATGAATGTCGTTGGACAGCGCCTTCAGCGGCGAGACGTAGACCACCGCGACCTCGTCGCGCAGCCCCTGCTCCAGGCCTTCTCGGACCAGGGCGTCGATCGCGGCCAGGAAGGCGGTGAGGGTCTTGCCCGAGCCGGTCGGCGCCGCGACCAGGGTGTCGCCGCCGGCGCGGATCGCCGGCCAGGCCAGGGCCTGGGCCCCGGTCGGAGCCGGGAAGGCCGCGCGGAACCAGGCCGCGACCGCCGGATGGAAGGCGTCGAGCACGGCGTCGTCGATGGCCGCGGCGGCAGGGGCTGCGCTGTCGGGAATATCGCTGTCGGAAACCATGCGTTCGCCGCGTCGCCGCGGCCCGGTGAGGACGGAGCGGGCCGCCAAGGCGGCCCACGGGAGCAAACTGGCTGTAGCGGATTGTCTGAAAGCGGATTGTCTGAAAGCGGACTGTCTGAAGCGGACTGCTTGTAGCGGCTGCGTGCGGCAGACTTGCGGGATCGAACGGCCGGATCCGGCCGCGTGGTCGAATTGCGCGACCGGATCGGCTGCAGCGTAGCGCCGCCCTTGCGGCGGAGCGGCGGGTCGCCTCAGGAAGCATCCCCGTCCCGCTCAACATTGGGCCGATTCTGCGCCGCAAAACCGCCGCCGGGGCCTGCCGGCCGGCACCGCTGAACGGTTCAGCGCCGCCCCTGGCCATCCTCGCTTGACCTTCCCATCATGGGAAGCCCAAGACTGCTTCGCAATCCGAACCGTCAGCGAAGGACCCTGCGATGCCATCCGCCGCGAACCCTACCGTCACCGCCACCCCGGCCGGCGCCCACGCCGCCGCCCCCACCGTCCGCCTGCGCTTCGGCGTCGCCGGCATGACCTGCGGCTCCTGCGTGGCGCGGATCGAAAAAGCCTTGCGCGCCATGCCCGGCGTAAGCGAGGCCAGCGTCAACCTGGCCACCGAAACCGCCGAGCTAGCCTCCGCCGGCCCCGTCTCAGCCGGTGAGATCGAACGCGCGGTGGCCGCGGCCGGCTATTCCGTGACCCGCGACGAAACCGAGCTGGCGCTGCGCGGCATGACCTGCGGCTCCTGCGTCAGCCGGATCGAGAAAGCCCTGAACGCCGTGCCCGGCGTGCTGTCCGCCGAGGTCAACCTGGCCACCGAGCGGGCGCGGGTGCGGCACTTCGGCGGGCTCGATCCGGCGACGCTGATCGCCGCGGTCGAGCGCGCCGGCTACGCCGCCGCCCTGGCCGATGTCGATGCGGCCGACGGCGACTCCGGCGCCGCGACGGCGGCGGGCAGCGAAGATGCCACGTCGACGCGCGCGCCGCTGAGCCGCGAAACCCGGCACTTGTGGCTGGCCGCGGCGCTGACCCTGCCGCTGGTGCTGCCGATGTTCGGCCTGCTGTTCGGCCAGCACTGGATGCTGCCGGGCTGGCTGCAGCTGGCCCTGGCCACGCCGGTGCAGTTCTGGCTCGGCGCGCGTTTCTACCGCGCCGGCTGGCACGCCCTGCGCGCGGGCAGCGGCAACATGGACCTGCTGGTCGCGCTCGGCACCAGCGCCGGCTACGGCCTGAGCCTGTACCACCTGTGGCGCGGCGACAGCCAGGCGCTGTACTTCGAGACCTCGGCGGTGATCGTCACCCTGATCCTGCTCGGCAAGTGGCTGGAAGCGCGCGCCAAGCGCCAGACCACCGCGGCGATCCGCGCCCTGCAGGCGCTGCGCCCGGCACGGGCGCGGGTGCTGCGCGACGGGGTCGAGCGCGAGCTGCCGATCGCCCAGTTGCGGGTCGGCGACCTGGTGGTGACCCTGCCCGGCGAACGCATCGCCGCCGACGGCCGCATCCGCGAAGGCCGCAGCCACGTCGACGAATCGCTGATCACCGGCGAATCGCTGCCGGTGCCGCGCCACGAAGGCGACCGCGTCACCGGCGGCGCGATCAACGGCGAAGGCCGGCTGGTCGTGGAAACGCTGGCGGTCGGCGCCGAAACCGCGCTGGCGCGGATCATCCGCCTGGTCGAGGACGCGCAGGCCAAGAAGGCGCCGATCCAGCGCCTGGTCGACCGGGTCAGCGCGGTGTTCGTGCCGGTGGTGATCGGCCTGGCCCTGATCACCCTGCTCGCCTGGGGTCTGGGCACGGGCGACTGGAACCAGGCCATTCTCAATGCGGTCGCGGTGCTGGTGATCGCCTGCCCCTGCGCGCTGGGCTTGGCCACGCCGACCGCGATCATGGCCGGCACCGGCGTGGCCGCGCGCGCCGGCCTGCTGATCAAGGACGCCGAGGCCCTGGAGATCGCCCATCGCATCGACACCGTCGCCTTCGACAAGACCGGCACCCTGACCGAAGGCCGGCCGGTGCTGGCCGAATGGATCGCCGTCGACGGCGACCGCGACGCGCTGCTGGCCCAGGCCGCGGCGCTGCAACGCGGCAGCGAACACCCGCTGGCGCGCGCCACCCTGGACCGCGCCGAAGGCCTGCGTCTGGCCGAGGCGAGCGAGTTGCGCGCGGTGCCGGGGCGCGGCCTGCGCGGCCGGATCGGCGAACGCGAGTTGCTGCTCGGCAGCGGCCGCATGCTGGCCGAGGCCGGCATCGCCGGCGACGCGCTGGCGCAGGACGCGCAGCGACTGGCCGACAGCGGCCACAGCGTGTCCTGGCTGGCCGCCGACGACGCGCACGGCAAGCATCTGCTCGGCGTGCTCGGCTTCCGCGACACGCCGTGGCCGCAGGCGCGCGCGGCGATCCAGCGCTTGCAGGCGCTGGGGCTGCGCACGGTGATGATCTCCGGCGACGCTCCGGGCGCGGCGCAGGCGGTCGCGCGCGAACTGGGCATCGACGAGGTGCGCGCGGAAGTGCTGCCGGAGCAGAAGGCCGAGACGGTGACGCGACTGCGCGGCAGCGGCGCGGTGGCGATGGTCGGCGACGGGGTCAACGACGCTCCGGCGCTGGCCGCGGCCGACGTCGGCATCGCCATGGGCAGCGGCACCGACGTGGCCATGCAGGCCGCCGGCATCACCCTGATGCGCGCCGAGCCGGGCCTGGTCGCCGACGCGATCGACATCTCCCGCCGCACCACGCGCAAGATCCGCCAGAATCTGTTCTGGGCGTTCGGCTACAACGTGGTCGGCATCGCCCTGGCCGCATTCGGCTGGCTCGACCCGATCGTCGCCGCGGCGGCGATGGCGTTCTCCAGCGTCAGCGTGCTGGCCAATACCTTGTTGCTGCGCCGCTGGCGCCCGTCGACCCGCTCGACGCTTACCGATGGAGCCGCCGCATGAGCCGTACCGCCCGCACCGCGCCGCCGCCCGAACTGGCCCAGGCCAAGGCCGAAGGCCTGCACAACATCGGCGAGGCCGCCGCGCTCAGCGGCGTCAGCGCCAAGATGATCCGCCACTACGAGGGCATCGGCCTGATTCCGCCGGCCGGACGCAGCGTCGCCGGCTACCGGCTGTACAGCGACAACGACCTGCACCGGCTGCGCTTCATCAAGCGCTCGCGCACCCTGGGTTTCTCGATGCGCCAGATCGAAACCCTGCTCGGCCTGTGGGACGACCGCGCCCGCGCCAGCGCCGAGGTCAAGCAACTGGCGCAGGCGCATGCGCGCGAACTCGGCGAGAAGATCCGCGAGATGCAGGCGATGCAGCGGACTTTGGAAGCGCTGGCCGAACGCTGCCACGGCGACGACCGGCCGGATTGCCCGATCCTCGACGATCTGGCGGCGGAGTGCTGCGGTTCGTCCAAGTGATGTTCGTTGTAGGAGCGGCGTGAGCCGCGACAACCGCAGCGGTGAACGCGAGCGTGCCGACCGAAGACCGCGGATACGCGGATACAGGCAGTGCCGCAACCGACCAAGTGCCCGGGCTTCGGATAGTGCGCGTCGAACACCGCCTCGATTGTCGCGGCTTATGACCAGAGGAAATCCCCGTGGGACGCCGCTCCTACAGGCCAGTGCGACCGCGAAACAAAAAGGACCGGACGCGGGCTGCGTCCGGTCCTCGCGCGTCGCCGGCAGGGCCGGCCGGCAACGCGGGTCGCCGCTCATGGCCGGCGACAGGCCCCTCATGCCGCGGCAGCGGCATGGTCGAACTCAGGCGCGCGGTGGCGACGCCAGCACGCAGCGCGTCGGACTCAGACGCGCCGCTCCAGCGCCGCCAAAGCCTGGCGCGTCTCCTCGCCGTCGCGCCGGCCCATCGCTTCGGCGGCGTCGGCCAGCCAACGGTTGGCCGGCACTTCGCCTTCGCTGCTCAGGCGCCGGCGGTACTCCGGCACCAGTTGCGCCAACTCCTCGCGCAGCCGCTGGGCGCGTTCGTCGTACTGGCGGATCAGCGCGTGCTCGTCGGCATCGTCGATCGCGCCGGCCTCGCGCAGGCTGCGCACGCGTTCCAGCCACTGCTCGCGGCGTTGTTCGGAGTCCATGCGCGGCGCTCAGCGGAAGCCGAGGTCGTAGGCCGCGCCGAACACGTTCTTGGCCACTTCGGGCAGGTCCGAATCCTGCGCCGCGTCGTTGGCCAGGCCGAGGTACTGGGTCGCCGCGTCGGCGATGAAATCGCCCAGCATGCCGCCGAGTTCGCGGCCGATCATGGTCCCGAGCGGTCCTGCGATCGATCCCAATCCTGCGCCCAGCGCCTGACCGATGCCGCTGGCGAAATCACCGAACAAAGACATGGCGAGCTCCTTTCCGTGGGTGACGCCGCCAGTGTCTCCGCGCGGGAATCCCGGTCAATCTGGGAATGACCCTAGGAAAATCATGAATAGGGCTGGGTTTTCAGGGGGTAGGAGCGGCGTCGCAGGGGGTTTCCGCTGGTCGCAAGCCGCGACCGCGGGCTTGCTGCAACCGCGAAAGCAACGGCAACAGCAAATCCCCCCTGCCCCCCTTCTTCAAAGGGGGGAACAGCAGGCGGCGTGGGCTCTCGTAGGAGCGGCGCGAGCCGCGACCGCGGGCTGGCATGTCGCGGCGAAAGCAGCGGCAAGAGCGAGAGCAAATCTCCCCCCCTTTTCAAGGTAATTCCCTACGAATCTGGACCAGATTAGGCTGGTTCCAGATGCAAAAATGTCCTGTTTGCCAACGTGCGCGGCCATGGAAATTGAGCGATGGACGGCTCAAGTGCCGGGCGTGCGCCCATCGCTTTCGTCCGGCCGTCTTGGCCTGGGAATCGGTCCGATTGAGCGCTTCCCAGAAGCGGCAACTGATCGAACGTTTCGCTCTGGGCGTACCGGTCTACCGGCAGCGATTCCGGCCCGTATGCAGCCCGGCCACGGCAGAAAAGTTCTACCGCGTCCTGCGGGCTTGCTGCGCCTTCGAAGAGCAGTGGCGAGGGCCGTTCGATGGGGTCGTGGAATGCGACGAAACTACGTTTGGCGGCATACGTCATGGCAAAACCGGTTGGGGCGCCGCCGGCAAGGTGATCGTGTTCGGCATCGTCAAGCGCAACGGCCAGGTCAAGGCCATGCCGATCGCGGCGCACGATCGCGACAGCGTGATGCAGCAGATCGAGGCGCACACCCGCGAAGGGTCGCTGTACTACACCGACCGCTGGCAGGCGTACGCCACGCTGAAGCTACGAGGCGACCACGTGATGATCCGCAAGGAGAAGGGCAAGCCGGTCGGACGCGACCACATCAACGGCATCGAAGGCTTCTGGAGCTACGCCAAGAACTGGTTAGCCCCGTACCGTGGGGTGCCCCGCCAATTCTTCCATCTGTATTTGGGTGAAGTTTGCTACCGCTACAACCACCGGGCCGAAGACCTGCAAGCCTTGCTGGACAAGGCTCTGCGGGTCATAGACCTTGACCAAATCACTCCACTTTTGGTCCAGAAACGTTAGGAATTACCCTTTTCAAAGGGGGGAACAGCAAGGCGGCGTGGGCTTTTGTAGGAGCGGCGCGAGCCGCGACCGCGGGCTGGCATGTCGCGGCGAAAGCAACGGCAAGAGCGAGAGCAAATCCCCCCCTCTACAAAGGGGGAACAGCAGGCGGCGCGGGCTTTTGTAGGAGCGGCGTGAGCCGCGACAACCGCAGCGGTGTTCGACAGCGCGGCATCCGAAGCCCGAAGGGCCACATCCGAAGCCCGGACGTACCACGCAAGCGGAAGCTCTCCGTGTGCCGTCAGCTTCGGATACGGCTCTCGCGTACACCGCTGCGCTTGTCGCGGCTTATGACCGCAGGAAATCCCTGCGGGACGCCGCTCCTACAGAAGGCTGTCGCGTCGCGTGGCTTCAGAACGACCAGGTCAGCGCCAGCGCTACGCGGCCGTCGGCCAGGCGCGCGTCATCCAGCGCCTCGGACAACTCGGGGCCGTAGCTGGAGGTGTCGGTGTACTGCAGCTGCGCCTGCACCGGGCCGAATTCGCGGGTCAGCGCGATCAGATAATCCTGATAGCTGTCGCCGGCCGCGTCGTCGAGGTCGTAATGGCCGACCTGCAGCTTGAGCCCGAAGCCGCTCTCGCCCAGCGGCCATTCGCCGCCGGCGTTCCAGTAATAGCCCTTGCCGCCCAGGCCGAAAATATCCGGCGAATAGGCCAGGCCGACGTGGTAGTGCTCGGCGAAGCTCAGGATGGTTTCCAGCTCGGTGTAGTCGTAGTCGTAACCGCGGCGCGCGCCCGGATAGGCGGCGCGGGTCAGGACCACGTCCAGCTCCAGACCGGGACGCAGTTCGCCGGCCCAGCCGAAGTAACCGTCGAGTTCGTAGTCGATGCCGTCGTCTTCCTCGCCGGCGGCGGTGAAGTCGATGCTCGACGCCCACAGCCCGGCGTAGAAGCCGCTGCGGTGCTCCAGGTTGATCTCGGCCTGCAGCGCAGGGTCCTCCTGGGTCTGGGACACGCCGCGCCAGACGTAGTCGCTGAGCAGGCCGACGCTGCCGTGCGCCGCCCACGGCGCCTCGGCCTCGGCCGGCGCGGCTTCTGCAGGCGCCGCCCCGGCCGGCGCGGTCGCCGCCTGCTCGGCGGCCGCCGTCTGCGCCATCGCCGCCGGCGCGCCGGCCAGCGCGGCCAAGGCCAGCCACCAGGGCGCCAGGCGCGCGGCGGCAGTGCGGGCGGTGGGGAAAGTCGGCATCGGCGGGCTCCGTCGGGCGGTGGGCAGGGTGAGCGGGCTGCGACGATACCGCAAGCTGGCCGGATCGGTGCAGATCCCTGGCAGATGCCGGCCGGATTGGCGGCGGTTCGCCGCCCGATGCGGCCGGCGCGTTGACACCGCCGGGACGGGCTCCGAACATCGCGCCCAACGTATCGCCGAACTTCCCTCCTGGAGACTGCCGTGACCCTGCGCCTCGCCCCGCTCGCCTGCGCCCTGCTGCTCGCCGCCTGCGGCGGCAAGCAGCCCGACGCCGCCACCGCGGCCCCGGCCGGCGCCGAAGACAAGGTCCTCAACGTCTACAACTGGTCGGACTACGTCGCCGACGACACGGTCAAGAACTTCGAGACCGCCAACGGGGTCAAGGTCAATTACGACGTCTACGACGCCAACGAGACCCTGGAGAGCAAGCTCACCGCCGGCGCCTCCGGCTACGACGTGGTGTTCCCCTCGGCGCGGCCGTTCGCCCAGCGCCAGGTCAAGAGCGGCCTGTACGCGGCGCTGGACAAGAGCAAGCTGCCGAACTGGAAGCACCTGGACCCGCAGGTGCTGCAGAACCTGGCCTCGATCGACCCGGGCAACGCCCACCTGGTGCCGTACATGTGGGGCACCACCGGCCTGGGCCTGAACGTCGACAAGATCAAGCTGGCCCTCGGCGAGAACGCGCCGCTGGATTCGTGGTCGCTGCTGTTCGATCCGGCCAACGCCGCCAAGCTGGCCAAGTGCGGCATCACCGTGCTCGACGACGACCAGGAAACCTTCGGCGCGGCGCTGATCTGGCTCGGCCGCGATCCCAACGCCGGCGCCGCCGACGAGATCGAGGCGGTGCGCAAGGTCTACGCCGCGATCCGCCCGCACGTGCGCACCTTCAACAACGCCGAGTACAAGGACGCCTTCGCCAACGGCGACGCCTGTCTGGTGATGGGCTATTCCGGCGACATCGCCCAGGCCAGCACCACCGCCTTCGACGCCGCCAAGCAGGCCGGCAAGCCGGCGCCGAACCTGCGCTTCGTGATTCCCAAGGAAGGTGCGATCCGCTGGGTCGACGTGATCGCGATCCCCAAGGACAGCAAGCACCCCGGCAACGCCCACGCCTTCATCGACTACCTGCTCGACCCCAAGGTCGCCGCGGCGATCAGCAACCACGTCGCCTACGCCAGCGCCAACCAGGACGCCACCGCCCTGGTCGACCCGGCCATCGCCCAGGACCCGGGCGTCTATCCGCCGGCCGAGGTGCGGGCCAAGCTGGTCGACCCGGCCAGCCTGCCCGAGGACGTGCAGCGCCAGCGCGTACGCGCCTGGACCCGGATCAAGAGCGGGCAGTAAGCGGTGAGCGTCCCGTCCCGCAACGCCGCGCCCGAACCCTGGCGCGACCCGTCCGCGCAGCCCTTCGTGCGCATCGAAGGGGTGACCAAGACCTTCGGCAAGGTCTACGCCTGCGACGACATCTCGCTGGACGTCTATCGCGGCGAGTTCTTCGCCCTGCTCGGCGGCTCCGGCTCCGGCAAGAGCACCCTGCTGCGGGTGCTGGCCGGTTTCGAGAGCCCCGACCGCGGCCGGGTGCTGATCGACGGCGTCGACGTCACCGCGCTGCCGCCGTACCAGCGCCCGGTCAACATGATGTTCCAAAGCTATGCGCTGTTCCCGCACATGAGCGTGGCGCAGAACATCGGCTTCGGCCTCAAGCAGACCCTGCCGGGCGAAACCCCGCGCAGCGCCGGCGAGATCCGCGATCGGGTCCAGGCCATGCTCGAACTGGTGCGCATGCCCCAGCTCGGCCAGCGCAAGCCCGACCAGCTCTCCGGCGGCCAGCGCCAGCGCGTCGCCCTGGCCCGCGCCCTGGCCAAGCAGCCCAAGCTGTTGCTGCTCGACGAGCCGCTGGGCGCGCTGGACAAGCGCCTGCGCGAGCACACCCAGTTCGAACTGGTCAGCATCCAGGAACGGGTCGGCACAACCTTCATCATGGTCACCCACGACCAGGAAGAAGCGATGACCATGTCCTCGCGGATCGCGGTGATGGACGCCGGCCGCATCGTCCAGGTCTCGACCCCGGCGGTGCTGTACGAATACCCCTCGACCCGCTTCGTCGCCGAGTTCATCGGCGGCATCAACCTGCTCGAAGGCCGGGTGCTCGGCCACGATGCGGCCGGCGGCGACCTGCGCATCCACTGCGACGGCGTCGGCGGCGAATTGCTGGCGCGCCATCCCGACCCGCTGCCGGAAGGCACCGCGGTCGGCATCGCGGTGCGTCCGGAGAAGATCGACGTGCACGACACCCGCCCGGCCGGCTTCGACAATGCGGTGGTCGGCAAGGTGCGCGACATCGCCTATCTGGGCGACGTCTCGATCTACCACGTCCAGACCGAGTCCGGCGCGGTGCTGCGGGTGCAGGAGACCCACGTCGCGCGCAGTTCGCAGCCGCATTACGACTGGGACGACACGCTGTGGCTGTCGTGGGACGCGGCCAGCGCGGTGGTGTTGACCTCGTGAGCGCGCTGTTCGCGGATCGCAAGCGCAATAGCGCCGGGGCGGAGTGCGGCTCGGCGAAGGGGGGCGGACGGTGAGCGGGATGGAGCGAAAGCGCGGCTTGGGGGCTTGGGGTTTCTGGGGGGATGTCGTTGATAATCTCTTCGGTTGGTTCCGCGCCGTAGGCAGCGAGTTCCGCAGCCGCCGCGGCCGCTTGCTGGTGACCGCCGTACCGATGCTGTGGCTGGCGCTGTTCTTCCTGGTGCCGTTCGCGATCGTGCTCAAGCTGAGCTTCGCCCAGGCCCTGTTCGGCCAGGTGCCGCCGTACACGCCGCTGGTCCAGACCGGCGCCGACGGCGCGGTCTCGCTGCAGTTGCACGCGTCCAATTACGCCGCGCTGATCGCCGACCCGCTGTACGTCAACGCCTATCTGAAGTCGCTGTTGTTCGCCAGCGTCTCGACCCTGTGCTGCCTGCTGATCGGCTATCCGATCGCCTACGGCATCGCCCGCGCGCCCAAGGTCTGGCGCTTGTTGCTGCTGGTGCTGGTGATCCTGCCGTTCTGGACCAGCTCGCTGCTGCGCACCTACGCCATGATCGGCCTGCTGCGCGCCAACGGCGTGGTCAGCCAGGCGCTGGCCAAGCTGGGCCTGATCGAGCCCGGCACGGCGGTGCTGCACACTGATCTGGCGGTGTATCTGGGCATCACCTACAACTATCTGCCGTTCATGATCCTGCCGCTGGCGGCGACCCTGATCCGGCTCGACTTCACTCTGCTCGAAGCCGCCGCCGACCTCGGCGCCAAGCCCTGGCAGGCCTTCGTCCGGGTCACCCTGCCGCTGTCCTTCCCCGGCATGCTCGCCGGCACCTTGCTGGTGTTCATTCCCTCGGTCGGCGAGTTCGTGATTCCCGACGTGCTCGGCGGCCCCGACGCGCTGACCATCGGCCGGGTGTTGTGGACCGAGTTCTTCACCAACCGCGACTGGCCGCTGGCGGCGGCGATCGCGATCGCCATGCTGCTCCTGATCGTGCTGCCGACCCTGTTGTTCGAATACGTCGAAAACCGCCGCGCGGCGCGCGAGGACGGCCGATGAAGCGCACCCCGTTCGCCCTGTACACGATGATGGCGCTGGGCTACGCCTTCCTCTACCTGCCGATCGTCTCGGTGATCGTGTATTCGTTCAGCGGCTCCGACCGCGCCACCACCTGGGGCGGTTTCTCGCTGCGCTGGTACGGCGAGCTGTTGCGCAACGAGCAGATCCTCGACGCGGTCCAGCGCAGCCTGACCATCGCCTCGATCTCGGCCACCGCCGCGGTCGCGCTGGGCACCGCCAGCGGCCTGGCCCTGTCGCGCTTCGGCCGCTTCCCCGGCCGCGGCGCGCTGAGCCTGCTGAATTCGGCGCCGATGGTGATGCCGGACGTGATGCTGGGCCTGTCCTCGCTGCTGTTGTTCGTCGGCCTGCAGCAGTGGTTCGGCTGGCCCGAGCGCGGCATGACCACGATCACCCTGGCCCACATCACCCTCACCGCCTGCTACGTCACCGTGGTGGTGCGCTCGCGCATGACCTCGCTCGACGCCAGCCTGGAGGAAGCGGCGATGGACCTGGGCGCCAAGCCCTGGCGGGTGTTCTTCGTCATCACCCTGCCGCTGATCGCGCCGGCGCTGCTGGCCGGCTGGCTGCTCGCCTTCACCCTGTCGCTGGACGACCTGGTGATCGCCAGCTTCACCTCCGGCCCCGGCTCGACCACCCTGCCGATGCTGGTGTACTCGAAGGTCAAGCTCGGGGTGACGCCGGAGATCAACGCCCTGACCACGATCATCGTCGCCCTGGTCGCGTTCGGCGTCAGCGTCGCCGGCGCGATCATGTACCGGCGCGACCGCTTGCGCGAGGCCGCGCACCGCTGAGGGACAAAGCGCGGACTTCGCAGGCTCAGGGCGCCGAAGCCAGCGCTTCGAGTTCGGCCCGCACCGGCGCGGCCAACGCCGCCGGCACGCCCCAGTAATCGTAGATGCCGCCGTCGTCGCGGTTGTGCCCGCAGACGACGAACACGCCGGTGCCGAAGCGCTGCTTGAGGCGCGAGGCCAGCCAGCCGACGAAGCCGCTGTTGTCGGCGCCGGCCGGGAAGTGGAAACGGAACAGCGCGAACAGCTCCCGGCCCGGATCGTCGCAGGGCACCAGTTGGCTCCAGACCGCATCGTCGCGGACCAGGGCCAGGGCGTCGGCGCGGACCGCGGCCGGAAAATCCGCCAAGCCGAATTCGAGATAGGCGTAGCTGCCGGGATACGCGGCCAGCCGGGCGCGCCGGGTCACCTCGAGCAGGCGGCGCTCGGTCGCCTGCGGACTCTCGTGCGAGATATCGACCATCGGGTTTTCCTTATCGAGCGACGCCGGCGCGGGGCCGGCGTCGCAGCGGCGGACGCAAGCGCTCGCCCAGGAACGTCGGCCGCCGCGCAGCGCAGCGGCCGACCCGGGCGCTCGGCCCGGACAGCGGACTCAGTTGGTCGGGCCGTGCGGCACGTCGGCCTGCTCGGCCGCCTCCTGCGCCAGCGCCGACAGCCGCTCCAGGTTGCGCATCGACACCAGGTGGGTGTGGATCAGGCGCATCGCGCCGGTGCGCACCAGTTCGGCCAGGGTGGCGTCGTCGAGCTTGTGCAGGCGCTCTTCGGACACCACGTGGACGCCGTTGATCTCGTGCGGGGCCTCGCCTTCGCGGCCGAAGCGCACCACCTGCTGCTCGAGCAGGTCCAGCGCCTTGAGCCGCTCGGTGAAGGCGGCGGTGCGCTTGAGTTCGTGGTGGAACTCGGTCAAAAAGCCCAGCGCCCGGGTCAGGTTGGGCGTGTCTTCGCCGGCGTCGTCGAACAGCGCTTCGCCCTCCTCTTCCGACAGGCCGTCGTAGGCCATGTCCACGCACACGGTGAGGTTGCCGGTTTCGCGGTCCTCGGCCAGCACGAACGGGTACTGGCGCAGGAACGCCGGCACGTAGCCGCGGCGCCAGTGCGACTCGGCGTCGACGTACAGGTTCTGCTGCGGCTTCAGCCCGACCATGATCGCCGGCAGGTAGTCGCCGTTGTCGAGGCGGGCGAACACGATCGCGTACTCCGCGGCCGCGGGCAGGAATTCGATCGCCGCCAGCGGCACCGAATTGAGCGAAGCGGCGAAGCGGGCGTTGTGCGACTGCGCGTTGATGCGCAGGTGCCGGTGGGTGTTGCGGTTCAGCGGAACGACGCGGTCGTAGATCAGCATGGAAATCCGGAATCCAGTGAATGCCCGCCGGCGCGGCGGGTGCGGCGAAGATGCGCCATCGAGGTGACATTGACAACGGTGCCGGCCGGTCGGCCATACGCCCGCCCCGGCGCGATGCCAATTTTCGCCTGCATGGGTGCCAGTCAAAGCTGTCATCACATCGCCTCCCATATCGTGATTGCCGGCACACAAGACGGACGTGCCGGGCAAGAGGGGAAAGGCTTTGTTCAAAGTGTCGTTGCGAGAACACGCTCTGCTGAGCGTCCTGGTCGGGTTGCAGCGCGGCGTGCAACCGGAAACCAGCCATATGAAACACGCCCTGATCGAGGACGGACTGGCGCTGAGCCAGGACGGCCGGCTGGCTCTGTCCAACGCCGGCACCACCCTGCTGCAGGCCCTGCAGCACATGGTCTGGGCCGAGGTCGAGTCGTTGCAGCAGGTCCTGGCCAACAAGTCCTCGGCGCCCAGCGACGAGGTCCTGCGGATGTCGCGGCGGCCGATCGTCCCGCCGCCGGAGTAGCCGGCCCGGCGCCTCCGGCGAGCGGATTCAGCCCAGCCGCGCCCAGGCCCGCACGCTGGCCAGGCCGGCGGCGGTCATCGCCAGCGAACCGAGCAGGTGCAGCGCCGCCGTGCCCAGGGCCCAGCCGAACTGCTGGCGCTCGAGCTGCTGCACGACTTCGCCGGAAAAGGTCGAGAAGGTGGTCAGGCCGCCGAGCAGGCCGGTGATCGCGAACAGCCGCCATTCCGGCGCCAGCGCCGGGGTCTGGGCGAACCAGGCCAGGGCCAGGCCGATGCCGTAGCCGCCGACCAGATTGGCCGCCAGGGTGCCCAGCGGCAGCTGCGCGTGCAGCGGATTGAGCCACAGGCTCAGGCCCCAGCGCGCCCAGGCGCCGAGCGCCGCGCCCAGGCCGATGGCGATGAAAGAACCCCACATGGATCGCCGCCTCCCGGTCGGCCGTGCCGACCTCTACGCGGCCCGGCCGCAGCTGCAAGACGCGCAGGATAGACCCTAGCCGGCCCCGTCCGCGCTGCCCTCGCCCGAGCCCGCCTCGCCCGAGCCTGCCTCGCCGAGATCCGGCGGCGCCTCGCCGCGCGCCTGCGCGCGCAGGCGGCGCAGCCGTTCGAGTTTCTCGCCCAGCTTGATCTCCAGCCCGCGCGCCACCGGCCGGTAATAGACCTGTTCGCCCATCGCATCCGGGAAGCCGGTCTGGTCCAGGGCGATGCCGCCCTCGGCGTCGTGGTCGTACTGGTAGCCCTGCGCGTAGCCCAGTTGCTTCATCAGCTTGGTCGGCGCGTTGCGCAGGTGCAGCGGCACGTCCTGGGTGCCGTGCTCGGCGACGTCGCGCTTGGCCTGGTTGTAGGCGGCGTAGCCGGCGTTGGATTTGGCGGTGCTGGCCAGATAGATCACCACCTGGGCCAAGACCAGGTCGCCTTCCGGGCTGCCCAGGCGGTCGTAGGTGTCCCAGGCGTCGACCGCCATCTGCAGCGCGCGCGGATCGGCGAGGCCGATGTCTTCGACCGCCATCCGGGTCAGGCGCCGGGCCAGGTAATGCGGGTCGCAGCCGCCGTCGATCATGCGCGCGAACCAGTACAGGGCGGCGTCGGGGTTGGAGCTGCGCACCGATTTGTGCAGCGCCGAGATCTGGTCGTAGAACTGCTCGCCGCCCTTGTCGAAGCGACGGGTGCGGTCGGCCAGCACCTGGGCCAGGGTCGCGGCGGTGATCGCGCCGCCCTCGTCCTGGGCCAGCTCGGCGGCGATCTCGAGCAGGGTCAGGGCGCGGCGCACGTCGCCGTCGGCGGCGGTGGCGATCTGCAGCAGCAATTCGTCCTCGACCCGGACCGGCTGCGCGCCGAGGCCGCGCTCGGCGTCGTCCAGGGCCCGGCGCAGGGCCGCGCGCACGTCTTCCGGCGACACCGCCTCCATCACGTGCACCCGGCAGCGCGACAGCAACGCCGAGTTGAGTTCGAACGAAGGGTTTTCGGTGGTCGCGCCGACGAAGATGATCGTGCCGCGTTCGATGTGCGGCAGGAACGCGTCCTGCTGGGTCTTGTTGAAGCGATGCACCTCGTCGACGAACAGCACCGTGCGCCGGCCTTCGGCGAAACGATGCGCGGCTTCGGCCAGCACCTGGCGCACTTCGGGCAAGCCCGACAGCACCGCCGAGATGGCGCGGAACTCGGCGTCGGCGTAACGCGCCAACAGCAGGGCCAGGGTGGTCTTGCCGCAGCCCGGCGGGCCCCACAGGATCATCGAATGGACCCGCCCGGACTCGACCGCGCGGCGCAGCGCCGAGCCCGGCGCCAGCAGGCGGCGCTGGCCGACCATCTCGTCCAGGCTGCGCGGGCGCATGCGCTCGGCCAGCGGGCGCAGGCCGTCGCGGTCGACGCTGAGCAGGTCGCGTTGGTCCTCGGAGGAAGCGGGGTTGCGGCGGGCCACGGGCCAGGACGGATCCGGTGTCGTATCGGCCGACACGATAGCAAGTTAGCGCCGCCGCCGGATCGGCATCGCGCGCAAGGCGTTGATCCGGCTCGATTTCGCAAATCCCCGTCGGGAGCTGCAGCCGCCCTCGCCCTGGCCGCGGTCACAAGCCCACGGTTGCTGCGTTGTCACCGGTATCCGCCCGCGGCGCAACCGGCAGCCTCCATGGCCTACTTCCAGACCTACCTCCCGCAGCTGCTGCGTTTCGAAGGCGGCTATGTCGACAATCCCTACGACCCGGGCGGCGCCACCAACATGGGCATCACCCTGAGCACGTTCGAGGCGCATTCCCAGACCCTGCTCGGCATCGCCCCGACCCTGAACGACCTGCGCGCACTCACTCAGGCGCAGGCCGGCACGCTCTACAAGACCCTGTACTGGGATCCGCTGCATGGCGACGCGATCGCGCTGCAGTACCTGGCCGACATCGTGTTCGACTTCTACGTCAACGCCGGCTTCCACGCGATCGTCCTGCTGCAGCAATTGCTCGGCCCGCCGCTGTGCGTCGACGGCCGCTTCGGTCCGGAAACCCTGGCGGCCCTGCTCAAGGCCGACCAGCCCCAGCTGTATGCGCGTTATCGCGCGGGGCGGATCGCCTACTACTGCCAACTGGCCCAGGCCCATCCGCTGTTGCAGCGCTTCCTGGCCGGTTGGCTGGCGCGGGCGCACTGGTTCCCGGCGCAGGCGCCGGGTTGAGCCCCAGCGCGCTCGGCGCACGCGCAGCGTCGAACGACGGGCGATGCGGGCCGAAGCCCACATCGCCGCGCCCGTTCCGCCGCGCACTCCGGCTTAGCCGAACCGCGCGATCACCACTGTCCCCACGACGAGGCCGGGATATGTTGCTCGGCGTAGGCGATCACCGCCGCGACGCTGGTCAGGTGCCCCACCGCGACCAGCCGGCGCGCGGTGTGCCACTGGGTGTCGACGATCTGGGTCCCGAAGTCGTCGTCGCCCAGCGTCGTCATCAACCCCAGTTCGGACGGCGCGCCCTGGCGGCGGCTGGCGGTGAGCAGCGTCGGTTCGTGCGAATAGAACGCCATGCAGGTGCCCTGGCTGGGCTGCTCGACCATGTCGGGGCGATCGCACAGCGCGATGGCATGGCCGCTGCGGTGGTGGTTGACGTTCCAGGGCCATTGCTTGAGATCGTGGCTGGAATCGACGTTCAAGCGCTGGAAATGCACGCCGTCGACGCTGTAGTAGGCGTAACGCAGGAAATCGGCGTCGACGTAAGCGACCGGCAGTTCGGACAACGCCTTGAACAGATGGTCCGCGTCCGGGTGATCCTTGCGGATCGACATGTCCACGATCATCGCTTCGCGCGGCATGGCGATGCCGTCGCCGAGGGTGACGCCAAAGGCCATGTCGTAGGGCGCCGGATTCGGCTTGCCGCCACTGCAGGAGCCGGACAGGCCCGGCTCATCGTAGAGCAAGGGGTCGATGCCGAGCAGGATGCCGCGGCTGGCCGGCGTGCCGAGCTGGGCGCCGTTCCAGTCCGGGATCACGCCGGTCAGCAGCGAGGGCCGGCCGGTGCAATCGCCGCCCTGGGTCGGGTTGTACTCGTTGCCCTTGTAGCTGCGAGTGGTCATCTGGAAGCCGGCGCCGACGTTGTCGTTCGGCACCGCCTGGCGGCCGGCGATCCACAAGCTGGTGATCATCGGCGAATGGCCGATGAGCGGCGGGACTTTTTCGTTGAGCCGGACGCGGATGACGCCGTTGTCCTTCTCGTAGAACTGAGCCGCGGCGACGGCCGGCAGCAGCAAGACGATCGACAGCGAAAGACATTCGATGAGGCGCTTCATGCGGTGGTGCTCCTGGCTGGGCGCTGGCGTGGGGAGCGCGCGCATGCGGCCAGCGTCGCGCCTGCGCCGGCTTCGCCGCGGCGAAGCGCGGCGATCATGTCACGCCGCCCGGGTCGGCCCGCATCGCGCGGGCGAGCGCGGCCGCGCTGCGCCGCCCGCAGTGCGCTGGAAGTCCGCAAACCGGGCGACGGACGACCCGCTGCATTGCGACGCCGCTCGCAAACCCCGTCCCGCAGCCCAGCGCGAACCGATCTTGGTCACGCTTCGCGACATCGGTGCGCCGCGGTCCTCGGCGACGCCGGCACCCGCCTCCGCTTGCGGCGGGACGGTGCTTCGATGCGCTGGCTTCGACGAGCCGGCTTCGATGCGTGGGCTTCGCCGCGCGCGTTGCCGGTCCGCGGCGCGGCGCCGACAATGCGCGCTGTCCGTCGCCCGATCCTCTCGGCACGCCCCTCTCGGCCCGCCGCTCTCAGCGCGATCCTCTCTACCCGATCCTTTCGCCAGCTTCTCGCCGATGTCCGCCGCACCGATCTCCACTGCGCCGCAGATCCGCCCCGCCCGCGCCGACGACCGCGCCGCGGTGCTGGCCCTGCTGGCGGAAACTTTCGCCGACACCTGGCGCCCGCAACTCACCGCCGAAGCGATCGCCGACTACCGGCGCGAGCGCGTGGCCGAACGCTATGTCGACGCGCAACTGCTGCAGTTGTTGGTCGCCGAACTCGACGGCGCCGTGGTCGGCTTCGCCGGCCGCAGCGACGCTTTCGTCGATTCGCTGCACGTCGGCGCGCAGGCCCGCCGCCGCGGCGTGGCGCGGGCGCTGATGCGGGCCTTGGAAACGGCGATGCGCGGCGAAGGCCTGACCGAGGCGAGCCTGGAGACCGACACCTTCAACCGCGCCAGCCAGGCCCTGTACCTGGCCCTGGGCTACCGCGAGAGCGCGCGCTATCCGGACACGGAATGGAACAGCGGGCTGACCACGATCCGCTACGAGAAAGCGCTATAAGGCGCGCGCCGCGGCAGTCGTGCCGCGCGGCGAAGGCTCAGCCTTCGCCGATCACGTCCACGCCCTTGGCCGGCGCGTACTTGAAGGTGCCGGCCGGGAAGCTGGGGTTGCGCTTCCAGCCACTGAAGCTGATCTCGGTCTTCTGCCCCAGCGCGTCGACGATTTCCATCTTCGCCAGACTGCCGCCGCTGAAGCCGAGCTTGGCGCTGCGGAAGCTGGCTTCCTGCTGCTTGGGCTGCAACGACAGCCAGTTCAGGCCGTCGGCGTTGCCGGCCTCCTTGACCACGAACATGGCATCGAGCTTGCTCGGGTCGATCAGCGCGGCCAGCGGGCTGTTCTGCTCTTCCACGCCTTGCGGACGCACCGTGGCCTGCTGCAGGTCCGGTTCGTACACCCAGACCTTCTTGCCGTCGGCGACGATCAGCTGCGGATAGGGCTTGGCGTACTCCCAGCGGAACAGCCGCGGCGCCGACAGCGCGACCTGGCCGGTGGAGCTTTCCTTGAGCTTGCCGTTGGGGTCGTAGACCTTCTGCGCGAACTGCCCGTCCAGGCCCTTGAGCCCGCGGGTGAAGACGCCCAGGTCCTCGCGCCCGCCGGCCACCGCCGCGCCGGCGAACATCGCGGTGGACAGCAGCAGCGTGGACAGCGTGGCCGCGACGGCGTTGCGGCGAAGGAAGGCAGGCACGGGTGTACTCCTGGAAACGATATGGCGGCAGTGTGCGTGGCGATGTCTGAACGGGCTCGTGACAAGCAAACCGCGGTTCAGAACACATTTTGCCATGCCCGCTAGCCGGTACAGTCTGTGACAGTCGTAACGTTCGCGCCGACCGGCCGAGTCTCCCCCGGGTTCCGCGACGGGCAGCCGCATCGCCCGCCCCGGTTCGTGCGCGTCGCGAACCTTGCGCCTTGCCGGCACGAAGCCGGTATCCGCCCCCCGTCCGTCGGGGCCAACCAACATCACAAGGAGTTTCCATGAGCAAGAAAGCCCTGTTGGCCGCCGCCCTCGTCATCGCCGGCACCCTCGTCGCCGGCACCAGCGCCGCCAATGCGCCGCCGCTGGGTTCGGAGCAGTTCGAGGAGTACTACAACACCAGCGGCCAGTTGGTCGGCTACGTCCATTGGAGCTGCGACGGCCGTCGCACGACCTGGGGCACCCTCAGCGGCGAGCTGGAAGTCACCCGCCGCCGCTGTCAGTAATCGTTCGATCTAAACCGCCTAGGCCCAACCCGCTTGGGCCCCTGCGCCTGCCGTCTTCGGACGGCAGGCGCCTTGCTTTGCGGCCGTCGAGCGATCGGGGCCGAACCGTCGGACCGAATCGCCTGGGATCGCGCGGCGCGGCGGCCGAAGCGCCGCCCTCGCCCGCTGCGCGCTTACTTCGGCGGCGGCGGCGCCAGCACGCTGCGGTCGCCGTTGTGCTCCGGCGGCGACACCACCCCGGCCGCTTCCATCGCCTCGATCAGGCGCGCGGCGCGGTTGTAGCCGATCTTGAGCCGGCGCTGCACGCCGGAAATCGAGGCGCGGCGGGTCTCGGTGACGATCCGCACCGCCTCGTCGTACAGCGGGTCGGACTCGTCGCCGCCGCCGCTGTTGGTTTCCGGCAGGCCGGTGGCGCCGACCACGGTGCCGTCGCCCATGGTCTGGACCTCGTCCAGCACGCCCTCGATGTAGTCCGGGCCGCCGCCGATCTGCTTGAGGTGCTCGACCACCCGATGCACTTCCTCGTCGGAGACGAAGGCGCCGTGCACGCGCTCGGGCATGGCCGTGCCCGGCGGCAGGTAGAGCATGTCGCCGTGGCCGAGCAGGGTCTCGGCGCCGGACTGGTCGAGGATGGTGCGCGAGTCGATCTTGCTCGACACCTGGAAGGCGATGCGGGTCGGGATGTTGGCCTTGATCAGGCCGGTGATGACGTCGACCGAGGGCCGCTGGGTAGCCAGGATCAGATGGATGCCGGCCGCGCGCGCCTTCTGCGCCAGGCGCGCGATCAGCTCTTCGACCTTCTTGCCGACGATCATCATCATGTCGGCGAATTCGTCGATGAAGATGACGATGAACGGCAGCGTCTCCAACGGCCGCGGCGCCTCGCCGAGCTCGGCGTTGGGCTTGAATAGCGGGTCCATCAGCGGCTGGCCGGCGTCCTGCGCGTCCTTTACCTTCTTGTTGAAGCCGGCCAGATTGCGCACGCCGACCGCCGACATCAGCTTGTAGCGGCGCTCCATTTCGGCCACGCACCAGCGCAGGCCGTTGGCGGCTTCCTTCATGTCGGTGACGACCGGCGCCAGCAGGTGCGGGATGCCCTCGTAGACCGAGAGCTCGAGCATCTTCGGGTCGATCATCAGCATCCGCAGGTCCTTCGCGGAGGCCTTGTACAGCAGGCTCAGCACCATCGCGTTGACCGCGACCGACTTGCCCGAACCGGTGGTGCCGGCGACCAGCAGATGCGGCATGCGCGCCAGGTCGGCCACCGTCGGCCGGCCGGCGATGTCCTTGCCCAGGGCCAGGGTCAGCACGCTGCCGGACTTGTCGTATTCCTTCGAGCGCAGCAGCTCGGACAGGAAGATCATCTCGCGGCTGGTGTTCGGCGTCTCCAGGCCGATCACCGACTTGCCCGGGATCACGTCGACCACGCGCACCGACTTCACCGACAGGCCGCGGGCGATGTCCTTGTCCAGCGAGGAGATCTGGCTGACCTTGACCCCCGGCGCCGGCTGCACTTCGAAACGGGTGATCACCGGGCCCGGGTAGGCGCCGACCACCTGGGCGTCGATGCGGAAGTCCTTGAGCTTGAACTCGATCTGCCGCGACAGGGTTTCCAGGGTCTCTTCGCTGTAGCCCTTGGGCTGCGGCTTGGGATCGTCGAGCAGGGCCAGCGGCGGCACACCGCTGCCGTCGCTGGTGTGGAACAGCGGAATCTGGGTTTCGCGCTTGGCGCGCTCGCTCTTTTCCACCACCGGCGCCGGCGGCGGCTCGATCTTGACCTTCTCGCGCTTGGCGCGCAGCTCGGTATCGACCTTGCGCGCCTCTTCGCGCTCCTCGCGCATGACCTGGGTCTGGCGCCACTCGGTCGCCTGCTGGCTGCCGCGGCGGAACAGCTTGCTCAGGCTCGGGCCGGCGGCCATCACCCACTGGCCGATCTTGTCCATCACCGCGAACCAGGAGATGCCGGTGGCCAGGGTCACCGAAATCAGCAACAGGGCGAGCAGGAACAGGTTGCCGCCGACCGGCCCGAAGCCGGAGTACAGCGAACGTCCGACCAACTGGCCGAGGATGCCGCCGCTGCCGGCGGAGAAGTCTTCGGCCGGGCCGAAGCGCAGCTGCAGCAGGCCGGTGGCCGAAACCAGGAAACCGACGATGCCGATCAGGCGCAGCGCCGGACCGAGGTCGGCCTCGCCGTCGCCGTCGCTGTCCATGCCGAACAGGGCGATCCAGGCGATCGCGCCGAGCATCAGCGGCAACAGGAAGGCGACATAGCCGCACAGGTACAACAGCACGTCGGCGATCCAGGCGCCGACCCGGCCGCCGAGGTTGTGCAGCGGCGCGGTGATCGAACCCGAATGCGACCAGCCCGGATCCTGCGGCGAGAACGTCAGCAGGCTGGCCAGCAGATACAGCAGCAAAGGCGCGATCAGGATCAGCGCGATATCGCGCATCAGGCGCTGCCGCTTCGGCGACGGCGCGCTCTTGACCTCTTCGGTTGGCTTGGCCTTCTTGCGAGCGGCTGTGGGTGCGGACGCCACCGTGATGTGCTGCCTTAGGTTGCTATCGTTAGTCTTTGAATATACAGGAAAGAGCTGGAAACGAGTGAACACGGGCCGGGAGCGAGGGGCAGCGACCTCGACCGCCCCGGCCCCGCCTCCGAACGGTATCACCTGCAACAGGCTACCGGGAGCGGATCCGATGAGCTGAGACGCCCCCGCCGCCCCTCCCAAACCCAATCCCTAGTCCCCAACCCCGCCCACCAACGACAAAGGGGCGGCCACGTGACGGAGCCCCGCTCCGCCCGCACCGCCCCTGCGCCAGAAACCGGAACCGGCCCGACCGAGCCGATTCCCGATTCTCCATTCCCCATTCCCGGCTTTAAAGCGCCATGCCCTGCAGCGCCGGATGGATCAGCTTGCCGCCCTCGACGTTGATGCCGCGCACCAGGGCCGGGTTGTTGCGCCATTCGTTGCCGGCGGCCAGCTTGTTGACCCACGGCAGGATCGCCGCGCAGATCGCCTGCGAGGAGGTCTGCGGCACGGCGCCGGGCATGTTGGTCACGCAGAAGTGGGTCACGCCCTCTTCGACGTAGGTCGGTTCCTTCCAGGTGGTCGGACGCGAGGTCTCGAAGCAGCCGCCTTGGTCGATCGAGATGTCGACCACCACGCTGCCGTCTTCCATGCCCTTGAGCATCTCGCGGGTCAGCACGTGCGGGGCGCGGGCGCCGGTGACCAGCACCGCGCCGATCACCAGGTCGGCCGAGGCCACTTCGCGCGCGACCACGTCGACGTAGGGGTACAGCGCGGTGACGTTGTTGCCCAGGCGCATCATCTGGTCCATGCGGTCCTGGCGCATTTCGAACACGGTGACGTTGGAGCCGCCGGCCGCGGCCAGCGCCGCCGACGCGCCGCCGGCCTGGCCGGCGCCGAACACCACCACCTTGCCGCGCTCGGTCGACGGCAGGCCGCCGAGCAGCTTGCCCTTGCCGCTCATCGGCTGGTGCAGCAGGTGGGTGCCGACCTGCACGCCGATCTTGCCGGCGATGATCGACATCGGCGCCAGCAGCGGCAGATCGCCGTTGGGCAGTTCGACGGTCTCGAAGGCGACGCCGGTCAGGCCGATGTCCAGCAGCTGCTTGGTCAGCACCGGCTCGGCGGCCAGGTGCAGGTAGCAGAACAGCAGGTGGTCCTTGCGCAGGTGCTGCAGGTCGCCGGCGATCGGCTCCTTGACCTTGACGATCATCTCGCCCTTTTCGTACAGCGCGGCGGCGTCCGGCGCGATCTTCACGCCCAGGCGCGTGTAGTCCTCGTCCTTGAAGCCGCTTTTGATGCCCGCGTCCTTTTCCAGCCAGACCTCGTGGCCACGCTTGACCAGGTCGCCCGCGGCGGCGGGAACGAGCGCGACGCGCCCTTCGAGAGTCTTGGTTTCCTTCGGTACGCCGATACGCATTGCAGTCTCCAGTGCGGCCCAGAAAAAACGCCGCATGCGCGGCGCCCCAAGCCCTGTTGTAGTTAGTTCGAGCGGTGTGTGGTGGGTGGTGCGCTAAACAACGGTCTTGCGGATCGCGGTGGCCGATCGTGAAGGCGAGTCAGGGGGCGGCCCGGCCGTCCGGTGCGTCGATGCTGCGTCCGTGCGGCGTCTGGATACACCGGTTGCGGGCGGCGCGTTATCCGGCATCGGGCGATTCGCGCGGGCCGCAACGATGCGTCCGCGCGGTACGCCTTGTTTTGCCGTGACCGCGCCTCCAAGCTATGCCCTGCCCCGGAATCTTCAACACGCCGGCGTATGGCCGGAGTAACGAAGTTTCTTTTTGCGCAGAGCGCGCTCCCAACTGCCCGCGATTATATACATGACCCCTTCGAAGCACTCCCGCGTCGTCATCCTCGGTTCCGGCCCGGCCGGCTGGACCGCCGCCGTGTACGCCGCTCGCGCGAACCTGAAGCCGCTGGTGATCACGGGCCTGCAGATGGGCGGCCAACTGATGACCACCACCGAGGTCGACAACTGGCCCGGCGACGCGCACGGCCTGATGGGCCCGGACCTGATGGCGCGCATGCAGGCGCATGCCGAACGCTTCGACACCGAGGTCGTGTTCGACCACATCCACACCGCCGACCTGTCCAAGCGCCCGTTCCGGCTCAAGGGCGACAACGGCGACTACACCGCCGACGCGCTGATTCTGGCCACCGGCGCCACCGCCAAGTACCTCGGCCTGCCCTCGGAAGAGGAATACAAGGGCCGCGGCGTGTCGGCCTGCGCGACCTGCGACGGCTTCTTCTACAAGGACCAGGACGTGGCGGTGATCGGCGGCGGCAACACCGCGGTCGAAGAAGCGCTGTATCTGTCCAACATCGCCCGCAAGGTCTATCTGGTCCACCGCCGCGACACCCTGCGCGCGGAGAAGATCATGCAGGACAAACTGCAGGCCAAGATCCAGGCCGGCAAGATCGAGCCGGTGTGGCACCACACCGTCGACGAAGTGCTCGGCAACGACGCCGGCGTGACCGGAGTGCGGGTCAAGTCGGTGCAGGACGGTTCGACCCGCGAACTGGCCATCCACGGCCTGTTCGTCGCCATCGGCCACACCCCGAACACCTCGCTGTTCGACGGCCAGCTGGACATGAAGAACGGCTATCTGGTGATCCAGACCGGCCTGGACGGCAACTCCACCCAGACCTCGGTCGAGGGCGTGTTCGCCGCCGGCGACGTCGCCGACCAGGTCTACCGCCAGGCGATCACCTCGGCCGGCTTCGGCTGCATGGCCGCGCTGGACGCCGAGAAGTTCCTCGACAAGGACGCCTGAGCGATGGGCGGGACCGACGGCGGCGACGCAGCCGCTCCCGCCCGCCCTTCCGGTCCGCCCGCGCGCGGACCCGTCGCGGCGGCGGCGCCATGAACGCCGCCGGCGCCACCACCGCGCGCCTGCTCGACTCGCTGGCGACGATCGCGCCGGCGCAGTGGGATGCGCTGCACGACGGCCGCAATCCCTTCCTCGCCCATGCCTTCCTGCACGGGCTCGAGCGGCACGGCTGCCTGCGCCCGGACTGGGGCTGGACCCCGCACCATCTGACCTTGTGGCGCGACGAGGAACTGGTCGCGGCGGTGCCGGCCTATCTGAAGCAGAATTCGCACGGCGAATTCGTGTTCGACCACGCCTGGGCCCAGGCCTACGCCCAGCACGGGCTGGACTACTTCCCCAAGTGGCTGGCGGCGGTGCCGTACTCGCCGGTCACCGGACCGCGCCTGCTGGCCCGCGACGAGGCCGACCGGCGCCTGCTGCCGGCCGCGCTGGCGCAGTTGTGCGAGCGCCAGGGCCTGTCCTCGGTGCACGTCAACTTCCATCGCGACGACGAGGACGCCAGCTTCGCCGGCGACGGCGACTGGCTGCAGCGCATCGACGTGCAGTACCACTGGCACAACCCGGCCGACGCGCAGGGCCGGCGCTGGCGCGACTTCGACGGCTTCCTCGCCGCGTTCGACCACAAGCACCGCAAGAACATCCGCCAGGAACGGGCCAAGGTCGCCCGCGCCGGGGTGACCTACCGGGTGGTCGACGGCCACAGCGCCAGCGACGACGACCTGGCGACGATGCACCGCTTCTACCGCAACACCTTCGCCGAGTACGGCAACCACCCGGCGCTGACCCTGGAGTTCCTGCGCCACCTGGCGCGCGAGCTGCCGCAGGCGCTGGTGATCTTCCTCGCCCAGCGCGACGGCGCCGCGATCGCCGGCGCGCTGTGCCTGCGCGGCGGCGACACCTTGTACGGACGCTACTGGGGCGCCGAGCTGAACCTGCCCGGCCTGCATTTCGAGACCTGCTACTACCAGGGCATCGACTATTGCCTGCGCGAGGGGCTGCACCGGTTCGAGCCCGGCGCCCAGGGCGAGCACAAGATCGCCCGCGGCTTCCTGCCGACCGAGGTGCGCAGCCGCCACTGGCTGGCCCACCCGGGCTTCGGCCGAGCCCTGCGCGAGTGGTGCCGCGACGAAGCCGCCTCGGTGCGCCGCTATGCCGCGACCCTGGCCGCGCATTCGCCGTTCAAGCAGGTCGACGGCGCGGAGCCGACGCGGTGAAGCGCCTGCCGGCCCTGCTCTCGCCCGACCCGCTGGCGCCGTTTCCGCCGGCCGAACGCGCCCTGGACGAGCCCGACGGCCTGCTCGCGGTCGGCGGCGACCTGAGCCCGCAGCGGCTGCTCAACGCCTACCGCCACGGCATCTTCCCCTGGCCCTCGGACGGCTATCCGCTGCTGTGGTGGTGCCCGGACCCGCGCACCGTGTTCCGCACCGACGGCGTGCGCCTGGGCGGCAAGTTCCGCCGCGGCCTGCGCCGCTGCGACTGGACGGTGCGCGCCGACACCGCCTTCGCCGAGGTGATCGCGGCCTGCGCGCGGTCGCCGCGGCGCGGCCAGGACGGGACCTGGATCACCGCCGAGATGGAGGCCGCCTACCTGCGCCTGCACCGGCTGGGCCACGCCCATTCGGTCGAGGTCTACGCCGGCGAGACCCTGGTCGGCGGCATCTACGGGGTCGCGATCGGGCGCATGTTCTTCGGCGAGAGCATGTTCAGCGCGCGCAGCGGCGGCTCCAAGGTCGCGTTGGCTGCGCTGGCCCGGCGCCTGCACGAATGGGGCTGGCCGCTGCTCGACGGCCAGGTCGAGAACCCGCACCTGCTCGGCCTGGGCGCCGAATCCATGCCGCGGACGCAGTTCCTGCAACGAGTCGCGCAGTTGTGCGCGATCGACGAAACGCCCGGCTCCTGGAGCGATCGCTTCGGCGAATGGCCGGCGGCGCGGCTGGCCGGCGCGGCGTCCGCGGCGCCGGACGCCGAGGCCTGATCGGGCGGTCGCCGCCGACCGGGCCGGTCGCGTCCGGCGCTGCGATTAACGGATTTTTGCTCTCGCGGCTCCGGCATGGCAGAATGCGCGGCTTCGCGGGCGCTTGGCGCCCACCCTTCGCGACTGCAGCGATCCTTTCGGGAAACACATGGCAAAAGACGACGTGATCGAATTCGAGGGCACGGTGGCGGAAACCCTTCCGAACACCATGTTCCGCGTGCGTCTCGAAAACGGGCACGAAATCATCGCCCATATCTCGGGTCGCATGCGCAAGAACTACATCCGGATCCTGACCGGCGACAAGGTCAAGGTCGAGATGACGCCTTACGACCTGACCAAGGGTCGCATCACCTACCGCATGAAGTAATTGCGGTAAGTCATTGAAAAAGGCGGCCATGGGCCGCCTTTTTCGTGCCCGCTCGATCAGCGCGTGGCGCAACGGCCGCCGAGCGGCCCTGCCGCCGCGGCCGCGGCTTGCGCCCTCCTCCCGGACCGCTGCGCGCCCCTTGTAGGAGCGGCGTCAGCCGCGACAGGAAGCGGGCAGCGACTGCACAAACTACGCCGCCGACCGAAGCCGCCCTTCCGGGGCAGGAGCGGCACCCCACGGGATGTCCACGGGATGTCCTCCCACCGCGAGTCGCGACCCACCGCAGCGGTGTTAGCAAGCGCAGTCTCCGCAGCCCCGCCCACCGGCCTGCCACACCCCATCCCGCCCTCGTATCGAATGCCGCCTTTGGCGACGGGCGCTTGTGGCCCGCGCGGCGATGGAGTCGCAACCGATGTCGCGCCACCGGGCGGGACCGCCCTGAAGCGACGACGACGCCCCGAACCCGCGGCCAGCCGCGAACGACGCGCAGCCGTTCGAACTCACGCCGCGCATTCGGCGAAACCACACCGCTCGCCCGCCATCGCCGCGCCCCATCGCACACAGCATTCGGCAGCGCTCGAATGCGACGCCGGCAGCGACGCCTCGCTTGCCGCCGCGCCGCGGTAAACATCGCGCCATACATCGCGCGCATGATGCCGCCCGCCACGCCGGCTCGGCGGCGCGAAGCCGGGTTTCGTCGCCCGCTCGCCGCGGTTCGTCGCAGCGGCGAGCGCGTCCGCCGCGAACCGACTAAACAAGTCCGCCAAGCGCTGCAACCGATCGCGCGCTCGCCGCATCAATGGAACCCAGATGCACGCAGCAGGCGAAACGTTTAGGCCGAAGGTCATGCAGTGACGAAGGTCATAACGACTTCCTCCAGATTTCGCCCGCGTCGTGTTCGATCAAACTTCGCCACAAGCTCAATAACGAGCCGGCACAAACGAGGATGCCCCCATGTCGCTGTTCCGCAAGATCGCCCTGACCAGCCTGCTCTGTCTGTCCGCCACCGCGGCCAATGCGGCGCAACAGAAGCTCGATGCCTGCATCGACCTGGGCAGCGAATCGCAGATCGCCCGCGCCGGCGCCCAGTTCGTCGTGGTCAAGAACGCCGACGACTACTACCGGGTGGGCTTCCGCCAGACCTGCGCCGACCTCAGCATCACCAACAAGATGGAGATCTCCAGCGAGCAGCAGGCCAACCGCCTGTGCCCGAGCGGCAGCGTGGTCAAGACCCAGCGCGACACCTGCGCGGTCGGCGCGGTCGACAAGATCGACCAGGAAACCTACGACCGCTACCGCCGCCGTCGCTGATCGGCCGAGCGGTCGATCGCAGCGCATGAAGAAAAGGCGGCCGAAGGGCCGCCTTTTCCGTATCCGGGGTTCGAAGCGCAGCGCACCGGCAAACCGGGATCAACCGCACCCGCTCCGCCGATCCCGAATCGCCAATCCCGAATCCCCGCCCCTCAGAACGGCGGCGCCGGGCAACCGGCCGCGGCCAGACACTGGGTCACCCGGTATTCGCAATAGCCCGGGTCGGAGCCGACTTCGATGCAGCGGTTGTAGCGCTGCCAGCAGGTGTCGCAAGGATCGGCGGCGACCGCGCTCAGGGTCGCGGCGCTGGAGAATACGAAGGCCGCGACGGCGGCCAGAGTCACACGGCGTAGCTTCATGGCGAACTCCCTCTCTATCGTGCGTTGGACGAGGCGGACTTATTCGAGCGGACAGCCGGCCTGGATCAGGCAGCGGCTGAATTCCGATTCGCATTCCAGGGTCGGGTCGAGCATGCACTGCTGGTAGGCGGCGCGGCAGACCTGGCACGGCGAAACCGGGATGCGGGTCGCGGCGACCGCCGAAGTGGCGAACACGAACGCGGCGACGGCGGTCAGCGACAACTTGCGAAACGACATGCGATGGCTCCTTCCTTGTGAGTCTTGCGATGGCGTCGTCCTGCGCACGGCGCGACCGGCAGGCACATCCCTGCGGACGCGCCGGACGCGGACCGACGGTGGCGTTTACTGCAACGGACAGTTATTGCGGCGCAGGCACAGGTCGAGCCTGGCTTCGCAGTTCTCCAGACCGAGCCGTTGGCAGCGGTCGTAGGTCGCATAGCAGGTTTGGCAGGGGTTTTCGGCGGAGAACGCCGTCGCCGCGCTGCAGGCGAACACGAAGGCGGCCAGCGCCGCCCGGGACAGCATGGACACTCTCATAGACCGACTCCCGATCAGAGTGGACGATCCGCCGTGGACCGTCGGTCCGCGTGCTTGCGGACCAGCGGCGACGCTAGCACCGCCGGAGCGGCCGATTTACGGCCTACTGCGCATTTGGACAGGTGCCCGCGCCGAAGCCGCGACCGGCGTCCGGCTGCGACGGGCGCGCGGGCGGCGCGCGGCAGCGGCGGCGAATCCTTGGCGCGCAAACGCTTGCGGCCGCACACGGCGGCCGCAAGGGACGGTTTCAGGGACGGCGGCCGCGCCGCGGCGGGCGCTAACCGCCAAACACGGCAAAGCGGCCCCGGCTCAGACCGAGACCGGCAACAGCCGCTCCGGCTCGGCCTGGGTACGCACGACCAGTTCGTCGTCCTGCACGTCGATGGTGACCCGGCCGCCGTCGACCAGCTTGCCGAACAGCAGTTCGTCGGCGAGCGGCCGCTTGACCTTGTCCTGGATCACCCGCGCCATCGGCCGCGCGCCCATCAGCGGGTCGAAGCCGTGCTGGGCCAGCCAGTCGCGCGCGGTCGGGGTCGCGGTCAAGGTGACGTTCTTCTCGTGCAACTGCGCTTCCAGTTCGATCAGGAACTTGTCGACCACGCGCAGGATGTGTTCGAAGGCCAGCGCCTGGAACTGCACCACCGCATCCAGGCGGTTGCGGAATTCCGGGCTGAAGCTCTTGCGGATGGTCTCCATCGCGTCGGTCGAATGGTCCTGCTTGGTGAAGCCGATCGAGCGCCGCGCCGCCTGGGCCGCGCCGGCGTTGGTGGTCATCACCAGGATCACGTTCTTGAAGTTGGCTTCGCGGCCGTTGGTGTCGGTCAGCGTGCCGCGGTCCATGACCTGCAACAGGATGTTGAAGATGTCCGGATGCGCCTTCTCGACTTCGTCCAGCAGCAGCACGCAGTGCGGGGTCTTGACGATCTTCTCGGTCAGCAGGCCGCCCTGGTCGAAACCGACGTAGCCCGGGGGCGCGCCGATCAGGCGGCTGACCGAATGCGGCTCCATGTATTCGGACATGTCGAAGCGCACCAGCTCGATGCCCAGTTGCAGCGCCAGCTGCTTGGTGACCTCGGTCTTGCCGACGCCGGTCGGGCCGGCGAACAGGAAGTTGCCGATCGGCTTGTCCGGATTGCCCAGGCCCGAACGCGCCAGCTTGATCGCCGAGGCCAGGGTCTCGATCGCCGGATCCTGGCCGAAGATCACCATCTTGAGGTTGCGCTCGAGGTTCTTGAGCACGTCCTTGTCGCTGGCCGAGACCTGCTTGGTCGGGATGCGCGCCATCTTGGCCACGATCATCTCGATCTCCTCGATGTCGATCAGCTGCTTGCGCACGCCTTCCGGCAGCAGCCGCTGGCGCGCGCCGGCCTCGTCGATGACGTCGATGGCCTTGTCCGGCAGCAGGCGGTCGCCGATGTGCTTGACCGACAGGTCGACCGCGGCCTGCAGCGCCTCGTCGGCGTAGGTCACGCCGTGGTGCGACTCGTACTTGGGCTTGAGCCCCTGCAGGATCTGGTAGGTCTCGCCGACGGTCGGCTCGACGATGTCGATCTTCTGGAAGCGCCGCGCCAGGGCTCGGTCCTTCTCGAAGATGCCGCGGTATTCCTGGAAGGTGGTCGAACCGATGCAGCGCAGCTCGCCGGAGGACAGCGCCGGCTTGATCAGGTTGCTGGCGTCCATGGTCCCGCCGCTGGCCGAGCCGGCGCCGATGATGGTGTGGATCTCGTCGACGAACAGGATCGCCTCGGGTTGGCGCTTGAGCTGGGCCAGCACCGCCTTGAGCCGCTTCTCGAAGTCGCCCCGGTACTTGGTGCCGGCGACCAGCGCGCCCAGGTCGAGGGCGAAGATGGTGGCGTTGCGCAGCACCTCCGGCACCTCGCCGTCGACGATGCGCTTGGCCAGGCCTTCGGCGATCGCGGTCTTGCCCACGCCGGCCTCGCCGACGTAGAGCGGGTTGTTCTTGCGCCGGCGGCACAGCACCTGGATGGTGCGCTCGACCTCGTCGGCGCGGCCGACCAGCGGGTCGATCTTGCCTTCGCGGGCGAGCTGGTTGAGGTTGCTGGCGAACTCGGCCAGGGCGTCGGACTTGCCCTCGCCCTCGCCGCCTTCGGCCGGCTTGGACTCGCTTTCCTCGTGGTGGCCCGGGCCGTCCTCGGCGCTGTGCTTGACGATGCCGTGGGACAGGTAATTGACCACGTCGAGCCGGGCCACGTCCTGCTGGTTGAGGAAGTAGACCGCGTGCGAGTCCTTCTCGCCGAAGATTGCGACCAGCACGTTGGCGCCGGTGACTTCCTTCTTGCCCGAGGACTGGACGTGGTAGACCGCGCGCTGCAGCACGCGCTGGAAGCCCAGGGTCGGCTGGGTGTCGCGGTCGACGTCGTCCGGCAACACCTGGACCGAGGTCGCGATGGCCTGCTCCAGGTCGGTGCGCAGGCGGGCGAAGTCGGCGCCGGTGGCCTTGAGCACGGCCTCGGCGGAGGGGTTGTCGAGCAGTGCGAGCAGCAGGTGTTCGACCGTCATGTACTCGTGGCGCGCCTCGCGGGCGCGCTTGTAGCACTGGCCGATGCTGTATTCGAGATCCTTGCTGAACATGGGGCGAAGCCTCCAGAACGTATGCACGCTACGTGGGGGCGCTCGCCGGCTTTTCCATGCCCCGCCCCAACGGGACCCTTACAGCCCCCTTTTAGGCCTTTTCCATCGTGCACAGCAAGGGGTGCTGATGCATCCTTGAAAATTCGTTCACTTGTGCAACCTTGGACTCCGCCACTTCGCGCGTGAAGACGCCGCAAACGCCCCGCCCGCGGGTATGGACGTGGAGCATGATCTGGGTGGCTTTTTCGACGTTCATGGGGAAGAACCGCATCAGGACTTCGACCACGAAGTCCATCGGGGTGTAGTCGTCGTTGAGCAGCATGACGGAGTACAGCGGCGGCCGGGCCAGCTCGGGTTTTCCCGGCTCCACCAGAACGCCATGACTATGTTCGTGTTCGGTCTGTTTGGCCATCGTCCGATTATAGACCCCTGTCGCGTCCGGACCATGCGCCCGCGCCGCGTCATGGACGCATCCGCGGCCGCATTGCAAAATGCCGATATGCCGCCATCTCGGGCGGCAGGCCGGTCGCTGAGCGCCGGCGCCGCGACTCAAGGATCCTCATGCCCCGCACCGGCCGACTGTTCTGCGCCCTGACCCTGTCCCTGCTGCCGGCCCTGGCGTTGGCCGCGCCGGCGGCCGAACCGGCGCAGACCGCCCAGCCGGCGGCCCAGGCCGATGCGCGGATCCGCGAGCAGCTCGACCAGTTGGGCTACAAGTACCAGGTCGACGAGGACGGCGACTATGTGCTGACCTTCGGCCTGGACGGCGACCGCAGCCAGATGGCCTACGTGCTGTCGCGCACCGAGCGCTACGGCAAGCTGCAGGTGCGCGAGGTCTGGTCGCCGGCCTACCGCACCTCGGCCAAGCAGTTCCCGGCCGACGTCGCCAACCGCCTGCTCGAGGACAGCCAGCTCAGCAAGATGGGCGGCTGGGTCAAGCAGGACTCGGTGGCGGTGTTCGTGGTCAAGCTCGACGCGGCCGCCAGCCGCGAGGACCTCGACGACGCGATCGATTACGTGGTCCGCGCCGCCGACGAGATGGAAGCCGAACTCTCCCCCGGCCAGGACGAATTCTGACGTGAGCTACCGCCAAGGCCGCTTCTGGCAACCCGACGTCACCGTCGCCACGGTCGTGGTCGACGGCGGCCGCCTGCTGATGGTCGAGGAATCGGTCGGCGGCCGGCTGGTGCTGAACCAACCGGCGGGCCACCTGGAGCCCGACGAAAGCCTGATCGAGGCGGCGCTGCGCGAAACCCTGGAGGAAACCGGCTGGGACGTGCGCCTGACCGCCTTCGTCGGCGCCTACCAGTGGAAAGCACCGTTGCAGGCCGACGGCAGCGGCGGCCGCCATTACCTGCGCTTCGCCTTCGCCGCCGAACCGGTCCGCCACCACCCCGACCGCGCCCTCGACGAGGGCATCGTGCAGGCGCTGTGGATGAGTCCGGCCGAGCTGCAGGCGCGTGCGGACCAGCACCGCAGCCCCTTGGTCTGGCGGGTCGCGGCCGACTTCCTCGGCGGGCGCCGGCACTCGCTGGACCTGCTGCAGCACCTGGCCGTGCCCGGCGTGGGCGACGCAGCGGTCTGATCGTCATGGGCGGGTCGGTGCGCACCATCGTAGGCATGTCGGGCGGGGTCGATTCCTCGGTCGCGGCGCTGCGCCTGCGCGACGCCGGCGAGCCGGTGGCCGGGTTGTTCATGCAGAACTGGGCCGACGACGGCAGCGGCGACTGCCGCGCCGAAGACGACCGCCGCGATGCGGTCGCGGTGTCCGGCCGGCTCGGCCTGCCGATCCATTTCCGCGATTTCTCCGGCGAGTACTGGGCCGGAGTGTTCGAGCACTTCCTGGCCGAATATGCGGCCGGGCGCACGCCCAATCCGGACGTGTTGTGCAACCGCGAGATCAAGTTCAAGCATTTCCTCGACGCCGCGCGCGAGCTGGGGGCGGAGTTCATCGCCACCGGCCACTACGCCCGGGTCGAGCGCGACGGCGACCGCTACCGCCTGCTGCGGGCAGTCGACCGCAGCAAGGACCAGAGCTATTTCCTGCACCAGCTCGGCCAGGCCCAGCTGGCCGCGACCCGCTTCCCGCTCGGCGACCTGCTCAAGCGCGACGTGCGCGAGATGGCCCGCGCCGCCGGCCTGCCGACCGCGGCCAAGAAGGACTCGACCGGGATCTGCTTCATCGGCGAGCGCGACTTCCGCGAGTTCCTGTCGCGTTACCTGCCGGCGCGCGAGGGCGAGATCCGCAGCCCGGACGGGCGCACGGTCGGTCGCCATCCGGGGGTGTTCTATTTCACCCTCGGCCAGCGCGAGGGCCTGAACATCGGCGGCGTGCGCGGCTTCGAGCCGGCGCCGTGGTACGTGGTCGGCAAGGACGTCGCCGGCAACGTGCTCTATGTCGACCAGGGCAGCGACAGCCCCTGGCTGCGCTCGCAGACCCTGTGGTCGGAGACCGCGCACTGGATCGACGGCGCGCCGCCGGCGCGGCGTTTCGCCTGCACTGCGCAGACCCGCTACCGCCAGCCCGACCAGGCCTGCGAGGTCGAAGTGCTCGACGATGGCCGCCTGCGGGTGCGCTTCGCCGAACCGCAGCGCGCGGTGACCCCGGGCCAGTCGCTGGTGCTCTACGACGGCGAGACCTGCCTCGGCGGCGCGGTGATCGCCGCCACCGACGCCCCGGCCTGCGGCCCGACCTCCCCTCATTCGAACCAGGATCCGACCCCGTAATGGCCGATCTTTCCGAACGCGTCCTCGCCCTCGCCGGCCTCGCCCAGGCCCTGGCCCAGGTACGGCGCATCGCCGACACCGGCCAGGCCAACGCCGCGGTGCTGTCGACCGCGCTGGATTCGGTGTTCCGCATCGACGCGTCCTCGCCGGCGGCGGTGTTCGGCGGCGCGGCCAATCTGCGCCCCGGGCTGATGCTGCTGCAGGACTACTTCGTCAACCGCCCCGCCGACGAGCACCTGCCGCGGCTGGCGCTGGCGGTGCTGCAACTGGAACGCCGCTTCGCCCGCGACCGCGCCGTCGCCGACAAGGTGCTGCGCGGGATCCACGCCCAGGCCGGCGAAGCCTATCGCTTGGGCAGCAGCCACCCCGAGGTGATCGCCGCGCTCGGCGCCCTGTACGCCGAGACCCTGAGCCACCTGCGCCCGCGCGTGCTGGTGCAAGGCAACCCGCACTACCTCGGCCAGACCGGCGTGGTCGCCGAAGTGCGCGCCACCCTGCTCGCCGCAGTGCGTTCGGCGGTGCTGTGGCGCCAGCTCGGCGGCAGCTACTGGGACTTCCTGCTGCGCCGCCGCGCCATGCTCGAGGCGATCGAGGCGCGGCTGGATTGAGCGGCGGCGGGCCGATCCGGACTGGCCGCGCCTGACCGATTCCGGTCTGCGGGCTCTACGCTCGCTTGCACCGCTGCGGTTGTCGCGGCTGACGCCGCTCCTACAGGAGCTGGGTCGTCGCTATCGATGAGGCCGGCATCGGCCTTCGTCGCGGCGCAGTCGCGGCTTGCGCCGCTCCTACCCTGTTATGACGCCGCTCGTCGGAGTCGGCTCCCCCTTGTAGGAGCGGCGTGAGCCGCGACAACCGCAGCGGTGGTCGCAAGCGATGTCGCCGAAGACCGGCCAATCGGCTCCACTCCGACAAAAAAACCGTGCCGCTCCGGTCTGCGGAGCGAACGCTTGCGTTCGTCGCTGCGGCGGTCGCGGCTTACGCCGCTCCTACAGGGGGCGGGGTTGTCGCTATCGCGGCCTTCGCTGTGGCGCGGTCGCGGCTTGTGACCGGAGGAAATCCCCGTGGGACGCCGTTCCTACCCTGTTACGACGTCGCTCATCCGCGCCGGCGCCCCTTCTTGTAGGAGCGGCGCAAGCCGCGCCCACCGCAGCGGTGGGCGCAAGCGATGTCGCCGAAGCCCGGCCTATCGGTTCCGCTCGGACAAAAAACCCGTGCCGCTCCGACAAAAACCGCGCCGCTCCGGTCTGCGGAGCGAATGCTTGCGTTCGTCGCTTAGGCGGTCGCGGCTTACGCCGCTCCTACAGGGGGCTGGATCGTCGCTATCGATGAGGCCCGGCGCCGGCCTTCGCTGCAGCGCGGTCGCGGCTTGTGACCGGAGGAAATCCCTGTGGGACGCCGTTCCTACTCCTTGCGACGGCCGAGGCGCTCAGCCTGCGAACGGGGCGCCGGCGCCGCCATGACCCCAGGCCCAGATCACGGCCGCGATCAGGGCCAGGGCCAGGGTCCAGCGCATGGCTTGTTCGACTCGGTCGGAGCGCGCCGGTTTGTGCGTCGTTTTCATGTCCTTGTCCTTTCGCGGCCGGCAAGTCGCGGTCGCGGCGATCCCTTCATTGACAGTCACGCGCTGCGCAACGGCGGACGGCCACAGCCGCGACATCTCTTCGCACCCTTGGCTCGATGACGGCGGTGCTGCCGTAACGGCGACGCTGCCGCGCCTCACCGAGTCTCCCCGCAGAGTCCCGAAGCCGCCGATGACACAACGGAGGCGAGCGTCCGCCAACTCATCGCCGGCGGGGCCAGGAAAAGAAGCGCTAGCACCCGGCACGGGCGCCGGACAAAGAAAAACCCCGGCCGAGGCCGGGGTTTTTCGTCGCGCATCGCAGCCGGAATCAGGCGGCGACGGTGTCGGCGACCTGCTTGTAGTCTTCGATCTGGTCGAAGTTCATGTAGCGGTAGATCTTGTCGCCGTTGGCGTTGATCACGCCGATGTCCGCCATGTACTCCTCGCGGGTCGGGATCCGGCCCAGACGCGAGCAGATCGCGGCCAGCTCGGCCGAACCCAGGTACACGTTGGTGTTGCGGCCCAGACGGTTGGGGAAGTTGCGGGTCGAGGTCGAGAACACGGTCGCGCCCTCGCGCGCCTGCGCCTGGTTGCCCATGCACAGCGAGCAGCCCGGCATTTCCATGCGCGCGCCGGCGGTGCCGAAGGTGCCGTAATGGCCTTCCTTGGTCAGCTCCGAGGCGTCCATCTTGGTCGGCGGCGCGACCCACAGGCGGGTCGGGATGTCGCGCTTGCCTTCCAGCAGCTTGGCGGCGGCGCGGAAGTGGCCGATGTTGGTCATGCACGAACCGATGAAGACTTCGTCGATGACCGCGCCGGCGACGTCGGACAGGGTCTTCACGTCGTCCGGGTCGTTCGGGCAGGCGACGATCGGCTCGACGATCTGGTCGAGGTCGATCTCGATCACCGCCGCGTACTCGGCGTCGGCGTCGCCTTCCAGCAGCTGCGGGTTGGCCAGCCAGCCTTCCATCGCCTTGATCCGGCGCTGCAGCGAACGGGCGTCGGCGTAGCCTTCGGCGATCATCCACTTCAGCAGGGTGATGTTGCTGGTCAGGTACTCGATGATCGGTTCCTTATCCAGCTTGACCGTGCAGCCGGCGGCCGAGCGCTCGGCCGAGGCGTCGGACAGTTCGAACGCCTGTTCGACCTTCAGCTGCGGCAGGCCTTCGATCTCGAGGATGCGGCCGGAGAAGATGTTCTTCTTGCCCTGCTTGGCGACGGTCAGCAGGCCCTGCTTGATCGCGGCCAACGGGATCGCGTTGACCAGGTCGCGCAGGGTCACGCCGGGCTGCATCTGGCCCTTGAAGCGGACCAGCACCGATTCGGGCATGTCCAGCGGCATGACGCCGGTGGCCGCGGCGAACGCGACCAGGCCCGAGCCGGCCGGGAACGAGATGCCGACCGGGAAACGGGTGTGCGAGTCGCCGCCGGTGCCGACGGTGTCGGGCATCAGCATGCGGTTGAGCCAGGAGTGGATGACGCCGTCGCCCGGACGCAGAGCGATGCCGCCGCGGTTGCTGATGAAGGCCGGCAGCTCGTGGTGGGTCTTGACGTCGACCGGCTTCGGGTAGGCCGCGGTGTGGCAGAACGACTGCATCACCAGGTCGGCCGAGAAGCCCAGGCAGGCCAGGTCCTTGAGCTCGTCGCGGGTCATCGGGCCGGTGGTGTCCTGCGAACCCACCGAGGTCATCTTCGGCTCGCAGTAGGTGCCCGGGCGGATGCCCGGCTGCGCGCCATCGACTTCGGCCAGGCCGCAGGCGCGGCCGACCATCTTCTGCGCCAGCGAATAGCCCTTGCCGGTGTCGGCCGGGTTCTGCGGCAGGCGGAACAGGGTCGACGGGGCCAGGCCCAGGGCCTCGCGCGCCTTGGCGGTCAGGCCGCGGCCGACGATCAGCGGGATGCGGCCGCCGGCGCGGACTTCGTCCAGCAGCACGTCGGACTTGAGCGCGAATTCGGCGATCACTTCGCCGTTCTTCAGCGCCTTGCCCTCGTACGGGCGCAGCTCGACCACGTCGCCCATGTTCATCTGCGACACGTCGAGTTCGATCGGCAGCGCGCCGGCGTCTTCCATGGTGTTGTAGAAGATCGGCGCGATCTTCGAACCCAGGCACACGCCGCCGTAGCGCTTGTTCGGGATGAAGGGGATGTCTTCGCCGGTGAACCACAGCACCGAGTTGGTGGCGGACTTGCGGCTGGAGCCGGTGCCGACCACGTCGCCGACGTAGGCGACCAGGTGGCCCTGGTTCTTGAGCGATTCGATGAAGGCGACCGGGCCGCGCTTGCCGTCTTCTTCCGGCACGATGCCGTCGCGCGCGTTCTTGAGCATCGCCAGGGCGTGCAGCGGGATGTCCGGACGGGTGGTCGCGTCCGGCGCCGGCGACAGGTCGTCGGTGTTGGTTTCGCCGGTCACCTTGAACACCGTGATGGTCATGCTGGCCGGCACTTCCGGCTTGCTGGTGAACCATTCGGCGTCGGCCCAGCTCTGCAGCACGGCCTTCGCGTTGGCGTTGCCCTTCTCGGCCTTTTCCTGCACGTCGTGGAAGGCGTCGAACATCAGCAGGGTGTGCTTGAGCGCGTCGGCGGCGACGGTGCCGACCTCGGCGTCGTCGAGCAGTTCGATCAGCGGATGGATGTTGTAGCCGCCGAGCATGGTGCCCAGCAGTTCGGTGGCGCGGGCGCGCGAGATCAGCGCGTTGTTCTCGCTGCCGAAGGCGACCGCGGCCAGGTAGGAGGCCTTGACCTTGGCCGCGTCGTCGACGCCGGCCGGGACACGGTGGGTGATGAGATCCAGCAGGAACTCCTCCTCGCCGGCCGGCGGGGCCTTCAGCAGCTCGATGACCTCGGCGGTCTGCTGGGCGGTCAACGGCAGCGGCGGAATGCCCAGCGCGGCGCGCTCGGCAACGTGTTGGCGATAGCTGGAGAGCATGGAGAGTCCCGTCGGAGTGGAGCGGAAAGACGCCGTACCGTTGCGTGGTCCGCACGGCGGGCCGGGCGGATTGCGTGGCGGCTTGGGGGCGAGGCCTCAGGCGCCCGCCAGGGG
>NZ_JAIHOO010000001.1:2355000-2537500 GCF_019733395.1 Lysobacter sp. BMK333-48F3 | reverse complement strand
CGGTACAGGGGCGGGCGGCGCCGCTCAGACCTGCATCATCTCGAAATCGTCCTTGGTCACCCCGCAGTCGGGGCAGGTCCAGGTGTCCGGCACGTCTTCCCAGCGCGTGCCCGGGGCCAGGCCCTCTTCCGGCAGGCCCTTGGCTTCGTCGTAGATGAAGCCGCAGACGACGCACATCCAGGTGCGGTAGGCGGTGGTCGCGGCGGACTCGGACATGGGCGGATAATGCGTGGATTGCGGGACGCGCATTGTCCCATCCCGCCCTCTCCGACGGAAGCCGACCCCATGACCTCCCGCTGGCCGCGCCGCGGCCTGTACGCGATCACGCCCGACGAGGCCGATACCGCGCGCCTGCTGCGCCGGGTCGAAACGGTGCTCGGCGCCGGCGCGCATTGGCTGCAGTACCGCAACAAGGCCGCCGACGCCGCGCTGCAGCGCGAGCAGGTGCGGGCGCTGCAGCCGCTGTGCCGCGCTCACGGCGTGCCCTTGATCGTCAACGACGACTGGCGCCTGGCCGCGGAACTCGGCGCCGACGGCGCGCACCTGGGCGAAGACGACGGCGCACTGGCCGCCGCGCGCGCCGCGCTCGGCGCCGAAGCGATCCTGGGCGCGTCCTGCTACGACGATATCGGCCTGGCCCGCGCCGCCGCCGCGCACGGCGCCAGCTATGTCGCGTTCGGCGCGTTCTTCGTTTCCCCGACCAAGCCCAACGCCCGCCGCGCCGCGCCCGAACTGCTGGCCCAGGCCGCGCCGCTGGGCCTGCCGCGGGTGGCGATCGGCGGCATCGCCCCGGACAATGCCCGTCCGCTGGTCGACGCCGGCGCCGATCTGCTGGCGGTGATCAGCGGCGTGTTCGACGCGCCCGATCCGGCCGCCGCGGTGCGCGCCTACCTTTCCTGCTTCCAAGAGCCCCGCCATGACTAACCCGCGTTCCCACGAGTTGTTCACCCGCGCCCAGGCGCTGATTCCCGGCGGCGTCAATTCGCCGGTGCGCGCGTTCAAGTCGGTCGGCGGCGAACCGTTCTTCGCCCAGCGCGCCGAAGGCGCCTATCTGTACGACGTCGACGGCAATCGCTATGTCGATTACGTCGGCTCGTGGGGGCCGATGATCGCCGGCCACGCCCATCCGCAGGTACTGGCCGCGGTCGAGCGCACCATGCGCGACGGGCTCAGCTTCGGCGTGCCCAATCCGCTGGAAGTGACCATGGCCGAGGCCATCACCCGGATCGTGCCGAGCTGCGAGATGGTGCGGATGGTGAACTCCGGCACCGAGGCCACGCTGTCGGCGATCCGCGTCGCCCGCGGCGCCACCGGCCGCAGCCTCATCGTCAAGTTCGAAGGCTGCTACCACGGCCACGGCGACAGTTTCCTGGTCAAGGCCGGCAGCGGGGTGATGACCCTGGGCCTGCCGAATTCGCCGGGCGTGCCCTCGGCCCTGGCCGATCTCACCCTGACCCTGCCCTACAACGACTTCGACGCCGCCACGCGCTTGTTCGACGAGGTCGGCGGCGACATCGCCGGCCTGATCATCGAGCCGATCGTCGGCAACGCCAACTGCATCCTGCCGCGCGAGGGCTATCTGCAGCACCTGCGCGAGCTGTGCAGCCGGCACGGCGCGCTGCTGATCTTCGACGAGGTGATGACCGGTTTCCGCGTCGCCCTGGGCGGCGCGCAGGAACGCTACGGCATCGTTCCGGACCTGAGCACCTTCGGCAAGATCATCGGCGGCGGCATGCCGGTCGGCGCTTACGGCGGCCGCCGCGATCTCATGCAACAGGTCGCGCCGGCCGGCCCGATCTACCAGGCCGGCACGCTCAGCGGCAATCCGGTGGCGATGGCCGCCGGCCTGGCGACCCTGGAGCTGATCCAGGCGCGGGGCTTCCACGCCGAACTCGAGCGCCGCACGCACGCGCTCTGCGACGGCCTGGAAGCGGCCGCGCGCGAGGCCGGGATCGCCTTCGTCACCACCCGCGCGGCGGGCATGTTCGGCCTGTATTTCCGCGACGGCGCGGTCGAGACCTTCGACGACGCCAAGGCCTCCGACAGCGCGCGTTTCAATCGATTCTTCCACGCCATGCTCGAGCGCGGCGTGTACTTGGCGCCCTCGGCGTTCGAGGCCGGGTTCGTGTCGAGCGCGCACGGCGAGAGCGAAATCGCGCATACGCTGGAAGCGGCGCGGGCGGCGTTCGCTACGTTGTAAGGCGGCTTGGCGCGGCTGCGGCGACGCGGCGAATGCGGCTTGCTGTTGGATTGGAAGGCAGGAGCGGAAGCAAATCCCCCCCTGCCCCCCTTTTTCAAAGGGGGGAACAGCACGCGAGGGTAACGGCATGCGAAGGGGACTGAGTGCTAAGGGCCGGCGAGTTCGCCGGCCCTTTTGCTTTACCGCGCTCAGAAGGTGAAGGTGGCGCTGAGACCGATGTTGCGACGGGCGCCGAACCAGCAATCGCCGCGGCCCATGCAGATGCTGAAGTAGCGCTTGTCGGTCAGGTTGTTGACGTTGAGCGCCCAGCGCCAGGCGCCGGTTTCGTAGGACACCAGCGCATCGGCCAGGGTCACCGACGGCGTGGTCGGCGCCGGCGGGCTGTCGAAGGCGCTCATGTAGCGCAGGCCCAGGCCGGCGGCGAAACCGTCGCGGCCGCCGATGCTGAAACGCTGCTTGCCCCAGACCGCGGCCTGATGGCGCGGCGTGGCTTCGAGCTGCTTGTCGCTGTCGAGATAGTTGTAGTGCGCGGTGAGGTCGAACGATTCGGTCAGCCTGCCGGTGACCTCCAGCTCCAGGCCGCTGACCTTGGTCTTGCCGGCCTGGATGCTGGTGTTCGGGTTGCGCGGATCGGGGATCAGGCGATTCTTCTCGCGCAGCTCATAGGTCGCCGCGGTGAAGCTCAGGTCGCGGCCGGCCGGCTCGAACTTGACCCCGGCCTCGATCTGTTCGCCCTCTTTCGGGGTGTAGCGCGCGCCGGTGATCGCATTGCTGCCGGCCAGCGGGGTGAAGGATTCGCTGTAGCTGACATACGGCGACCAGCCGGCCCAGTCGTGGAACATCAGGCCCAGGCGCTTGGTGGTGGCGCTGGAATCCTCTTCGCCTTGGCCGGCGACGCCGTTCTTGACCCGATCGTGGCGCAGGCCGGCGACCACGATCCAGTGCTCGCCGATCTTCATCTGGTCCTGCAGATACAGACCGACCTGGCGTTGGCTGCTGGCGACCGCAGGCGGCAGCGGCGGCGGCGTGTACGGCGCATACACCGGGGCGAAAATGTCGATCGCCGGCACGGTGTCGAACATCTGCCGTTCGTCCTGCTTGAAGCGGACCGCGTCCAGGCCCGCCAGCATCTGGTGATCGACCGCGCCGGTCTTGAAGCGGCCTTCGACGTGCTGGTCGATGTTCTGCATGCGCACTTCGGTCTTGGCGAACCAGCCCTCGCGCGGCAACAGGCGCTGCTGCGGATCCACGAACGGCTGCGTCGGGCTCACGAACGGGTTGCCGTAGACGCTGACGTAATCGACCTTGTTGCGGGCGGCGCGGAACGACTGGCGCAGGCTCCAGTTTTCGTTGAAGCGGTGCTCGAACTGCCAGCCCGCGGTGGTGCGGTCGGTGTCGTAGTGATCGCCGGGGTTGCCGATGTAGCGGTCCAGCGGAACCCGCCCGTTCGGATTGGGCGCCAGCAGTCCGCTCCAGCCGAAGAACTGCGCGGTCGACCCGCTGCGGTCCTGCTGCCAGGTCATCTGCAGGGTCAGCGAGGTGTCTTCGCTCGGCTTCCAGGTCAGCGAGGGCGCGAACAGGCGGCGATCGTCGCCGACCTGATCGACCTGGGTTTCGCTGTCGCGATACACGCCGACCAGGCGGTACAGCCAGGTGCCGTCGTCGGTCAGCGCGCCGGTGACGTCGGCGTTGACCTGGCGGCGGTCGAAGCTGCCCAACTGCAGGCCGATTTCGCGCCGCGTCTGCGCCTGCGGGCGCTTGCTGACCAGGTTGACCACGCCCGCGGTGCTGCCCTGTCCGAACAGCATCGAGGCCGGTCCGCGCAGCACTTCGATGCGCTCGAGCATGTAGGGATCGGTGCGCGCGGTGCTGGTGTAGTAGTTGAACGAGCTGCGCAGGCCGTCGAGGTACTGGTCGGGCGAGCTGCCGCGGATCAGCACCGAGTCGGTGCGCGAATCCAGGCCGTAGGCGTCGGAACGCACGCCGGCCGCGTAGCCGAGCGCGTCCTGCACGTTCAGGGCGCCCTGGTCGGTCATGCGCTCGCGGGTCACCACGGTGATCGCCTGCGGGGTCTCGCCGATCGGCGTTTCGGTCTTGGTCGCCGTGGCGGCGGTGTCGGCCTTGTAGCCGTCGCCGGCGCTTTGCACGACCACGTGGTCGAGCGTGGTGGCCCGATCGCGTTCGGCTTCGGCCGGGGCGGCGTCGGCATTGGCGGCAACGGCAGGCAGGCTCAAGGGAAAGGCGATGGCCAAGGCCAGGGGCGCCAGGCGCGGACGGCGGCGGGACATGGTGCGGCTCCGGGGGTTAACGGCAAACGAGAATTATTATCGTTTGAATCGGCCGCATGGGTAAAGACCCGGGTTTTTGCCGGGTTTCGGACACGGCGCGCGGCCGCGCAGGCGTCTGCCGACCGAGGGCTCGGGACCTGCGCGCCGCGACGCGAGGGTCTAGCGAAGGTCGGTTTCGACGCAGTGCGAAGACGCAGCGAAAGCGCGCGAACCGCGTTGCCGAGGCGGCGAGGCCGAAGCGGCGCGCAGCGGGCGTCGCTTGGATCGGTCGGCGGCCGGGGCTGCGAAAAGCGACGGCGGGGCTACGCGGCTTCGTGGGCCGCGGCTTATGGCCGGAGGAAATCCGCGTGGGACGGCGCTTCTACGCAAGCCGCGGCCGCAGCGCGAACAGGCCGCAAGCGGCGCGGCGGTTCGCGGCGCGCCGGTTCGGCTCAGCGGCCGAGGAACTTCAACAGCGCGGCGCGCAAGCGCTGCAGGCCTTCGGCGATGTCGGCATCGGCGATGTTCAGCGCCGGCACGAAGCGCAGCACGTCGGGGCCGGCCTGCAACAGCAGCAGGCCTTGTTCGACGCACAGGTCGAGGATGTCGCCGGCCTTGCCGGCATGCGCCGGGCGCAGCTGCGCGCCGATCATCAGGCCGCGGCCGCGAACCTCGCTGAACAATTCCAGCTCGGCATCCAGCGCGTGCAGGCCGGCGCGGATCGCCGCGGCCTGGCGCTCGACGTTGGCCATCAGCTCGGGCGAGCGCAGTTCGCGCAAGGCCGCGCCGGCGACCGCGGCGGCGAGCGGATTGCCGCCGAAGGTGGTGCCGTGCGCGCCGAACTGCATCGCCTGCGCGGCCTGGGCACCGACCAGCATCGCGCCGATCGGGAAGCCGCTGCCCAGGGCCTTGGCCAGGGTGACCACGTCCGGGGCCACGCCGTAGGCATGGCAGGCGAACAACTGGCCGGTGCGGCCCATGCCGCACTGGATCTCGTCCAGGATCAGCAGCGCCTGGTGGCGGTCGCACAGCGCGCGCAGGCCTTGCAGGAAGGCTTCGTCGGCGGCGGTCACCCCGCCCTCGCCCTGGACCGGCTCGACCAGCACCGCGCACACCGCGCCGTCGGCCATCGCCGCCTCGGCCGCGGCCAGATCGTTGAAATCGCTGTAACGGAACCCTGGCGGCAGCGGCTCGAAACCTTCGTGGTACTTGGGCTGTGCGGTCGCGGTGACCGCGGCCAGGGTGCGGCCGTGGAAGCTGCCGCGGAAGCTCAGGATGACCCGGCGTTCGGGTTCGCGGCCCTGGGCGGTGGCCCACTTGCGCGCCAGCTTGATCGCCGCCTCGTTGGCTTCGGCGCCGGAATTGCACAGGAACACGCGCTCGGCAAAGCCCGAGGCCGAGACCAGTTGCTCGGCCAGTTGCAGCGGCGGCTGGCTGACGAACACATTGCTGGTATGCCACAGCTTGCCGGCCTGTTCGGTCAGGGCCCGGATCAGCGCCGGATGGGCGTGGCCGAGCGCGTTGACCGCGATGCCGGCGCCGAAATCCACGTATTCGCGGCCGTCCAGGTCCCAGATGCGCGAGCCCTGGCCGCGATCGAGCACGATCCGGCGCGGGCGGTAGACGGGCAGGTAATAGCGCTCGGAAAGGGCGTAGAGCGAGGCGGTGTCCATGGACGGCGGCGGTTCGCGGTGCGGGAGGAAGCGGCCATTGTCGCGCATCGTGCCGGGACGCGCAGCGGCGCCGGCCTGCCGCGGCCATCCTTGGGGGTTGCCAGGCGCCCGGGCGCCGCCAGCTGTCCGCCGCGCCCGGCTCGCACCGGGCGAAGACGGAATCGGCAGGCAGCCGCCGCACCGAATCGCGCCGCTGCGGCGGGCTCGGCCCGACCGGAAGGGACGCGTCCGCGCAGCCGCCGCCGACGCGGGACTTCGCGCAATTTCGCGACTTGTGCCCATTACCCGCGCCGCGAACGACTTTCACCGGCGCCGCTTTTCGGCGCGAGCCCCCGTCGCAGCGTCGTCGTCGATTTACACGGCCTCGTGTCCATTGACGCGTTTCGAAACGCGGTGAGGTAATCGCCGCCGCGCTGCGCCGCCCAGCGTCATCCATTCCCGCCTACGGAGAACGACCATGCGAAAGACCGCCATCGGGTTGTTGCTGTCCCTGTCGTTGCTGTCGAGTCCCTTGTTCGCGCAGACCACCAAGACCGTCGTCCCGCTGGGCGGAAACGCCTTCATCACCCGGCCCGCGCCAGCAGGCGAAGAGCTGGTCAACGACACCGGGCTGCACAATTGGAGTTCGGACAAGGCCGTGGCCAGCGTGTATTTCTTCGCCAACCGCGCCGGCCGGGTCGAGCTGTCGCTGGTGGGCGCGTTGCACGGCGCGAACCGCAGCACGGTCGAGGTGTCGATCGACGGCCAGCGCCGGCTCGCCGCACTGTCGGGCACGGGCACCTCGTCTTTCCACGTCGGCAGCTTCGCCATCGCCCGGCCCGGCTACGTCAAGGTCGATCTTCGCGGAGTGAGCAGCGACGGCGGCTACTACGGCGACATTTCCGGGCTCGAGGTCAGCGGCAGCGCCGCGGACGCCGGCCTGGTGTTCGCCAACGACCCGGCCAACTTCTACTGGTCGCGGCGCGGCCCGTCCGGCCACCTGGGCTACAGCGTTCCGGACGACACCGAGTACTTCTACAACGAAGTCACCGTGGCCAAGGGCCGCGACCCGATCGGCTCGTACTTCATGGCCAACGGCTTCTCGCAGGGCTATTTCGGCATCCAGGTCAACTCCGCCAAGGAGCGCCGGGTGCTGTTCTCGGTATGGGATTCGCCGACCGGCAAGACCACGTTGCTGAAGAAAGGCGAAGACGTGATCGCCCAGGATTTCGGCGGCGAGGGCACCGGCGGCCAGAGCTTCCTGCGCTACGACTGGAAACCCGGCCACACCTACCGCTTCATCACCCGGGCGCGCCCGGACGGACAGGGCAACACTCTGTTCTCGGCCTGGTTCGGCACGCCTTGCGTGCTCGGCCGCGGCGATTGCCGCTGGCGCTTCATCGCCACCTGGAAGTACGAGGGCGGGTCGACCTATCAGAAGGGCGTGTACTCCTTCATCGAGTCGTTCAACCCGAACTACGGCTACCTCGACCGCCTGGCCCTGTACGGCAACCAGTGGGCGGTGTCCGCCGACGGCGTGTGGACCGAAATCAAATCGGCGCGCTTCACCGTCGATGCCACTGCGCACAACCGGCAGCGCCTGGACATCACCGGCGGCGCGATCGCCCCGGCCTTCTATCTGCGCAACACCGGCTTCTTCAGTCATGCGGCGACGCCGGGCAGCGTGTTCGCCCGCAGCGCGTCGTGGTTCAAGCCGCGGGTGAACCTGGCGGCGCTGCCCGAGGCTGCGCCCTGAGCCGTCGTCGACCCGTCGTTCAAGCCAACAGCCCCGCATCGCGGGGCTGTTTTTTATCGAACATCGCCAGGAGGCGACCGGCTCAATCCAGGAACAGATCCGGCAACAGCGGCTTGCCCGGCTCGACCGCGTAGCGGCCGAAATCGCTCACCCCGGCTTCGCCCAGCACCTCTTCGTCGATCAGGAACCGGCCGTAGAAGCCCTGCGCCGGCCGGATCAGCACTTCGCGCACCGCGTCGGCGACGATCTCCGGCTTGCGGCAGCGGTCGACGGGAACGCCGGGGATGAGATTCAGCGCATCGGTGGCGATGATGGTTTTCGGCCATAGCGCGTTCACCGCTATTCCGGTCGGGCCGAACTCGGCGGCCAGGCCCAGGGTGACGAAGCTCATGCCCATCTTGGCCAGGGTGTAGCCGGTATGCGGCGCCCACCACTTCGGGTCAAGGCTGGGCGGCGGCGCCAGGGTCAGGATGTGCGGGTTGGCGGCCTGGCGCAGGTAGGGCAGGCAGGCCTGGGCGCAGAGGAAGCTGCCGCGGGCGTTGACCTGCTGCATCAGGTCGAAGCGCTTCATCGGCGTGTCCAGGGTGCCGCGCAGCCAGATCGCGCTGGCGTTGTTGACCAGGATGTCGATGCCGCCGAACGCGTCCGCAGTCGCCGCGACCGCGGCCTGGACTTCGTCCTCTTCGCGGATATCGCACTTGAGCGCCAGCGCGCGCCCGCCGGCCGCCTCGACTTCGGCCGCGACGCTATGGATGGTGCCCGGCAGCTTGGGATTGGCGACCGAGGACTTGGCCGCGATGGCGATGTTGGCGCCGTCGCGCGCAGCGCGCAGCGCGATCTCGCGGCCGATGCCGCGCGAGGCGCCGGTGATGAAGAGGGTTTTGCCTTGGAGGGTCATTGGGGGGCCGGGAATCGGGAATGGGGAATCGGGAATCGGTAAAGCAGTTGCCCCAATGCTAATCCCTACGCAGGCGTTTGGGCCGAGACCCAAGCCCTACTCACAAGAAGCCGCGCCCCGCTGTTCCGATTCCCCATTCCCCATTCCCCATTCCCGATTCCCGCCCCTCAAGGCTTAGGCCCCTGCCCCTCGTTGTCTTCCCAATGCAGGATCCGGCGGGTGACGAAGCGGTAGACCGGCTTGCCGGTGGCGAACCAGGCCTCGCGCAGCCAGGAGCGGCGCTGCAGCAGGCGACGCTCGACCGGGGTCAGCGCCTGCGCGCAGTAGGTGCGCTTGTGTTTGAGCAGATGGCGCAAATCCTCGCGCGCGAGCAGGCGCATCCAGCGCGCGCGCGGGTCGCCGCGGGTGGCGAGCTGGAAGTCGATGATCGCCGGACGGCCATCGGCCAGGACCAGCCAGTTGGCTTCCTTGGCCAGGTCGTTGTGCGCCAGGCCGCGCCGGTGCAGGCGTTGCAGCAGGCGCCGGGCCTGGCGGAAATAGGCCAGGTCGCCGCGCGGCGGGCGCTGGTACATGGCCGCGCCGTCGAGATAGCTGCGGTCCAGGCGGCGGCCGTCCCAGGCCAGCAACTGCGGCGTCGCCTCCAGGCCGTCGACGCGCCGCAAGGCGCGCGCTTCGCGCCGCGCCAGCCACCACGCCGGCAGCCGCAGCCACCACGGCACGTGACCGAGATCGCGCCGCACGAACAAACCCTGCGGCCCGCGCATCAAGGCGATGCGGCCGAAGCTGTCGGCCTTGAGCGCGGCGACTTCGCTGGGCTGGCTGGGGTCGGTGGGCATGGCGGCAAGTGTACTGGCAGCCGGGAATCGGGAATCGGGAATGGGGAATCGGCAAGCAGAACCTGCCCGCCCTGGAGTCTGGCTCTTACGATTCCCGATTCCCGATTCCCCATTCCCGGCCCCAAACACAGTCATCCTCGCCACAGCACGCCCTGCCTATAATCGGGCGATGGAACCTGCCTGGCTCGAAAGCGCGACCGCATGGATCGCGGCCAATCCCATCGCCGCCGGCATCGTGATCTTCCTGATCGCGTTCTGCGATGCGCTGGTCATCGTCGGCATCGTCGTGCCCGCATTGCCGCTGCTGTTCGCGGTCGGCGCGCTGGTCGGCCTCGGCCACATCAACGGCCCCTATGCCTTGATCTGCTCGACCCTGGGCGCCTTCGCCGGCGACGGCTTGAGCTACTGGGTCGGCTATCGCTGGGGCCCGACCCTGCGCGAACGCTGGCCGTTCTCGCGCTATCCGCAATGGCTGGACCGCGGCGAGAACCTGTTCCGCCGCCACGGCAGCAAGAGCATCGTGATCGCCCGCTTCGTCGGCGCGGTGCGGCCGTTCGTGCCGGCCATCGCCGGCATGCTGCGCATGCCGATGCGGCGCTACGCGATTCCCAGCCTGCTGGCCTGCGTCGCCTGGTCGGGGCTGTTCCTGGCGCCGGGCTGGATCCTGGGCGCGTCCTACGACGCGGTCGCCGCGGTCGCCGACCGGCTCGCGGTGGTGCTGGGCGGGCTGTTGGTGGCCGTGGCCCTGGTCTGGGCCGGGGTGCTCTACACCTGGCGCTGGTTCGCCAACCACGCCGACAACCTGCTCGCCCGGGCCTTGCGCTGGACCCGCGCGCATCCGCGCCTGGGCCGCTACGCCGCGGCGCTGATCGACCCCAACCGGCCCGAATCGGCCTCGCTGGTGATGCTGGCGGTGTGCCTGCTCGGCATCAGCTGGATCTGGTTCACCCTGCTGGCCTCTCTGTTGGCCAGCGGCGGGCCGCTGGCGATCGACCACAGCGTGCACGAGTTCATGTGGACCTTGCGCAATCCGCTCGCCGACCGGCTGATGGCCGCGCTGGCCAGCCTCGGCGATCCGGCGGTGCTGGCGCCGGCGGCGCTGGCGGTGCTGGCGTATCTGGCCTGGCGCCGGCGCTGGATGGCGGCGGCGCACTGGGTCGGCGCGATCGTGTTCGGCCTGGCCCTGACCCAGTTGCTGGAAGCGGCGATCGACATGCCGCGTCCGCCGACCGCGCCGGCCGGCTTCGGCTTCCCCTCGGTCGCGGTCACCATGACCACGATCGTGTTCGGGTTCTTCGCCGTGCTGATCGCACGCGAACTGCCGGGGCGGCAGCGGGTCTGGCCGTACCTGATGGCCGGAGTGGTCACCACCCTGGTCGGTTTCTCGCGCCTGTACCTGGGCGCGCACTGGCCCAGCGACCTGGTCGGCGGCACCTTGTTCGGCATCGTCTGGCTGCTGGTGCTGGGCATCGCCTATCGCCGCCACGTCGCCCGTTCGTTCTGGATGCGGCCGCTGGCGGTGCTGTTCTACACCGTGTTCGCCGCCGCCGCGCTGTGGCACGCGCCGCGCGCCGCCGATGCGCTGCTGGCCAAGTTCGCCGCCGCCCAGCCCAGCGCCGTGCTCGACGCGCAGGCCTGGTGGCGCAGCGACTGGGCCAGCCTGCCGGCGCAGCGCAACGAACGCGACGCGCGCGGGCGCTGGCCGCTGGACGTGCAGGTCGCCGGCGCGTTGCCGCCGCTGCGCGCCAGCCTGGAGGCGGCCGGTTGGCGGGTGCAGGAACAGGCCAATTGGCTGGCGACCATCGCCCTGCTCGACGACGACACCCCGGCGCGCGAGCAGGTGGTGCTGCCGGCCACCCTGGACGCGCAGGCCGAAGCCCTGCTGATGCTGCGCGACGGCCCGACGCCGGACCAGCAGTACGCGCTGCGCCTGTGGCCGGCGCCGGCGGTGCTTTCCGACGGCACGCCGCTGTGGGTCGGCACCACCCAGACCTTGCGCCTGACCAAGCCCTTCGATGCCGCCGCGCTGTGGCTGCCGCAGGCCGACGGCGGCCGCGCCCATGCCGAAGTGCGCAAGGCGCTGACCGGCTTCGTCCTGCTCGAACAGCCGCATCCGAAGAACGGCGCGCCGGTGCTGCGCCTGCGTTCGCAGTATCAGTTGCCGCAGAGCGCCGCGCCCGCGCCCTGAAGCGCGGCCGTGCGGCCGCTCAGTGCAACAGGGTCAGCAGGTGATCCAGGCGCCGGTGCGGGTCGTCGAGTTGCAGCAGCCATTGCCGCTGCGCCGGCGCCAGCGGCAGCAGTTCGGCCAGGCGCCAGCCGACCCAGGCGGCCTCGTCGCGACGCGCGTGCGGCGCCAAGTGGTGTTCGCCGCCGGCCTGTTCGAGCAGCCCCTCCAGCAGGGTCGCCAGCAACGAATGTTCGGGCCGCAGTTCGTCGTCCGGATCCGGCGCGCACCATTCGACCTCGGCGACCTGCAAGCCGTTGTCGCGCACCCGCACCCGGCCGGCGTGGAAGCGGCGCGCGCCGCGCACGCGCAACAGCAACAGGCCGTCGTCGCCGGTGCCGAAATCCTCGATCAGCGCCTCGGTGCCGAACGCCGCTGCGCTGGCCGGCGCGCCGACCTCGTCGCCTTCCATGATCAGGCACACGCCGAAGCCGCGGCCTTCGCGGCCGCAGTCGCGGATCAGGTCGAGGTAGCGGCGCTCGAACACGCGCAGGTCGATCGACGCGCCCGGCACCAGCACGGTATGCAACGGAAACAGTCCGAGCGGTTGGTCGTCGACAGGCATGGCCGCAGTGTACTCGCGGCCCGGTCGGCGTCGAGAGACGGAATGCGCGTCAGCAGATGCGGCGTCCAACGCGGCCCGCGCAGACCGTGATCCGCGGGGCGCGACCTGCGGGGCGCGATCCGCGAGGCTTGGGACGGCCGGCGTCGGCCGGCTCCGGAAGGTCAGGCGGTCTGCGCCTCGGCCAATGCGGCGAAGAACCGCCGCGGCGCGCCGTCGAAGCCGCCGTTGGACATGAACACCACATGGTCGCCGGCGCGCACGCGTTCGCGCAGCGCGGCGATCAGCGCGTCGGCATCGGCCACCGCGACGCCTTCGCCGCGCAGGCCGGCGACCACCTTGCCGGCATCCCAGGCCAGCTCGGGACGGTGCAGGAACACCACCGCGTCGGCGCCGTCCAGCGACGGCGCCAGCGCATCGGCGTGCGCGCCCAGGCGCATCGAATTGCTGCGCGGCTCCATCGCCACCACGATCCGCGCCGCGCCGACCCGCGCGCGCAGGCCGGCCAGGGTGGTCGCGATCGCGGTCGGATGGTGGGCGAAGTCGTCGTAGACGGTGACGCCGCCGGCTGCGCCGATCACTTCCAGGCGACGCTTGACGCTGCGGAACCGGGCCAGCGCCGGCAGCACCGCGGCGACGTCGACGCCGACCGCGTTGGCCGCGGCCAGCGCGGCCAACGCGTTCATCACGTTGTGCCGGCCGAGCAGCGGCCATTCGACCTCGCCCAGTTCGCGGCCTTGCTGCAGCACCGCGAAACGGCTGCCGTCCTGGTGGATCAGGCGCGCGCTCCAGTCGAACCCGGCCGCGCCGTCGCCGGCGTCGAGGCCGAAGCGCTCGACCGGGGTCCAGCAGCCCATCGCCAGCACTTCGGCCAGGCGCGCGTCTTCGCCGTTGACGATCAGCCGGCCGCGGCGCGGCACGGTGCGCACCAGATGGTGGAACTGGCGCTGGATCGCGGCGACGTCGGGAAAGATGTCGGCGTGGTCGTACTCGAGGTTGTTGAGGATCGCGACCAGCGGCCGGTAGTGGACGAACTTGCTGCGCTTGTCGAAGAACGCGGTGTCGTACTCGTCGGCCTCGACCACGAATTCGCGCCCGCTCCCGACCCGGGCCGAGACGCCGAAATCCTCGGCCACGCCGCCGATCAGGAAGCCCGGCTCGCGACCGGCGGCTTGCAGCAGCCAGGTCAGGATGGTGGTGGTGGTGGTCTTGCCGTGGGTACCGGCGACGGCCAGGGTGTCGCGGCCCGGCAGCACCCGTTCGCTCAGCCACTGCGCGCCGGAGGTGTAGCGGCGGCCGTCGTCGAGCACCTGTTCGACCGCGGGGTTGCCGCGCGAGAGCGCGTTGCCGACCACGATCTCGTCGCAGTCCGGCGAGATGTTTTCGGGACGATAGCCCTGGCTCAGGACGATGCCGAGCTGCTCGAGCTGGGTCGACATCGGCGGATACACCGCCTGGTCGCTGCCTTCCACGTCGTGGCCGAGTTCGCGCGCGAGCGCGGCGACGCCGCCCATGAAGGTACCGGCGATGCCCAAGATATGCAGCTTCAAGATCCGAGTTTCCAAAAGAGTTTGCGAATGCTCAACGAAGCGACTCCCGCTGGCACCGACTCCCCCTCTCCCGCCTGCGGGAGAGGGATGGGGTGAGGGCGCGCGCGAACGGCCAACGACGAAACCATCCTACCGCCGCGCTTGGCCTTCAATACCGGGATCTGGATTCGAACAAAACGGGGGCGGCGGCTCGCCGCCCTCACCCCGGCCCTCTCCCGCCAGCGGGAGAGGGGCAAAGCAAGAACGCAGGCTCAGCCCACCGTCGGCGCCGGTTCCAGCGCTTCGACGATGCGGGTGAAGACCTCGTCGAGCGAGCCGACGCCGTCGACCACGGTCAGGCGGCCGTGCTGGCGGTAGTACTCGATCACCGGCGCGGTCACGTCGTCGTAGACCTTCAGCCGGGTGCGCACGGCATCCGGACTGTCGTCGGCGCGGCCCTGGGCGGCGGCGCGGCCGGCGATGCGGTCGACCAGCAGGTCGGTCGACACCTCGAGCTGGACCGCGAAGTCCATCGGCTGGCCGATCTTCTTCAGCAGCACGTCCAGCGCATCGGCCTGGGCCAGGTTGCGCGGGTAGCCGTCGAGGATGAAGCCGCCGGCGGTGTCGGGACGCGAGAAGCGGTCCTCGAGCATGCCGAGCAGGATCTCGTCGCTGACCAGGTTGCCGGCGTCCATCACCGCCTTGGCTTCCAGGCCCAGCTTGCTGCCGGCCGCGACTTCGGCGCGCAGCAGGTCGCCGGTGGAAATATGCGGCACCTGCAGATGCTCCTTGAGCCGCGCAGCCTGCGTACCCTTGCCGGAACCCGGCGCGCCCAGAAGTACCAATCGCATCAACATCGCTCCTAAGACACATGAAACCGCGCCCGGCGCCCTGCGCCGGACCAGGCCCGGGCCAGCCCCAGGCTGGCCAGTTCGCGGGGCGGCGCTACACTCGGAAGCGGCCGACCACCCGCCGGGCGGAAAATTGCGGCCAGCTTACCGCACTCCGGCGCAAATCTCTGGAACCCCCATGCCCCAAGGAACCCTGCTGTACGCACAGTCCGGCGGCGTGACCGCCGTCATCAACGCCACCGCCGCCGCGGTCATCGAGACCGCCCGGGCCCGCAAGGTCAAGGTCCTGGCGGCCCGCAACGGCATCCTCGGCGCCCTGCGCGAGGAGCTGATCGACACCTCCAAGGAGTCGGCCGCGGCGATCCGCGCCCTCGGCCATACCCCCGGCGGGGCCTTCGGCTCCTGCCGGCTCAAGCTCAAGTCGCTGGAGGCCGACCGGGCCCGCTACGAGCGCCTGCTGGCGGTGCTGCGGGCCCACGACGTGCGCTGGTTCCTCTACAACGGCGGCAACGACTCGGCCGACACCGCGCTCAAGGTCTCGCGCCTGGCGGCCGAATTCGGCTACCCGCTGACCTGCGTCGGGGTGCCCAAGACGGTCGACAACGACCTGGCGGTGACCGACTGCTGCCCGGGCTTCGGCTCGGCCGCCAAGTACACCGCGGTGTCGGTGCGCGAGGCGGCCCTGGACGTAGCGGCGATGGCCGAGACCTCGACCAAGGTCTTCGTCTACGAGGCCATGGGCCGCCACGCCGGCTGGCTGGCCGCCGCCGCCGGCCTGGCCGGCGAGGGCCCGGACGCGGCCCCGCACCTGATCCTGTTCCCCGAGCGGCCGTTCGACGAGGCCGATTTCTTCGCCAAGGTGCAGGCCACGGTGGAACGGGTCGGCTACTGCGTGGTGGTCGCCAGCGAGGGCATCCAGACCGCCGACGGGCGCTTCGTCGCCGACGCCGGCGGCGGCAAGGACTCGTTCGGCCACACCCAGCTCGGCGGGGTCGCCTCGCACCTGGCCGGGCGGGTCAAGGACGCGCTGGGCTACAAGGTCCACTGGACCCTGCCCGACTACCTGCAGCGCTCGGCCCGCCACCTGGCCTCCAAGACCGACGTCGAGCAGGCCCGTGCGGTCGGCAAGGCCGCGGTCGAGCTGGCGCTGAAGGGCCGCAACGCGGTGATGCCGGCGATCGTGCGCACCTCGCAGGCGCCGTACCGCTGGAAGGTCGAGCCGGTCGCGCTGGACAAGGTCGCCAACCACGAGAAGAAGATGCCGGCCGGTTTCATCCGCAAGGACGGCTACGGCATCACCGCCAGCGCGCGCCGCTACCTGGAACCGCTGATCCGCGGCGAGGCGCCGCCGCCGTACGGCCGCGACGGCCTGCCCAAGTACGTAACGCTGAAGAACCTCGCGGTAAAACCCAAGCTGCCGGCCTACGAAGGCTGAGCGCGGCGCCGCTGCGGCGGCGCCAGCGCCCTTCCCCGCCGCCCCCATCAGGACCCGTTCGAATGGAATCCGGAACGTCCCGCCCGCGCCTGCCCTGGACTGCCGCCCTCGCGCTGGCGCTGATCGCCGCCCCGGCCGCGGCCGGCGACAGCTATGTGATCCACCGCGAAGGCGCCAAGCCCAAGCGCAGCCTGATCTACGCCGACACCGGCTCGGTCGAACCGGTGCTCGCGCTGGAACAGCAGACCAAGCTGCTGTTCGAACAAGGGCCCGACGCGGCCGAGGCCGCCCGCGCCGCGGCGCCGCGCAGCCTGCAACTGATCGAAGTGCGCGAACACCGCGGCGCGCCGGACAAACTGATCCACGAGTTGCAGGTCGACTGCGCGGCCGGCCGGGTGCGGGTGGTCGCCAGCGAGGCGCATCTGCGCGACGACACCCGGCGGATCCTGCCGCCCCAGGATTGGGCGCCGCCGTCCGCCGGCTGGCAGCGGCAGGCGCAACGCTTCGCCTGCGAGCCCGCGGCGCGCGACGCCGCGCACGGCATGCAGGCCCTGGCCGAACCGATCGGCCTGCTCGAAGCGGTCGACCGGACCTGGGCCGAGCAATGGCCCGACGGCCGCCGCCCGCCCTACACCGGCGAGCGCAGCGAAGCCGCGGTGCAGGTCCAGGAACAGAAGATCGACGAGGCCATGGGCCAGTTGTCGCGCAGCATGGAACGGTTGCGCAGCAGCCTGCAGGAGCAAGAGCAGGACGCCAGCGAGCAGGCCGCGCTGGCCATGCGCGAAGCCGAGCGGCGCGCGCAGACGCCGGCGCCGGCTTTGGAACAGTGGATCGAAGCGCCGGTGCAGTTGCTGGTCGGCGCCTGGGGCGAGCCCAAGGCCTATCGCGAGGAGGCCGACGCGCGTTGGCTGGACTACGTGATCGTCGCCGACGGCACGGCGCCGTCCGGGCGTTGCTCGGTGCGCTTCCTGGTCCGCGACGGCCTGGTCCGCGATTACGAAACCGGCGGCTCGACCGCGTACTGCCGACAGGCGCAACTGCCGCCGGGACCGAACCCATGACACCGGGCGCTGCCACCGCGGCGGCGGCACCGGCAGCGCCTGCGCACGCGGCGCTGCGGCCCTGGATCGAAGGCGTCTGGTCCTGCGCGCGCCCGGAGCGGACCGCAGCGGCCGCGCGCGAGCACTCGCTGCCCAGCGGCGCGATGCACCTGGTGGTGCGGCTGGACGGGCCGCCTTTGCGCCTGTACGCCGACGCCGCCGACCGCCGCGGCCGCGCATTCGGCCCAGCGACCCTGGCCGGCGTGCGCAGCGGATACTGCATCAAGGACCTGTCGCAACCGGCGGCCTCGGTCGGCGCGGTGCTGCGCCCGGGCGCGGCGATGGCCTTGTTCGGCGTATCGGCGGCCGAGTTGGCCGGCCAGCACGTCGACTTGCAGGACCTGTGCGGCGCGCCGGCGCAGGCCTTGTATCAGCGCCTTTCCGCCTGCGCCGATCCCGAGCGCCGCCGCGTCGTGTTCGAGCGCTTCCTGCTCGAACGCCTGCGCCCGTTGCGCCGGCTCGACCCGCAGATCGCCCTGGCCGCGCAGCGTCTGCAGCGCGAACCGGCGGCGGTGGCGGCGATGGCCGCCGGCAGCGGATCCAGCCACCGCCATTTCATCGCCGGTTTCCGCGACGCCACCGGCCTGTCGCCGAAGCGCTACGCGCGGGTGCAGCGCTTCCGCCGCCTGCTGGAACGCTTGCGCGCCCTGCCCGCTCCCGACTGGGCCGACCTGGCCCTGGCCACGGGCTATGCCGACCAGTCGCATCTGATCCGCGAGTTCCGCGAGTTCGCCGGGGTCAGCCCGGGCCGCTATCTCGCCGCCGGCGTGCGCTCGCCGCATCACCTGCCGGTCGACTGAACCGGGCGGGGCCCGGATCGGTGCGTCCCGTCCCGGTCAATTTCGTCCAATCCGGCCGCCTCGCCCGGCCGCATGCTGTGCGCACCGTTTGTCCCACCCGCTTCCGCCACCGGAGTCCGCCATGGCCGTGCACGAACTGTTCCCCTACCTTTGCGTCGCCGACGCGCGCGCCGCGATCGCGTTCTACGGCCATGCGTTCGGCGCGACCGAGAAGTTCCGCCTGGTCGAGCCGGGCGGCCGGGTCGGCCACGTCGAGCTGGATTTCGCCGGCACCACCTTGATGCTGTGCGAAGAGTTCCCGGAAATCGACGTGCGCCGGCCCGATCCCGCGCGCGGCCACAGCCACAGCCTGCACCTGCACGTCGACGACGCCGACGAAGTGATCGCGCGCGCGGTCGCCGCCGGCGCGCGCCTGGCGATGGCGCCGCGCGACCATTTCTACGGCGAGCGCTCCGGCACCGTGATCGACCCGTTCGGCCACCGCTGGAACATCGGCCACAGCATCGAACAGGTGACGCCGGAGGAAATGCAGCGCCGCTACGAGGACGCGCCGGGCTGCTGAGCCGCGCTGCGGCGGACGCCGGTCCGGCGTCCGTTCAGGCGCGCGCCGTCGGCGACGGAACCATGACAAGGTGTGCGCTGCGTCCGAGCTTCGGCGCACAGGCGCATACGACGGTCTCAAAACCCGTTGATTCGACTCGGCGATTGCGGCAATCTGCCGGCGCGCGCGTTCATGCGAATCGACGGCGGAACGCACGGATGCCGTTTCGACATACAAGGAGGCCTTCGTGAAAGGCAAGTTGCTGACGCTGTTCGCCCTGTTGCTTCCCTCCGCTTCGGCCCTGGCCGGCCAGTGCGAGGACAACTTCACCAAATCCGGCAACCCGCTCAAGGGCACCGAGTATTCCACCACGCTGAAAGTGCCCGGCCTGGCCGTGCCCAGCGCGATCGCGCAGATGCACAACATCGCGATCGAAGACGGCATGAACATCATCGACGAGAGCGTCGACGCCGGCTCGATGCTGCTGGAAGTCAGCCCGAACGTCGCCCACCGCGGCCTGCAGGTCTATTTCACCGCCGCCGCGGGCGGCGAGACCAAGATGCTGCTCAAGACCCGCCGCGGCTCGCTGGCCAGCGCGGACTCGATCAAGACCTCGATGTGCAAGATGCTGTACCAGCTCAAGGCCGGCAAGGCGCCGGTCACCAAGAGCGCCAGCAACGTCAAGCCGATCGCGATTTCGGCGATCAAGCTCGGCGACCAGGTCACTCAGACCCTGGACGACAACGCCGGCCTGATCGACTCGCGCTTCAAGGGCAAGACTTACCGCATCAGCGGTTATTTCCTCGGCTCGGACTCCAGCAGCAGCGGCATGGACGTGTTCTACGACATGACGCCATCGCTCCTGCCGGGCTTCGTCGCCAGCGAGTCGGACAAGATCATCTTCACCCGGGTGATGTGCCGCATGGCCAAGGACCAGCGCGGCTATGCACTGGGCTTGCGCAAGGGCGACAAGCTGGATCTGATCGGCACCTTCGCCGATTACCAGCCCAGCAACCGCGCCGTGATCATCAGCAACTGCCGCACGGCCAAGTAAGCCGCGCCGACCGCCGCAACGCAAAGGGGCCGCATTCGCGGCCCCTTTCGTTTTTCCGCCGGCGCGACGCGCTCAGGAACCGCAGGCCTGGCCTTCGACCTTCATCGACGCGGCGAACATCGGGATCGCCGCCAGTTGGGCGGCGCTGGCCTTCTGCTTTTCGTCCTGCAGGTACAGGCGCGAACGGCCCTGCGCGTCCAACTGCGGCGGCGCCGCCGCGGCCGGCTTGCGCCAGATCCGCAGCACCGCCTGCTGCTGCGGGCAGGCCGCGTTCGGCACCCGGATCAGGTCGTTGAACTTCCAGCCCGCCTGCTCCGACGGCTGCGCCTTGGCCGCATCGACGAAACGCGCGCGCGGCTGGCAATTGGGGCTGGTGCGCACGACCGCGAATTTGTAGGGCTCGGCCGCCTGGCCGGTGAACAGGCCCTCGATGCGCGCGCAGGCTTCAGGGATCTGGCGCAGCGTGTGCACCCGGCCCGCCGCCTGCGCCGGCACCGGCGCGCGCTTGATTTCGGGGGTCGGCTCGCTGGCGGCATGGGCGCCGCCGGCCAGGCCGGTGCACAGCAGGGAAGCGATCAGGACGCGTCGCATCGTCGGCTCCGTTCGGTTCAGGCCGGCAGACTGGCACGCAGCGGCTGAACCGGTCCCGGCCGCCCCGGCACGCCCGTCCGGCATGCCTATCCGGGCGTGGATGCTGCGCTGCCGGCCGCGCTCGCTCCCCGCGCATGGGCCGTGGCCGCGGCGAACCGAGCCCGAGCCTCGTCTGAACGGTTCCGCCAGGACACGACCCGGCGCGGCATGACCGCTGGCGACGCAGGCCCGGGCCGCGACACCACCGCCCGCGCGCACCGCGAGTGCATCGGCACATTAGTTCCGCTCGAGCAGGTCCCGGCCGCGCTTACGCGCGCGGTCGCGGGCCCGCGCATGCAGCGTCCGCATCCGTGCGCCGCGCGACCGATCCGTGACTGGGGTCGCAGCCGCTTGCGGGCGCGCGGCGAAGGCCTGCGCGCAGCGAGGTTTCGCCCTACCGGCCCCTATGCGATAGTCGCGAAGACGCCGTGTCCGCAACACGGCGTCGCTGCAATGCAGCACCTGCAGCGCACGACGCGATCCGCGGAATCGCCCCACGCGCAGCCCGCGGCAAAACCGATCGACCTGTTGTCCTGTGATGTCCACTTCTACTTTCGGGGAGGGGTTCATGCTGGAGCAGTACGGTTTGACCTTGGCGCTGGGCTGCGCCGTCATCGCGATCCTTTACGGTATCGTCTCCGCGCGCTGGATCAGCGCACAACCCGCCGGCAACGAACGCATGCAGGAGATCGCCGGCGCGATCCAGGAAGGCGCACGCGCCTATCTCAACCGCCAATACACCACCATCGCCGTCGCCGGCGCGGTGTTGTTCGTGGTGATCGGACTGTTCCTCAACTGGCCGACCGCGATCGGCTTCCTGCTCGGCGCGGTGCTGTCCGGCGCGGCGGGCTATATCGGCATGAACGTGTCGGTGCGCGCCAACGTGCGCACCGCCGAAGCGGCGCGCCGCGGCATGGGCCCGGCGATGGACGTGGCGTTCCGCGGCGGCGCGATCACCGGCATGCTGGTGGTCGGCCTCGGCCTGCTCGGCGTCGCCGGCTACTACGCCGCGCTCGGCCACTTCGGCATTCTCGGCGAAAAGGCGCTGCACGCGCTGGTCGGGCTGGCCTTCGGCTCGTCGCTGATCTCGATCTTCGCCCGTCTCGGCGGCGGCATCTTCACCAAGGGCGCCGACGTCGGCGCCGACCTGGTCGGCAAGGTCGAGGCCGGCATTCCCGAGGACGATCCACGCAATCCGGCGGTGATCGCCGACAACGTCGGCGACAACGTCGGCGACTGCGCCGGCATGGCCGCCGACCTGTTCGAGACCTATGCGGTCACGGTGATCGCGACCATGCTGCTGGGCGGGCTGATGGCCGGCGACGTCGGCGGCCACGGCGTGCTGTATCCGCTGGTGCTCGGCGGGGTGTCGATCATCGCCTCGATCATCGGCGCCTTCTTCGTCAAGGTTAAGGCGGGCGGCTCGATCATGGGCGCGCTGTACAAGGGCGTGATCGTCTCGGCGGTGCTGGCGGCGATCGCGTTCTACCCGATCACCACCGAGCTGATGCGCGACGCCAGCCACGGCGCGCTCAACCTGTACTTCTGCGCCCTGATCGGCCTGGTCCTGACCGGCGCCATCGTCTGGATCACCGAGTACTACACCGGCACCCAGTACGGCCCGGTCAAGCACGTCGCCGCCGCATCGACCACCGGCCACGGCACCAACATCATCGCCGGCCTGGGCGTGTCGATGAAGTCGACCGCGCTGCCGGTGATCGCGGTGTGCGTGGCGATCTACGCCGCCTACGCGCTGGGCGGCCTGTACGGCATCGCCATCGCCGCGACCTCGATGCTGTCGATGGCGGGCATGATCGTCGCGCTCGACGCCTACGGCCCGATCACCGACAACGCCGGCGGCATCGCCGAGATGGCCGAGCTGCCCTCCGACGTGCGCGACGTGACCGATCCGCTGGACGCGGTCGGCAACACCACCAAGGCGGTGACCAAGGGCTATGCGATCGGCTCGGCGGCGCTGGCCGCGCTGGTGCTGTTCGCCGACTACACCCACAACCTGCAGACCGCGCATCCCGGCCACACTTTCTCGTTCGACCTGTCCGACCACATGGTGATCATCGGCCTGCTGATCGGCGGCCTGATCCCTTACCTGTTCGGCGCGATGGCGATGGAAGCGGTGGGTCGCGCCGCCGGCGCGGTGGTCGAGGAAGTGCGGCGCCAGTTCCGCGACATCGCCGGGATCATGGAAGGCACCGGCAAACCGCAGTACGACAAGGCCGTCGACATGCTGACCAAGTCGGCGATCAAGGAAATGATCGTGCCCTCGCTGCTGCCGGTGGCGGTGCCGGTGGTGGTCGGCCTGCTGCTCGGGCCCAAGGCGCTGGGCGGCCTGCTGATCGGCACCATCGTCACCGGCCTGTTCGTCGCCATTTCCATGACCACCGGCGGCGGCGCCTGGGACAACGCCAAGAAGTACATCGAGGACGGCCACCACGGCGGCAAGGGCTCGGACGCGCACAAGGCCGCGGTCACCGGCGACACCGTCGGCGACCCGTACAAGGACACCGCCGGGCCGGCGATCAACCCCTTGATCAAGATCATCAACATCGTCGCGTTGTTGCTGGTGCCCTTGCTGCCGGTGGCCGGCGCCGCCGGCGACGCGGCCCCGGCCACTCATGGCACCAGTTCGGCCATGGCCGCCGCACCGGCCTCCGGCGAACCCGAGTCGATGCTGGACGATGCCGAATTCGCCGAGGCCGCGGCGGCATCCGCCGCCACGACGGGCACCGATGCGGGCAGCACCGGGCCGGCCAAGGCCAAGCTCTACTTCGACGTGGGTTCGGCGACGCCGCCGGCCGATGCCGCCGCCGAATTGGCCGGCGTGGCCGCCGCGCTCAAGGCCGAGCCCGAACGCAAGGCGCGCATCTCCGGCTTCCACGACACCTCCGGCAGCGCCGCGACCAATGCCGAGCTGGCCAAGCAACGCGCGCAGGCGGTGCAGGCCTGGCTGGAAAGCCAGGGCATCGCCGCCGAGCGGATCGAGTTGGACAAGCCGGCGGTCACCACCGGCAGCGGCGACGCGCGCGAGGCGCGCCGGGTCGAGGTGGCGGTCGAGTAAGGCTCGTTCGCTGCAACGACGACGACGGCGGCTGCGGCCGCCGTCGTCGTTTGCGCAAGGCAGAAGCCGGAGCGGCCGATCGCCGAGCGGTGCCGGTTACCCGTTCCTCTCCGCCCGTCGCTCGCTTGCGAACCGCGCCGTCGCCAGGTCGAACCACGGCGTGCACAAGCGCTGCTGGCTCTGCGCCAACGCGAACGAAGCGCGCCAGAGCTCGATCTCGCCGACCCGTTGCGGCGCGCTGAAGCGCTGCTCGTCGAAGCCGGCCACGCCCAGGCACCAGCGCAGGCGCCGCGGCGTCTGCAGGCCGGGCAAGGCGAACTCGAACTGCGCCGCCGACTCGGCGCCCGGCGCCAACCGGCGCGCCAGCGGCGTCGGCGGCGATACCGGCGCCGGATGCGGCAAGGGCAAGGCGACATGGCTCAATACCAGGTCGTCGCCGAGGGTCTGCACCGTCGGCTCGGCGATCGCTCCCAAGGGCAGGCGGCCGCTGGCGACGGCATGGCGATCGCCGCGGTCGAACACCGCCAGCGGCGCCGGGCCGGTATTGCGCAGGCGGTAGTCGACCCGCAGGGTGCGCCGGACCGGGTCGAAGACGAAGCCGGCGTGCAGGCGCACGCCTTCGCCGGCAATCTCGGTGCCGGCCTCGCTGCGGGGAGTCCCAGTGCTGACGGTGGATGCGCTCACGGCGGCGACGGGCTCCTGGGCGTGGGCGGCGGCCACGCTGGCGGTGGCACAGACGGCCCATGCCGCGTAGCGGGCGAACCGGCGAATGGTGCGGGATGGTGACATGGCCTCTCCACAAGCGCTGCGGGCCCTGCGCGGCGGGACCCGGCGAGCATCGCCCGCCGGCCCTTAACCTCGGGCCAGCGAGCCGCTGCCGGCCGACGACGGCGGGACCTCCCGCCATCGCGGCGATCCCGCCCCACTCGCGGCCGCAAACCGAGCTCGGCCGCGCCCGCTCGGGCCGCTACCCGGCGCGCCGATCGAGCCTAGTCGAGCTCAATTGAGCTCAATTGAGCTCATTGGGACCCGGCTCAGAGCGTATAGCTCGGGCGGTCGGGCAGGCCGAGTTCGCCGCGCAACCCGTTCTCGGTCAGATGATCGGGATTGGTCGTGGTCTTGGGGGTGCTCGCATCGCGGTCGAAATCGTAGGCCGGCGCGCTGGTCTCCAGGCCCACCGCCTGGCGCTCGGCGTTCGGCACCTGGCCGCTGTCCGGGCCGCTGCCCTGGTAGGTGCCTTGCTGGAAGGTGCCGGTCACGCCGTTATAGGCGTGCGACATCTCGTGGTAGAGCACCACCGCCGGGGCCGGGAACGCGTCCATGTGGAAGGACGGGTTGTAGCTGATCTGCACGTCGCCGCCCGCGCCGGGCTTGCCGGCGACGATGTCGGCGTCGTTGCTGAAGGTCTGGGCGTAGCCGTTCTGCTCGTTGGCCAGTTCCTTGATCGTGACCGTGTTGCCGCGCGCGGCGGCGCGGTCGAACTCGGCCAGCATGCGCTGGCCGTTCGGCGAGCTGCGCAGGAAGTCGATTTCGGCGCCGACACGCTGCTTGAACGCGTCCGAGCCTTCGATGCTGACGCCCTTGGCCGCGCCGATCTCGACGTTGATCACGGTGTTGCGCGCGCCGCTGGCGGCGTTGATCAGGTCGACCGCGCGCTGGGCGTAAACGGTGTCGTTGCCGGCCTGGTTGTCGACCGTATCGCGGCCGTCGCCGGTGTAGACCGCGTCGTCGCCGTCGCCGCCGCGCAAGCTGTCGTCGTCGAGCCCGCCGGACAGCATGTCCTTGCCGGCGTCGCCGGCCAGCGCGTCGTTGCCGCGGCCGCCCTCGAGGAAATCCACGCCGTCGCCGCCGTGCAGTTGGTCCGCGCCGTCGCCGCCGTAGACCACGTCGTCGCCGGCACCCGCTTCCAGACGGTCGGCGCCGGCATTGCCGAACAGGTCGTCGCGGCCATCGCCGCCGGCGATCGTGTCGTCGCCCAGGCCGGCATCGATGCGGTCGTTGCCCGCCCCGGTGGCGATCGTATCGTCGCCGTCGCCGGCCTCGACCACCAGGTTGACCTTGACGTTGGGCGCGACCTCGATGGTGTCGTCGCCGGCGCCGCTGCGGATAGTGAGTTCCTGGTTCTCGGCCAGGCGCAGTTCGTAGCGCTCGCCGTTGACGGCGACGTCGAGGGTGCCGTCGTCGCGCTGGGTGACGCGCACCTGATCGTTCTTGGCCCCGGTGCTGAGCACGACCTGATCGGTACTGACGTAGCTGCGGCCGAGGCCGGCGTCGGCCAGGGTGCGCTCGCGCGCGATCTCGACTTCGCCGCCGCGGTGCAACGGGTCGATCTGCACGGTCTTGCCGTCCGCGGTCCGGCCCTCGCTGCGCTGCTGCGGGTTGGTCGCGTTGCCGTCGATCGCGACCGCCTCGTCCGCGCCCGCTTCGGCCATCGTCGGTGCGGCAGCCGGCGCGGTCTCGGCCAGCGGCGCTTGGTCGTGCCGGGCGGCCTCGCCGGAGGCGGTCGGGTCCCAGTAGGCCTGGGTCAGGCTGGGCGCGGTCGCGGAGCGGGCATCGAGCGTTACGGACATGGCGGGCGAACCTGCTGGACGGAATCGACGCCCATGGATACGCACCGGTATGGCCGCGGCCAAGCTAGGGCGTACCCCACGCTAGGGTCGTCCCCAGGCGGCGCGGCCCGGCTGCAGGCGGGCCCGCTGCCGGCTCGGTTGCCGGCGCCGCGGCCTGCAGCGATCGCTCAGCGCACTTCCAGCTCGTAGATCCGGGTGGCCGGGTCGGCCGGGTCCTGCGCCGGCTGGTCGACCTGCATACGCACATAGCGCGCCCAGGCCGGCGCGATGACGTGCCTGCGCACGCTGTCGCGGTTGTCGCGCACCTGCGCCACCGGTCGCCAGTGCGCGCCGTCGTCGGACAGCGAAAGCGTGTAGGCGCGGGTGTTCATCGCTTCCGGCTCGCCGCCGGCGCCGGCGTGCTTGAGCACGAACTCGCGCACCTGCCGGCGCGATTGCAGGTCCACCTGCAGCCACCCGGGCCGTTGCAGAGTGCAGAACTTGTGCTCGGTCTTGCTGCTGAGCCGGCCGTCGAAGGCCTTGCCGGCTTCCTCGCCGGGCTTGCAGATCGGCGAGCCGGTGGCCGGCCGGCGCAAGGCCAGGTTGTCCGCCGCCGGCAGCGGCGGCGCGGCCGCCAGCGCCAGCCAGGCCAGCATCGCCGCGAACCCGCGCTTCATGCCGCCCCCTGCTGCTGCGCCAGCCATTCGCGCTTGCTCTGCAGCGCGGTCTTGTAACGGCCGTCGTGGCTCCAGCCCGGCGGCATCGCCAGGTACAGCAGCTTGTTGCGCCACCCCGGCGCCGCGAGCACATCGCGCAGCAGCACCTGGAATTCGCCCAGATAGGCATCCAGGAAGCTGCCGGGCCGGACCGGCCGGGTGATGCCGTACTCGATCCGGATGTCCTCGCGCTGCGCCTGGTAGGTGCCGAACGCGCGGTCCCAGACGTTGAGCAGATTGCAGAAGTTGGTGTCCATGTACAGCGGATTGCGCGCGTGGTGCACGCGGTGGTGCGCGGGCGTCAGGATCCAGCGGTGCAGCCGGCCCAGCCGGCCGTCGCCCAGCGCATGCTCGCCCAAGTGGATGAACTGCCCCCACAGCCCGTCGATGAACATGATCAACAGCAGCAGCGGAGGACTGACCCCGGCGAGGATGCAGATCGTGGTGCGGACGATGTCGGCGTACGGCGCCTCCAGGAACAGATGGGCGTAGTTCACCGACAGGTTCATCGCGGTCGGCGCATGGTGGGTCGAATGCAGGCACCACAGCAGCCGCACCTTGTGGGCGAGGTAGTGATAGACGAAGTGGGCGAACTCCCAGACCAGGTAGCCGTAGATCAGCCCGAGCGGGCCGATTTCGGCCTGGAACGGCGCGTACGGCTGGAACAGCGCGATGCAGGCGGCGACCATGCCGAAGCTCAGCACCGCGCCGATCAGGCGGTTGGCGACCAGGGTCAGGAACGGGACGCGGTAGTCCTCAAGCTTGAACCGGCGCCGGGCGATGGTGCGCAACAGTTCGTACACCAGCAGGATCGGGATCACCGGGTACAACAGGGCCTTGGCGCCGTCGGCGCTGAGCAGGGCGCGGTAGCCGTCGGCGGCCAGCAATTCCAGCAGCGCCCCCAGGCCGAAGAAGCCGACCAGCTCGTGCAGCGCCTGCGCTCCCCAATCCATCGCGATTCCCCGGATTTAGATCGATCCATACGGTATAGCCAGAGCGCTGGGCGGGCTCAAGTCCGGCATCGTGCGGGCTGCCTGCAGGCATTGGACGGGCGTTTGCCCGGTTTGGACGGCGCCGCGCCGCCGGCGCCGCCTATCGCAGCGGAGCGGTCCGCTGGGCGGCCGATCGGCGCCGTAGCGCGCCGCTTCGCCGCCGTTCGACGATTACGCCGAAACCGACGCGTTCCCGGGCCGGCCCCCTGCCCGGCCCGGCCCCTGCTGCATCGCAACACCCGGGCGCGTAGAATGCCCCACCCTTTCTTTTCATCACCGTGCCCGCCGCCCCCGCCGCGGGCCCGCCAGGAGTCGGAACACAATGGGTCTGGATCACGTTTCCACCGGCAAGAATCCGCCGCACGAAATCAACGTCATCATCGAAATCCCGAAGGACGCCGAGCCGGTGAAGTACGAGGTCGACAAGGCCTCGGGCGCGATCTTCGTCGATCGCATCCTCTCGACCCCGATGCGTTACCCCTGCAACTACGGCTACGTCCCGCACACCGTCTGCGGCGACGGCGATCCGGCCGACGTGCTGGTGATCCTGCCGCTGCCGCTGATCCCCGGCTCGGTGATCCGCTGCCGTCCGGTCGGCGTGCTGAAGATGTCCGACGAAGCCGGCAGCGACGAGAAGCTGCTGGCGGTGCCGATCGACAAGGTGTTCGCCGGCTACAGCCACATCCACGACATCGACCAGGTCAGCCCGCACTGGCTGGAGCGCATCGGCCACTTCTTCGAGCACTACAAGGACCTGGAGAAGGGCAAGTGGGTCAAGCTCGACGGCTGGGGCAACGCCGACGAGGCCAAGAAGATCCTGGTCGAGGCGATCGAGCGCTACGCGGCCGAGGAAGACAAGCCCAAGTTCTGAGCAAGCAGCGAAGAGGCGCGCGGAACCGCCCGCGCACCCTCGATTCGATGCGCAAAGGCCGCCTCCGGGCGGCCTTTTTGCTGGTTCGCGCTCAGCGCAGCTCTTCGGCCAGCCCGATCAGCAACCCTTCGGGGCCGCGGATGTAGCAGAGCCGATAGGTGTCCTGGTACTGGACGACTTCGCCGACCAGTTGCGCGTCGCGCGCCTGCAGCCGGGCGAGCGTCTCGTCGATGCCGTCCACGGCGAACATCACCCGCAGATAGCCCAGGGCGTTGACCGGGGCATTGCGGTGATCGGCGACGACCGCCGGCGCGAGGAAGCGCGAGAGCTCGAGCCGGCTGTGGCCGTCCGGGGTGCGCATCATCGCGATCTCGACCCGCTGGTCGGCCAGCCCGGTGACGCGCCCGGCCCACTCGCCTTCGATCATGGCCCGCCCTTCGAGTTCGAGGCCGAGTTCGCGGAAGAAATCGATCGCCGCGGTCAGGTCCTCGACGACGATGCCCACGTTGTCCATCCGCTTCAACGCCATGTCCGATCTCCGGGTCGAGCCTGGGGGCACTACGGACGCCTGCGGTGCGCCTACACCATAGAGGATGCCGGACGCACGCGCGAGGCGGGCGCGTGGTTTCGTCGGTCGCAGGGGTTGGCCGCTTCGCGGCGGCGGGCCGGTTCGTCGGGCCTCGGTCGCGGCTCACGCCGCTCCTACAGGGGCCACGGGCCGCTCTTCCGATTCCCGATTCCCGATTCCCAAAAAAACTACGGCCCCGAAAGGGGCCGTAGTTTTTGAAGCAACCGCTTGGATCAGAAGCGCTGGGTGTACTTCATGTACACGAAGCGACCGATGTCGAAGCTGCCGTTGTAGACGAAGCTGCTGTTCGGCTGGCTGTACATGGTCTGACCCTGGTGGTCGAACACGTTGTTGGCGCCCAGGGCCACCGTGGCGTTCCACGGGGTGTTGTAACGGACCTGGACGTCGTGGAACGTGTTGGCGCCCACTTCGCGCACCGGCTGCTGACCGCGGTAAGCCGAGGTGTAGTTCGGGTTGCCGCACTCCGGACCGCCGGTGGTGTCGTACGCGCAGTCTTCCTTCAGACCCGAGTAGTAACGCACGTTCCAGGTCGCACCGAAGTCGCCGTACTGCCAGTCGGTGTTGAAGTTCGAGCGGACGCGGAAGTTGGCCGTGCCGTCGATGGCCCAGCTGGTCTTCTGCTCGACCGGGGTGGTCGATTCGTTGTCGCGCTTGTACTCCAGGTAATCGACGTAGCTGGTCTTCCAGTTGAACGTGAAGTTACCGAAGCGGGTGTCGGTCAGGCGGTAGGCGACGCCGAGGTCGTAACCGGCCGTTTCCTGGTAGCCGCCGTTGATCAGGGTACGGGTCACGTCGACCACCTGACCCGCCGAGTTACGCTCGAAGCGGCTGCACGCCGACTGGATGCCCAGCACGTAGCAGTTGTTGAGCAGCGAGGTCACGGTTTCGGCCGCGATCACGTCTTCGATCTTGATCTTCCACCAGTCCAGGCTGATGTCCAGACCGCCGACGAAGCTCGGGCTGTAGACGAAACCGACGGTGGTCGACTTCGAGGTTTCCGGCTTCAGCAGGGCGTTGGAGCCCGAGGAGAAGGCCGAGTTCGACTGCGCGTTCGGACCGGTCGCCGGACCGCCCGAAGCGGCCTGACGGAAGTTAGCCGGGACCACGGCCGCGCAACGGGCGGCAACCTGCGGGTTGCGCACCGCCGAACCGAACGAGGTGTCGCACGGGTCGGTGTAGTTGTCGAAGGTCTCGCTGGTGCCGCCGTACAGGTCGGCCACGGTCGGGGCGCGGAAGCCCGTCGCGTAGGTGCCGCGGATCAGCAGGTCGTCGATCGGCTTCCACTTCAGGCTGAACTTGCCGTTGGTGGTGTCGCCGAAGGTGTCGTAGTCCGAGTAACGGCCGGCGACGTTGAACGACAGTTCCTTGGCGAAGGCGACGTCGGCCAGCACCGGCACGCTGAGTTCGGCGTAGAACTCGTCGAGCTTGTAGCCGCCTTCGGTCATCGCACCGGCCAGGTCGGAGCTCAGGCCCGACTGCAGCAGCGCGTCCGGCTCGTAACGGGCCGATTCCTTGCGGTGTTCGTAACCCACCGCCAGGCCGAGGTCGCCGGCCGGCAGCGCGGCGAGCACGCCGCTCAGGTTCAGGCTGTAGACCTGGGTTTCGGTTTCCGAACGGTCGTGGGTCGGCAGGAACAGGTACTTCTGCAGTTCCGGGTTATTGGTCAGCGAGCCCGGGCCGACCTGGCCGTAGCCGAGCAGCGGGTTCCACGGCACGCACTTGTCGATCACGGCGCCGGGGGCGCCGCAGTGGGCCACGCCCGCGGCGTCGATGAACGACGGGCCGACGGCCTTGGCCACGTTCGGCAGGAACAGGTTGCCGGTGCCGGTCTTGCTGCCCTTGTTCTGGTTGTAGATGTAGCCCACATCCCAGTCCCACGGCTTGCCGGCCAGTTCGAACGAACCTTCCAGGCCCGCGCTGAAGCGGTAGGTGGTCAGCTCGGACTTGGTCTGACGCGGCATTTCCCAGGTACGGCGGATGTAGTCGACGTTCTCGCCCTTGTACGGGTTGAACGCGCTGTCGCCCGACAGCGACAGGTCGCCCTCGTAACGCGGGAAGCCGAACGAACGGAACGGATAGCCGGCGATCTGCTGGGTGGCTTCGCGGTCCGTGTACAGGACGTCGGCCTTGGCGCGCAGGTTGTCGGTGATGTCGAATTCGGCGTTGGCGAACACCGAACGACGCTCCAGACCCGTCTGCAGGTACATCTGCTCGTTGGTGTTGGTGGCGTCGGTCAGCGGGTTGTAGGCGCGGAAGTCGGCTTCGCTACCGGTGGTGGTGCGGCCCGGCAGCGCGGTCAGGTTGCCGCTGTCGCGGACCAGGATGCCGTTGCGCGAGATGTTGCTCCAGCCGTTGTCGCGGTACTCGCCGTTGGCGTCGAGGTCCGGAACCGGGTGGCCCTTGCCGTTCGGGTAACGGGTGAAGCTGCGATCCTTGGCCAGGACCGGATCTTCCTTGCTGTACTCGGCGCCGAGGGTGATCGAACCGCGCTCACCGGTCTGGCCGATGACGAAGTTGTAGATCTCCTTGTTGCCGTCGCCCTGGCCGTACTGGCCCAGGTAGGCGCTGGCTTCCAGACCGTCGAAACGCTTGCGGGTGATGATGTTGATCACGCCGGCGATGGCGTCCGAACCGTACAGGGCCGAGGCGCCGTCGGTCAGCACTTCGATGCGCTCGACGATTGAGCTCGGGATCGAAGCCAGGTCGGAGTAGCCGCCCGAGCTGATGCCCATGCGCTTGCCGTCGATCAGGACCAGGGTGCGCTCCGGACCGAGGTTGCGCAGGTCGACGTACTGGCCGCCGACTTCTTCGCCCGAGGACAGCGCGTTGGCGCGCGAGATCGCCGGCGAGCCCGAAGCGGTGATGTTCTGGACGATGTCGGCGACGCTGGTGAAGCCCTGCTTCTGGATGTCGGCGCGCGACATGGTGACCACCGGCTGCGCGGTTTCCAGGTTGGCCTGGCGAATGCGCGAACCGGTGACCTCAATGCGGTCGAGGGTGGTGGTGCTCTTGGAGGCATCGGCTTCCTGAGCGCCGGCAACCGCCGGGACCAGAGCCGACACTAACGCCGCGGCGATGGCGGTCGGCAGCATGCCGAACCGCGCCTCGTGGCGCAGACTGCGATGGTTCATCTATCTCTCTCCAGTAATCTCGTTATAGGCGTGTTAAAACGCCTCGCAAAAGTACGGCCCATGCGCCTGGACTGCTTTGCGGCTGACGTTGAGAGATTTTGCTGAGTGAGTCGTCGCGGACGCGCGCGCATGCGCATGAAAAATGCAAGCGCGAAGATGTAATCGCGTTGCGGTTTCGCGCATCGCATCGCATCCATCGCTGCGTTCATGCGCTGTTTTGCATCGCGCGGTTATCGCACGCGAATCGCGGCGCGAACGATGCGCGACAACGCTGCCTGACGCATGCGGCGCGCTGCGCGACGACGCGATCGCGGCGCGCGCGCCGATGGCGCAAGACGTTTCGACCCATCGCGCGACGCGCGCGGAAGAATTTCGGACGAACATCGGCCGCATTCGGCAAAGGCATCGACGCATCCGGCATCGCTACACCGGCTTCGTTCATGCATCGTTTGGCCGCCAGCGGCTATTCGCGCGCGTGCATATCTATGGCGCCGGCGCGGCGGGCGATGCGCGCAGGCGCGACCACGACGCTGCGGCGGAAGACGCCGACCGCGCCCGATCCGCCGGGCGCGGCCGAGCCCGCAGGCGCAGCGCGCATGCGGAGCCGGGAGCGGGAGGGCGGAACGGAAGGCGGTGCGCCGGCTTGCGCGGCGCCGAAGTTTCGCCGCGCGCGGCGCGGTCGAAACTTCGGCGGGCTATGGCGTCACTCGGACGGCTTCAGACGGTCTGCGACTTGGGGGAGTCGTGTTGCTGGCGTTGCGGTAATGCGTGCTGGCGTAGAACGAACGACTGAAACGGTACGACGGGCGTCAGGCCGCGAGCTTGCGCACCATCGCCACCACCGGCGCGGGCTTGGGCTTGGCCGCTTCCTGCTTGGCGTTGGCCGCGGCGCTGCGGTAGCGGGTCGCCGAGGTGCCGAAGCGGGCGCGGAAGGCGCGGGCGAAGCTGCAACAGTTGTCGAAACCGCTGGCGGCCGCGACTTCGCCGATCATCATCGAGGTGTTCTCGAGCAGATCGGCCGCGTGCTCCAGACGCATCCGCGCCGAGGCGGCCTGCGGGCTCTCCTCGTACAGGCTGTGGAAGGTCTTGGAGAAGTACCAGCTGGAGAAGCTGGTCAGCTCGGCCAGTTCGCTGATCCGCACCACCCGGTCGCAGTTGCCTTCCAGGTACAGGCGGGCGCGCTGCAGACGGCCGAACACCTGGCGCTTGCGGCTGCGCGAGCGGCCCGGGCAACGCTGGATGCGCGCGGTCAGATCGCGCTGGACGCCGGCCAGGTGGAGCAGGATCGGGCGCAGGGCGTTCAGGTCGAAACCGGTATCGGCTTCGCCGTTGCGGGCATGGGCCTGGCGCCACAGGCGCAGGGCGATGCGGGCGTCGTGCACGCTCATCCGGCCGCGGCCGGAGTACAGGGTGCAGTCGGCCAGACGGGCCATGGCCTTGATCGCCTCGCCGGTCAGGTTCAGGCCGATGCAGACGCCGTAGCGGTCGGCCTGCAGCACCGGCTTGGAGTCGCGCTCGAACGCGATCCAGTCGCCGCGCTTCAGCCGGAACTTACCTTCCTTGGCTTCGACCCAGGAGCTGCCGCGCAGCTGGACCCAGATCGAGAAATGAGCCCCGGCCAGCTGGGCGCTGCCGAGACGCGAGACGCCGACGCAACTGGCCTGGGCGGCGGGATCCTGCGCGTCCAGCTGCAACAGCTGTCCGCGATCCGCCCACAATGCTTGCTCCATTGGTCCACCTCATTTGCGGGGAATGAGGTTTTTATTTGCCTGAGCAAGGACCGCGGCGCCGGAAATTTGACGGAGAGTTAGGCGAATTCGGAACGAGGTCACAACCGAAGCTTTTCCGAAAGCTTATTTTTCTTTGTTATCAATCAGTTGAGCCAGCCCGGAACGAAGGTCTTCGGTTCTTCGGGCAGGTCCATGTAACCGATATCAGCGCCATCCCACTTGGCCAGGGCCAGATAGACGGTGTCGCCGCGCGGGCTCAGGCTGAATCCATTGATCGCCGAACGCCGGCTTTGGTCCAGGCACAGCACCGACGGCGCGGCGCTGGGATCGGCCACCCGGCGCAGCAGGGACAGGCAGGTCGGCTGCTGGTCGAGGTAGCGCAGCTCGCCGGTCGCGCCGGCCACATCCCACAGCCGGTAGCGGTCGGCGACCGGTTCGTTGGCGTCGATGCGTCGCACGCTGGCCGGAGACAGCTGCAGATCGGACTGCCACAGGCCGGCCTCGGTCTGGCGGGTGAACAGCAGCCGCGACTGGGCCCGGTCCAGCCGGACCTGGGACACGTCGGACAGGGCGGCGATCGGGCGCCAGGGCGAACGGCGACGGTCGAACAGCTGGGCCTGCAGGCGGCCGTCGCTGCCGCCGGCCACGACCAGCAGGCGATCCGGGTCCGGCACCTGCACCACCTGCAAGGGTTCGGCCACCGGCGCCGGCAGGCGGGTCACCTTGCCGCTGGTCGGAACGATTTCGTACAGGGCATTGCGGCCTTCGGCATCGGTACCGACCGCGGTCAGGCGCTGGCTGTCGGACGACCACGAGGGCGCGTAGCGGATGTTCGGCAGCACCCCTTGCAGCATGCGCAGCGAATCGGGCTGGTCGAGATCGGCCCACCACAGGTGGGTGCTGCCGGAGCGGTCGGAGGCGAACACGATCTGGCGCCCGTCCGGGGCCACGGTCGGCAGGATGTCGCGCGCCGACGAGGGGAACAGCGGATCGACCACGTGCACCGCGCCCTTGCTGGTGTCGCCGAGCACGACCCGGAACAGACCGAAGTAAGGCTTGCGCTGGACGAAGGCCGCCGCCGGCCGCGCCGCCGCCACCGCCGGCGCCTGGGCCGATTCGATGCCGAGGTCGCGGGCCTGGCCGCCGTCGAGATCGAGGCGGAACATGCGCGTATCGCCGTCGATCATGCGTCCGAACAGCAGACCGCGGCTGTCCGGCAGCCAGTCCCAGCCGCGCACGTCGGCGCCGAGCTTGCTCAGCCGCTCGGGCGTGCCGCCCTCGGCCGGCAGGCGCCAGAAATCGCCTTGCGGGTTGTTGCGCACGAACACCAGCCAGCGCCCGTCCGGGGAGAAGCGCGGCCACAGGTCCAGATTGCCCACGCCCGGCTCGTACGGCACCGCGCGCCACTCGCCGCTGGCCAGGTCGAGCACGCGCATGCCGACCGTGCCTTGCGGGGTCCACATGCTGCCGAAGATCAGGCCGCGGCCGTCCGGGGTCCAGTCGTAGGTCGGCGGGCTGCGCGAATCGCAGTCGCCCAGTTCGCGTTCGGCGCCGCCGTTGGCGGCGACCATCAGGATCCGGCACGACACCCCCGGCTCGACCCGCAGGAAGGCGATCGAGCGGCCGTCCGGCGACCAGGCCGGGGCGCTGTCTTCGGCCAGGCCGCTGGGCTGGGTCAGCTGGCGCGGCGGGGTCTGGTCGGTGGTCTGGACCAGGATCGCGGTGCCGCGCTGGCCCTCGGGAACGGCGACATAGGCGACCATCGCCGCATCGGGCGACAGGGTCGGGGCCAGTTCGAAGCCCGGCATCGAGGTGATCAACCGGTAGGCGCGCGCGGTATTGGCCGCGACCCGCGCCGGGTCGGCGGTCGGCAGCGCCGCCTGCAGGTTGGGCTGGCGCGCCAGCGACCACCAGACCAGGCCGGCGACCAGGCCGAGCACCGCGCCGATCACGCCCAGGATCGAGCGCCAGTTGCCGCGCGGGCGCGTGCTGCCCGGCAGCGGCGGAATCGGGTCCAGCCGCTCGGCCGCGGGCCGGCCGGCGTAGCCCGGCGCACCCGGCAGCGCCGTCGCGGCGGCATGGGCCGGCGCCACCGCGGCTTCGATGTCGGCGTCCGCGGCCGGCGCAGGCGCGCCTTCGGCGCGCAGCCATTCCACCCGCGCCAGCAGGCGGTAGCCGTTCTTGGCGATGGTTTCGATGTAGCGCGGATTGCCGCGGTCTTCGTCGAAGGCCTTGCGCAGCTGGGTGATCGCCTGGGTCACCACGTCGTCGGTCGGCAGGGTGTCCGGCCAGACTTCGGCCATCAGCGCGTCGCGGCTGACCACCCGATCGGCATGCTCGACCAGCACCAGCAGCACGCCCATGGATTTGGGCGTGATCCGGCGCGGACGACGCGCCCCCGGTGCGCGGATCTCGCGCAAGGGGATGTCGACCAGGCAATCGCCGACCCGCAGGTGCTCTGCGGGCAAGGGCGGCATCGATGGCTCGTGAACTCGGGGCATGGATCCTGCTGATGGTGCGCACTCGCCCACCGCCAGTCATGTGCCTGAACGCATGGGCGGCCGAACGACAAACCGACATATCCGGCATGGCGCGGTGGCGCGATGGGAAAAGCGCACCACCAGCACACTATTCTAGCGCCCCGTGAGCCGGGACGGGTCGGTTTGGCTGGGCGAAAACGCCTGGCTGGTGTGAAGGCGCCGAAACGTATCGTTCCAAAAGACGCCGATAAGCGTGTGTTTTTCTGTAAAGAAACCCGCTGCGGGCTTAACGCGGGTCGTGGCGCAGGATGGTCAGGCCGATCAGGCGCGACACCACGGCGGCGATGTAACCGACCCCGGCGAACTGCTCGAACATGGTCAGCACCCGCGCCGCCGGGCTGATCGGCAGGATATCGCCCAGGCCCACCGCCGAGAGGTTGGTGAAGCTCAGGAACAGCAGCTCGAGCCAGGTCCGCGGCTCGCCCGGGCGCTCGGCGCCGACGAAGCTGCCCGGGTACCAGGCCTGGCAGACCAGGAAGGCGTAGGCGAAGCCCCAGGCCAACAGAGTGAAGGTCGCTCCGGCGGCGAACAACTCATCGGCGGTGACCCGGTGGTCGCTCATCATGTAGGCGATCAGCGCCCCGGCCGCGTAGAAATACAGCGCTGCCTCCAGCGCCGAGGACGCCACCAGCAGGAACGGGCTGGCGTACAGCACCGACAACACCGACAAGGCGAACGCCGGCACCGCGATCAGCCAGGCGATCCATTTGATCGCCGGGCTGCGGTTGACCACCCACACCGCCAGCGCCAGCACCAGCACCCCGAACGCGCCGAACACTACCCGCCCGCCGCCGGCCGGCTCGAACAGCGGATAGGCCAGCATGCTCAGCAGCTGCGCGGCGAGCAGGAACGCGGACGGATGCCGGCGCGCGATGGCGCGCCATTTGCGGGAGGCGTAGCTGGCCATGGAGCTGGGAGCGGGAGGGTAGCGGGCAGGAGTCGGCAGATAGTAGGGGCCAAAGCCCCGGCCGCGGCAAGCCTGCTGCGCATTGCCGTCTTCTGTGCGCCCGAGGACGCCTATCGCAGCGTCCTCGGACGCGACGATGCACCCGCCGCGACAGGGCAGAGGGGGCGAAGCGCGCTTAACCCCCTCCGTCCCTGCGCCTGTCAGGCGCGGCGATACACCTCCGCGCCCTGGGCGCGGAACTCGGCCGACTTCTCGGCCATGCCCTCGTCCAGCGCGGCCTGTTCGTCGACGCCGTGCTCCTTGGCGTAGTCGCGCACGTCCTGGGTGATCTTCATCGAGCAGAAGTGCGGGCCGCACATCGAGCAGAAGTGGGCGACCTTGTGCGCGTCCTTGGGCAGGGTCTCGTCGTGGTACTCGCGCGCCCGCTCCGGATCCAGGCCGAGGTTGAACTGGTCTTCCCAGCGGAACTCGAAGCGCGCCTTGCTCATCGCGTTGTCGCGCGCCTGCGCGCCCGGATGGCCCTTGGCCAGGTCGGCGGCGTGGGCGGCGATCTTGTACGCCATCAGGCCTTCGCGCACGTCGTGCTTGTTGGGTAGGCCCAGGTGTTCCTTGGGCGTGACGTAGCACAGCATCGCAGTGCCGTACCAACCGATCATCGCCGCGCCGATCGCCGAGGTGATGTGGTCGTAGCCCGGGGCGATGTCGGTGGTCAGCGGGCCGAGGGTGTAGAACGGCGCTTCGCCGCAGACCTCCAGCTGCTTGTCCATGTTTTCCTTGATCAACTGCATCGGCACGTGGCCGGGGCCTTCGATCATGGTCTGCACGTCGTGCTTCCAGGCGATCTGGGTCAGCTCGCCCAGGGTTTCCAGCTCGCCGAACTGGGCCGCGTCGTTGGCGTCGGCGATCGAGCCCGGGCGCAGGCCGTCGCCGAGCGAGAAGGCCACGTCGTAGGCCTTCATGATTTCGCAGATTTCCTCGAAGTGGGTGTAGAGGAAATTCTCCTTGTGGTGCGCCAGGCACCACTTGGCCAGGATCGAGCCGCCGCGCGAGACGATGCCGGTGACGCGCTTGGCGGTCAGCGGCACGTAGCGCAGCAGGACGCCGGCGTGGATGGTGAAGTAGTCCACGCCCTGCTCGGCCTGCTCGACCAGGGTGTCGCGGAAGATCTCCCAGTTGAGCTCTTCGGCGCGGCCGTCGACCTTTTCCAGCGCCTGGTAGATCGGCACCGTGCCGATCGGCACCGGCGAATTGCGGATGATCCACTCGCGGGTTTCGTGGATGTGCTTGCCGGTGGACAGGTCCATGACCGTGTCCGCGCCCCAGCGCATCGACCAGACCAGCTTCTCGACTTCCTCGGCGATGCCCGAGGACACCGCGGAGTTGCCGATGTTGGCGTTGACCTTGGTCAGGAAGTTGCGGCCGATGATCATCGGCTCGCTTTCCGGATGGTTGATGTTGTTGGGGATGATGGCGCGGCCGCGGGCGACTTCCTCGCGGACGAACTCGGGGGTGATGATCTTCTGGATGTTCGCGCCGAAGCTGTGGCCCGGGTGCTGGTTGAGCAGGTGCGACTCGCGGATCGACTCCAGGCGCTGGTTCTCGCGGATCGCGATGTATTCCATTTCCGGGGTGACGATGCCGCGGCGCGCGTAATGCATCTGGGTCACGTTGGCGCCGGCGATCGCGCGCCGCGGCAGCGGCCGATTGCCGAAGCGGACGTGGGCCAGCTTGGGGTCGTGCTCGCGCTTGCGGCCGAACTCCGAGGACAGGCCGGCGAGCTGCTCGGTGTCGCCGCGCTCGGCGATCCAGGCCGCGCGCAGCGGCGCCAGGCCGCGCGCGAGGTCGATGTCGGCGGCCGGATCGGTGTAGGCGCCCGAGGTGTCGTACACCGCCAGCGGCGCGTTGTCTTCGCCGCCGAAGATGGTCGGCGTGCGCGCCAGCGCGATCTCGCGCATCGGCACCTGCAGGTCCGCGCGCGAGCCTTGCACGTGGATCTTGCGCGAACCGGGGATCGGGCGAGTGACGTCGGCCGAGAGCTGCTCGGCTTGCTGGATCAGTTCGGAGGGCACCGCATTCATGGCTTTCGTCCTGAGATTCGCTCTTTCGAGCCGGGACGAAGCGGGCGCGCGCGGCCGCGCCCGCGGCGCGTCCGGCGAAGCTTCCCTACGGCGGTCTCAACCGCATCAGGTTCGAAGGGACTGTCTCAACCGTCGGCCCGAAGGCCGCGGTACCCCCGCTTCAGTGCGCATTAGACATGGAAACCGCAGCCGGCGCCAATCGGCGGGCAGGTCCAAGCCCGTTCAGGCTGCCCCGCCCAGAGGCGCGCGACGGCGGGCCGCGAGACCTGCCGCCCCGGGGCCGTCACCGCCCTGCCACGGCAATTGCCCGCAACCGGCGCTGCGGCTAGCGTGGCCGGATGCGCTCACTCTTCCCGCCCCGTTTCCGCTGCGCGCACCGTCGCGCCCCGATCCGCCGCCTGCTGCCGGCCCTCGCCGTGGCCCTGGGCCTGGGACTGGCCGCCTGCGCCGCGCCGGCGCCGCGCCCGGTCGGCGCCGATGCGGCCACGGCCGCCACGGCCGACCTGCTCGCGGCCCTGCGCCCGCTGTGCGGCCGCGCCTATGCCGGCCGGGTCGTGGCCGACACCCCGGCCAGCGCCGACGACCCGTTCGCCGGCAAGCGCCTGGTGATGCACGTGCGCGACTGCCGCGCCGACCAGATCCGCATTCCCTTCCAGGTCGGCGAGGACCGCTCGCGCACCTGGGTGATCGACGCGCTCGGCGACGGCCGCCTGCGGCTGAAACACGATCACCGCCACCGCGACGGCAGCGCCGATGCGCTGACCTGGTACGGCGGCGAATTGGGCCCGGGCGCAACCGCCGGGCGCTGGGAGTTTCCGGCCGACGCCGAGAGCCAGGCGCTGTTCCGCCGGCTCGGACGCGAGGCGTCGTTGGGCAATGTCTGGGCGCTCGAAGTCGAGCCTGGCCGCTTCGCCTACGAACTGGCCCGGCCCGGGCGCCTGTTCCGGGTCGAGTTCGACCTGAGCGCGCCGGTCGCGGCCCCGCCGCCGCCGTGGGGCGGCTGAGCGTCGACGACGCCCGGCCGGTGCTGCCGGCCGGACGCGTCGCGAAGCGCGCTCAGGGGTTGGTGAACCAGCCCGAGCAGTAACGCGTGCCGTTCTTGGTCAGATAGAAACGGCTGCAGTTGGTGTCGTAGCTGCTGCCGATCGCGGTGATCTGGAAGCCGGACAGGTAGACGCCGTTGAGGTGGTAGTGGCTGCCGTTCGACTTCAACGACCAGTGCTCGTGCGGGCCGGTCGAGGCGCCGCCGTTGCACAGCGCCTGGGCCTGGGTGTTGGCCGGGTTGGCGATGCGGGTATTGGCCGCGACGCTGGCGCCGGTGCCGTACTGGATGTTCATCAGGTGGTAGTAAGTGGTCGACCAGCCGCCGCTGTGCACGACCTCGGCGAAGCACGAGGAGTGGCGCTTGAACGAACCCGACGCGGACGAGGACACCCACACGCCGCTCTGGTTGCTGCCCCAGCCGCCGCCGAGCGACATGTCCAGCGACGACATCGGGTAATTGCCCGAACCGGTGTTGGTGTGCGCGCCGCCGACGTGCCAGCGCTGGCCGCGCGGGTACGGGAACTGCAGGAAGCCGTTCGGCGGGCCGGCCAGCGCGGCGACGTCGCCCTGCGCGGCGAAGCGCGCCGACGGCGCCTTGGCCTGGCGCGGCTCGTTGAACAGGCGGCCGTAGACCAGTTGGAACTGGCCGTCGCCGAGCAGCGCGGCATTGGCTTCGTTCTCGCCCGACTGCGCGTACAAGGCCTGCAGCGGATTGGCCCGCGCCAGCGGCACCGGTCCCTTCGCCGCCAGGTCGGCGTCTTCGCGCTCGTACAGCGCCTGGCGCAGCGCCAGCGCGACTTCGCGGGTCTGGCCGTTGAAATCGCCGGCCTTGGCCAGCTTGCCGAACGGGCGCCGCAGCGCGTCGCGGCTGGCCTGCTTGCGGCTGACCACGCCGCTCTGCTGCTCCATCAGGGCGATCAACACCTTCGGGCTGATCGCGCTGTAGCCGGCCCAGTGCGAGATGGTCTCGGCATACGGCCGCAGGTGCGGCGCTTGCTTGTCGAGATAGCGCTCGATGTCGAAATCGAACATCTCGTCGTAGGAATACACCAGGTCGCGGCTGTTCAAACCGCCCGCCTCGGCGCGCTCGGCCGCCGCCGCGCCGCCGCCGAACGCCGCCAGCACGCAACCGGCCAGCACCGCACAACCCACGTTGGAAACTCGCTTCATGTCGCCCTCTTCGCTGATGGATGCGGGCGACTGCGCGCATACCGAAGCGCACGGACATCGCTCGCTTCCGCCGCCCTGAAGAACGCGAGCGGCCCGACTCTGCCCGCTGCCGCGCGCCGGCGCCGGGCGATTGACGCGTCGCGTCTAGTCGCGAGTGCGATGGCTTCGACGCTTTGGCTATTCCAGTGCGCAGTCGGCGGCGAAACGCAGGAATACGCGAAACAGCCGAGATTCGGAGTGAGACGGCGGGCGATGCGAAGGCACATCTTTTCCTGCCCGCGCAGTGTGCCGTCGCAGGCGACGAAGGCATTTGCTGCAACGCAGGGCGAAATCGCGTCGCGCAACGTGTCGTCGCGGGCGGATTCCAGGTCGCGCAGCGAGCGCATAAGCCCCGCACGCGAGCGCTGGCCGCGCCTGCGCGGGCCACCCTCCGCGGCCCACGCAGCGGACGACCGTCCGCCGGAAACCTTCGCCGCCCCTCTTGACGCGCCGCACAACGGCGGGTTATTGCTAGCCCCATGCACCCCGCCATCGCCCTCGTACGCAGCGCCTCGACCCGGTCCGCCGGCTCGTCGTCGTGCGCGTCGATGTCGATTACCACCACCGGTACCGGTACCACCTCGCCAGGGGTGCGGACGGGCGTGTCCAGGTAAACCACCACGCCGCTCCGCACCCGACCAGGGTGCGGGCTGGCAGCCTGAACCCGGAACCGGACGCGGAGCTCCACCAGGAGCCTCCCCATGTCGTCCGCCCTCTCCCAAGCCGTACTCGAATCCCCCGCGCTCGATCGCGACGCCGATCCGTCCGCGCCGGATGCGTCCCTGCTCGATCCGTCCGACCCCGACGCCTGTCTAGCCGGGCCGATCGCCCGCCCCGCGCCGCTGCCGCAGCGCCACGCGCATAAATTCGGCGGCAGCAGCCTGGCCGATGCCGACCGCTACCGGGTCGCGGTCGGCCTGCTCGACGACGGCGCGCCGCAGCGGCTGGCGGTGGTCTCGGCGATGCAGGGCGTCACCGACGCCCTGGTCGCCCTGGTCGCGCAAGTCCGCGCCGGCCAGGACTGGGCGCCGGCATGGGCGGCGTTGCGCAAGCGCCACGTCGACACCGCCGACTCGCTGGACCCGCACCGCCGCCACGGCACCCGCGAGGCGGTCGAAGCCGAATGCGAAGGCCTGCGCCGCCGCCTGGAACAACTGGCCGCGCACGACGACGCGGCGCTGGCCGCGGCCCTGCCCGGGCTGGGCGAAGTGCTGTCCTCGCATCTGCTGCAGGCCGCGCTCGGCGGCGCGCCGGCGGGGTGGAGCCGACTGGACGCGCGCGAGGTGCTGGTGGTGCACCCGGGCGAAATGGGCGTCGGCGTGGACTGGACGGCCAGCCGCGAGCGCCTGGCGCAATGGCGCCGCGATCACGACGACCGCCAGGTGGTGATCACCGGCTTCGTCGCCCGCGACGCGCACGGGCGCGACACCACGCTCGGCCGCAACGGCAGCGATTTTTCCGCGGCGATCTTCGCCAACCTGTTCGACGCCGACGCGCTGACCATCTGGACCGATGTCGACGGCGTGCTCTCGGCCGATCCGCGCCTGGTGCCGGATGCGGTCTGCCTGCCGTCGATGTCCTACGCCGAAGCCTGCGAACTGGCCTACTTCGGCGCCAAGGTGCTGCACCCGCAGACCCTGGCGCCGGTGCAGCAGCGCGGCATTCCGCTGCGCATCCGCAACACCCGCAACCCGCAGGCGCCCGGTACCCTGATCAGCCTGCACAGCCAACCCGATGCGGTGCCGGTGAAAGGCCTGAGCCTGGTCCACGACCTGGCGGTGCTGGAGCTGGTCGGCAACGGCATGGTCGGCGTGCCCGGCACCGCCGAGCGCCTGTTCGGCGCGCTGCGCAGCGCCGGCGTGTCGGTGACCATGATTTCGCAGGGCTCGTCCGAACATTCGATCTGCTGCGCGGTGCGCGCCGACCAGGCCGAGCGCGGCCGCGAGGCGATCCTGGCCGCGTTCGCCGAGGCGCTGGCCGACGACCAGGCCCAGGAGGTCACGGTCACGCCCGACATCTGCGTGCTGGCCGCGGTCGGCGACGGCATGGTCGGCCTGCCCGGCGTCGCCGCGCAGTTGTTCGACGGCCTGGCCAAGGCGCGGGTGAATCTGCGCGCGATCGCCCAGGGCGCCGGCGAGCGCAATATCTCGGTGGCGATCGCCGCGCGCGACGCGACCCGCGCCCTGCGCGCCGCGCATTCGGCGTTCTGGCTGTCGCCGCATTGCATCTCGATCGGCCTGATCGGCCCGGGCAAGGTCGGCCGCGCCCTGCTCGCCCAGCTCGCCGCCGCGCAACCGCGCTTCCAGCGCAGTTCGCGCCTGGACCTGCGCCTGCGCGCGCTCGCCGACAGCCGGCGCATGCACCTGGCGCCGCGCGCGCTGGCGTTCGAGGACGGCGCCGCGGCGCTGGCCGACGCGCACGAAGCCTTGGACCTGGAGCGTTTCGCCGAGCACGTGCGCGCCGAACACATCCCGCATGCGCTGATCGTCGACTGCAGCGGCAGCGACGCGGTCGCCGCGTGCTACCCGCAGTGGATCGCCGCCGGCATCCACGTGGTCACGCCGAGCAAACACGCCGGTGCCGGCCCGCTGGAGCGCTACCAGGCGATCCGCGACGCCTCGCGCAACGGCGGCCAGTTCCGCTACGAGGCCACGGTCGGCGCCGGCCTGCCGGTGATCCAGACCCTGCGCTCGCTGCTCGACACCGGCGACGAACTGACCGAAGTCGAGGGCATCCTGTCCGGCACCCTGGCCTGGCTGTTCAACCGCTACGACGGCCGCACCGCATTCTCCGAACTGGTGCGCGAGGCGCATGCGCTGGGCTATACCGAGCCCGATCCGCGCGACGACCTGTCCGGCACCGACGTCGCGCGCAAACTGGTGATCCTGGCCCGCGAGGCCGGCCGCGCCCTGTCGCTGGAGCAGATCGAAGTCGAGAGCCTGGTGCCGGAAGCGTTGCGCTCGGTATCGAAGGAAGAGTTCTTCGAACGCCTGCACGAACTCGATGCGCCCTTGCAGCAACGCTTCGACACCGCCCGCGCCGCCGGCCTGAGCCTGCGCTACCTGGCCCGGCTCGGCCGCGACGGCCGCGCCAGCGTCGGCGTGGTTTCGCCGCCGCCCGGGCATGCGGCTTTGCACGGCGCGCTGACCGACAACCTGATCCAGTTCCGCACCTTGCGTTACGCGGATAATCCGCTGGTGGTGCAAGGGCCGGGCGCCGGCCCGGACGTCACCGCCGCCGGCGTGTTCGGCGACCTGCTGACGATCGCGCAAGCCTTGGGAGCCCGTGCATGAGCGCTGCTACGTCTTCATCCGCCGCCGACTCGTCCGCAGCCGCGGCGCGGCAGGCGCGGGCCTTCGCCCCGGCCAGCGTCGGCAACATCGGGGTCGGCTTCGACGTGCTCGGCCACTCCATCGCCGGCCCGCGCGATCTGGCCACGGTGCGGCGGATCGACGAGGCGACGGTGCGGATCCGGGCGATCCGCGGCGAAGTGCCGGGCGCGGACGCGCTGCCGCTGGAGGCGGCGCGCAACACCGCCGGCCAGGCGCTGATTTCGCTGCGCGAAAAGCTCGGCCTGGCCTACGGCTTCGAACTCGAACTCGACAAGGGCATTCCGCTGGGCTCCGGCCTCGGCGGTTCGGCCGCGTCCTGCGTCGCCGCCCTGGTCGCCGCCAACGCGCTGCTCGACCAGCCGCTGTCGCGCGAAGCGCTGTACGAATTCGCCCTCGACGGCGAGTCGGTGTCCAGCGGCAGCCGCCACGGCGACAACGTCGCGCCGATGCTGCTCGGCGGCGTGGTGATGGCGACCTCGACCCGGATGATCGCGCTGGAGGTGCCCTCGTTCCTGCATGCGGTGGTGGTGCATCCGGACCAGGTGCTGGAAACCCGGCGCGCGCGCGCCGCGCTCGCCGAGCCGTATCCGCTGGCGCAGGTGGTCAAGCAGAGCGAGCACCTGGCCCTGTTCCTGACCGGGCTGCAGCGCGGCGACGCCAGCCTGTTGCGCGAAGGCCTGGTGGACCTGCTGGTGGAACCGCGCCGCGCGCCGCTGATTCCCGGCTTCGCCCAGGTCAAGGCCGCCGCGCTGGCGCAGGGCGCGCTCGGCGCCAGCATTTCCGGCGCCGGCCCGAGTTGCTTCGCCTGGTTCGTCAACGAGGCCCAGGCGCAGGCCGCGGCGGCGGCGATGCGCGCGGCCTTCGCGGCGGCGGGATTCGATTCGCGCGCCTACGTCGGTCCGGTGGCGGGGCCGCGGGCGGAGGTGATCGGGTAGGCAGAGCAAAGCCCCCCTGCCCCCCTCAACAAAGGGGGAACAGCAAACGCAAAGGCAACCGCAAGAGCCTAGGCCCTCACCTATTCGATCTGCTTGTCTTCCCCCTTTAAAAAAGGGGGACCGAGGGGGATTTGCTCTCCCCGCAAGCACCCACGCCCCCATCACCGGACCCCGCATGAACTTCCTCAGCACCCGCGGCCGCACCGCCCCGACGCCGATCGACGCCGCGCTCGCCGCCGGCCTCGCCCCCGACGGCGGCCTCTACGTTCCCGAACGCATTCCCGCGCTGGATCAGCCGCTCGCCGCCGAGCGCCTGCCCGACACCGCGCACGCGCTGCTCGCGCCCTACTTCGAACAGTCCTCGCTGCGCGAACGGCTCGGCGAGATCTGCGCGCAGGCGTTCTCGTTCGACGCGCCGCTGCGCCCGCTCGCCGGCGCCGACGACTGGCTGCTCGAGCTGTTCCACGGCCCGACCGCCGCGTTCAAGGACTATGCCGCGCGTTTCCTCGCCGGCGCCCTGGCCGGCCTGCGCCGCGCCGACGACGCGCCGACCACGATCCTGGTTGCGACCTCGGGCGATACCGGCGCCGCGGTCGCCGCCGCCTTCCATCGCCGGCCCGGTTTCGAAGTGGCGATCCTGTATCCCGACGGCCGGGTCTCGCCGCGCCAGGCCCACGGCCTGGGCTGCTGGGGCGACAACGTGCGCGCGCTGCGCGTGGACGGCGATTTCGACGCCTGCCAGCGCCTGGCCAAGCAGGCCCTGGCCGACGAGGCCTTGCGCGCGCGTCTGCCGTTGAGCTCGGCCAACAGCATCAGCCTGGGCCGGCTGTTGCCGCAGGCCGCCTACTACGCCCATGCCGCCAGCCGGCATTACGCGCAGCGCGGCGAACCGCTCAACTTCATCGTCCCCACCGGCAATCTCGGCAACGCCTGCGCCGCCTTCGTCGCCCGCCGCATGGGCCTGCCGATCGGCGAGATCGCCCTGGCCACCAACGCCAACGACACCCTGCCGCGCTACTTCGCCGGCGCCGACTACGCCGCCCAGCCGACCCGCGCCACCCTGGCCAACGCGATGGACGTCGGCGCGCCGAGCAATTTCGAACGCCTGCGCCACTGGCATCGCGACGACGCCGAGCTGCGCGCGGCGGTGCGCGCGGTCGGCGTCGACGACGCCACCATCCGCGCCACCATCGCCGCAGCGCCGCAACGACACGGCGTGGTGCCCTGTCCGCACACCGCGACCGGCCTGCACCTGCTCGAGACCTTGCGCGCGCAGGGCGACGAGCGGCCGTGGGCGGTGGTCGCGACCGCCCATCCGGCCAAGTTCGACGGCATCGTCGAGCCGCTGGTCGGGCATGCGGTGGAACCGCCGCCGGCCCTGGCCGAGTCGCTGGCGCGGCCGGCCTCGGCCGAGCCGCTGGCGGCCGACTACGCCGCTTTGCGCGATCGCCTGCTGGCGACCGCCTGGGCCTGAGCGCCTCAGGTGAGCGCCTCAGGGACGGAGGGGGTTAAGCCTGTGGCTTAACCCCCTCCGTCCCTTTCGCGATGGCTGGGCCAATTCGGCACAAACGCGTGGCGCGGCTGAACGCACTGAACGCAAGCGATGCTGCGACGCATGGACGCAAGCGCCGGCTGATGCCGATCGTAATTTCGCTTCGAAGCACACTAATTCGGATGATCGATCGCACGTGTTCTACGGCTGTGACTGCTCGCACGCCCCGCGATGGTTTTCCAAGAAACTATTGACAAGCCGCAAACGGGCATGTTCTTCTCGTCCGCATGACGCAGCGCAACACTCGCACGCAGACGACTTCGCTCCAGGCCGCCAAGGCCTCGAACGACGCCGCGCGCGCCGCGCTCAAGCTCGCACCCGCGATCGCCACGATTATTCTCGTCCTCGTACTTATTACCTCGCTTACCAGCGCGGGAGTCGGGTTCGTGTAGCAAAACCACACAACCCAAGGTCGAAAGAACCTCGAACCCCGCGCCCCAAAGGCGCGGGGTTTTTCGTTTTACGGCCCTGGGTTCCTGCAGCACCGCACGCGGACGTGCGGATTCGCGCCACGGACGCGCAACACAGGAACCGTTGTACGTGAGAAGCAACGCCATCAAGCAAGGCCCGGCCCGAGCCCCGGCGCGCGCGATGCTGCGCGCCACCGGGCTGGACGACGCGGCCATCGCCAGACCGCTGGTCGCCGTGGTCCACACCTGGTCCGACGTGTCGCCGTGCAACATCACCCTGCGCGATCTGGCCCAGCACGTGCGCCGCGGCGTGCACGACGGCGGCGGCACGCCGATCGAGTTCAACACCATCGCCGTCACCGACGGCATCGCCATGGGCAGCGACGGCATGCGCGCCTCGCTGGCCTCGCGCGAAACCATCGCCGACTCGATCGAACTGGCGGTGTCCGGCCATTGCCTGGACGCGATGGTGCTGCTGGTCGGTTGCGACAAGACCATCCCGGCCGCGGCGATGGCCGCCGCGCGTCTGGATATCCCGACCGTGATCCTCTACGGCGGCACGATCATGCCGGGCCATTGCCCGTCCAAGCGCGGCACCGGCGAGGACAAGCCGCTGACCGTGCAGGACGTGTTCGAAGCGGTCGGCGCGCACTCGGCCGGGCGCATCGACGACGCCGAACTGCAGCGCATCGAAACCCACGCCTGCCCCGGCGCCGGCGCCTGCGGCGGCCAGTTCACCGCCAACACCATGGCCATGGTGCTGACCTTCCTCGGCCTGTCGCCGCTGGGCCTGAACGATATCCCGGCGATCCACGCCGACAAGCCCGAAGCCGCGCGCGCCTGCGGCGAAATGGTGATGCGACGCCTGCGCGACGGCGGGCCGGGACCGCGCGAACTGCTCTCTCCCCAGGCTCTGCGCAACGCCGCGCGCGCGGTCTCGGCCACCGCCGGCTCGACCAACGCCGCCCTGCATCTGCTGGCGATCGCCCACGAAGCCGGCGTCGCCTTCGACCTGGAAGAATTCGAAGCCGCCGCGCACACGCCGGTGATCGCCGACCTGAAACCGGGCGGCCGCTACACCGCCGCGGAGATGTTCGAATTCGGCGGCGCGGCACTGGTGGCGCGCGAGCTCAAGACGGCCGGCCTGATCGAGGACATTCCCACGGTCACCGGCCGTTCCTTTTTCCAGGAACTGGCCGATGCCGCGATGAGCGACGCCCAGGACGTGGTGCGTCCGGTCGCCGATCCGATCAAGCCGCGCGGCGGCTACTCGATCATCTACGGCAACCTGGCGCCGGACGGCTGCATCCTCAAGCTGGCCGGCCACGGCCGCGAGCATTTCGCCGGCCCGGCGCGGGTGTTCGACTCCGAAGAGGCCGCGTTCGCCGCGGTGCAGGCGCGGCAGATCCGCGCCGGCGACGTGGTGGTGATCCGCTTCGAAGGCCCGACCGGCGGCCCGGGCATGCGCGAGATGCTGGCGGTCACCGCGGCCCTGGTCGGTCAGGGACTGAGCAACGACGTCGCCCTGATCACCGACGGCCGCTTCAGCGGCGCGACCCACGGCTTCATGGTCGGCCACATCTCGCCCGAAGCCGCGCACGGCGGCCCGATCGCGCGCCTGCGCGAAGGCGACATCGTCGGCATCGACGTCAAGACCCGCACCCTCAACGTCGACGCCGACCTGGCTGCGCGCGAACCGGCGCGGATGGCGCCGCGCGTGACCACCGGCGTGCTGGCCAAGTACGCGCGCCTGGTCGGCTCGGCCTCGCGCGGCGCGGTCACCGCGCCCGGCCCGCTGCAGTCGCCGGCGCCCAGAAAGATCGACGCGGCGCTGATCGACAGCGCCGTTCCCGAACCCGCCTGACGCAACTCGTTCCTCTCCCCTCGCTCTTCTCCACTCACTCCTCCCGAGACCACCATGACCACCAGCACCGCCTCCCGCCCCAAGATCGCCATCGTCGGCTACGGCAGCCAGGGCCGCGCCCATGCGCTGAACCTGCGCGACTCCGGCTTCGACGTCACCGTAGGCCTGCGCCCGGGCGGCCCGACCGAGATCAAGGCCAAGGCCGACGGCTTCGCGGTCAAGTCGCCGGCCGAAGCCGTCGCCGGCGCCGAACTCGTCGCCGTGCTGACCCCGGACATGGTGCAGGCGCAGCTCTACCGCGAGGTGATCGAACCCAACATCGCCCAGGGCGCCTGCCTGCTGTTCGCGCACGGCTTCAACGTCCACTACGGCCAGATCGCGCCGCGCGCCGACCTGGACGTGGTCCTGGTCGCGCCCAAGGGCCCGGGCGCGCTGGTGCGCCGCGAGTACGAAATCGGCCGCGGCGTGCCCAGCGTCTACGCCGTGCACCAGGACAAGAGCGGCCGCGCCGAGGAGTTCGCCCTGACCTACTGCGCCGGCATCGGCGGCGCGCGCCAGAACGCGATCAAGACCACCTTCAAGGAAGAGACCGAGACCGATCTGTTCGGCGAGCAGGCGGTGCTGTGCGGCGGCGCGACCAAGCTGGTCCAGGCCGGCTGGGAAACCCTGGTCGAAGCCGGCTACCAGCCGGAAGTCGCCTACTACGAGTGCCTGCACGAACTGAAGCTGATCGTCGACCTGTTCTACGAAGGCGGCGTGACCCGCATGCACGAGTTCATCAGCGAGACCGCTCAGTACGGCGCGCTGACCCGCGGCCCTTACGTGGTCGACGACAACACCAAGGCGCAGATGCGCAAGGTCCTGACCGAGATCCAGGACGGCACCTTCGCCAAGCAGTGGATCGCCGAGTACGCCTCCGGCAACGCCAATTACAAAGCGCTCAAGCAGGGCGACCTGGAGCATCCGATCGAAGCGGTCGGCAAGAAGCTGCGCGCCAACATGAAGTGGCTGGACACCGCGCCCAAGGCGCAGCCCGCCGCTCCCGCCGCGACCCGCGGCGAACGACAGGAAGAGGCCGCCTGATGAACGGTGCCCGCTGGCTGGTGCAAGCACTGGCCGCAGAAGGCGTGGACACGCTGTTCGGTTATCCGGGCGGCACCATCATGCCTTTCTACGACGCCCTGCACGGGTCGGACCTCAAGCACGTCCTGGTCCGCCACGAGCAAGGCGCGGCTTTCGCGGCCAACGGCTATGCCCGTGCCAGCGGGCGAGTCGGCGTTTGCGTAGCCACCTCCGGTCCGGGCGCGTCCAACCTGGTCACCGGCATCGCCGACGCGATGCTGGACTCGGTGCCGATGGTCGCCATCACCGGCCAGGTCGCGACCACCCTGATGGGCACCGACGCGTTCCAGGAACTGGACGTGTTCGGCATGACCCTGCCGATCGTCAAGCACAGTTTCCTGGTGCGCAGCGTCGACGAGCTGCCGCGGATGGTCGCCGAGGCGTTCCGCCTGGCCCGTTCCGGCCGGCCCGGCCCGGTGCTGATCGATCTGCCCAAGGACGTGCAGAACGCCGACGCCTCGCATTTGGCCGCGCACGCGCCGCTGCCGGTCGATTCGACGCCGCACGCGCCGGACGCGGCCTATCACGAGGCCGCGGCGCTGATCGCGCATGCGCGCAAACCGCTGATCTACGGCGGCGGCGGCATCGCCCTGGCCGAAGCCACGGCCTCGTTCCGCGCCTTCGTCGAGGGCAGCCAGATTCCGGCGGTGCTGACCCTGAAAGGCCTGGGCGCGCTGCCGGCCGAGCACGCGCTGAACCTGGGCATGCTCGGCATGCACGGCAACCGCGCCGCCAATCTGTCGGTGCAGGAATGCGATCTGCTGATCGTGGTCGGCGCGCGCTTCGACGACCGCGCCACCGGCAAGCTGGCCGAGTTCGCGCCCAACGCGCGGGTCGTTCACATGGACCTGGACGCCTGCGAGATCGGCAAGCTGCGCTACGCCGACGCCGCGGTGCAGGGCGACCTGCGCCGCTCGCTGGACGCGCTGACCCCGCCGGTCACCGCTCAGCTGCAGGGCCGCAACGGCGGCGCCCGCCGCGCCTGGCGCGATACCTGCCTGCAGCGCAAGCGCGATTGCGCGCCGCGCTACGACGCGCCCGGCGAAACCGTGTACGCGCCGGCCCTGCTGCAGCGCCTGTCGCAACTGGCGCCCGACGCGGTGGTCGCCTGCGACGTCGGCCAGCACCAGATGTGGGTCGCCCAGCATTGGCGCTTCGACGATCCGCGCAAGCACCTGACCAGCGGCGGCCTGGGCGCGATGGGCTTCGGCGTGCCGGCGGCGATGGGCGCGCAACTGGAGAATCCTGACGCGCGGGTGATCTGCGTCAGCGGCGACGGCTCGTTCCTGATGAACGTGCAGGAGCTGGCGACCATCGCCCGCTACCGCCTGCCGGTGAAGATCGTGCTGCTCGACAACCAGGCCCTGGGCATGGTGCGGCAGTGGCAGGAGCTGTTCTTCGAACGCCGCTACTCCGAGATCGACCTGTCCGACAACCCGGACTTCTGCGCCCTGGCCGCCGCGTTCGGAGTCAAGGCGATGTATCTCGACCGCGCCGATTCGGTCGACGAAGCCCTGGCCTACATGTTGGAAACCCCGGGCCCGGTGCTGCTGCACGTCGCCATCGACCAGGCCGCCAACGTCTGGCCGCTGGTGCCGCCGAACCACAACAACGCACAGATGCTCGACCCCGAGGCCGGCGACGCCGACGCGATCGTCAGCCTGACCCCCGCCACTCCCAACGCGAAGGAGGATGCCCATGCGATACCAGCTTGATTTGACCCTGCGCCAGGCCGAAGGCGCGCTGGCTCGCGTACTGGGCGCCGCCGAACGCCGCGGCTTCCGTCCCCTGTCGGTGGACGGCGAAGCGCAACCCGACGGCGATCGCTGGCACCTGCGCATGACGGTGGAGGGCGAACGCGCCGACACCGCGCTGCAGACCCAGCTCGCCAAGCTCTACGACTGTCTTGCCGTTGAGGTTTCCCCATGCACCTGACCGCCGAAACCCTGGAACGTCCGGCCGCCGCCGAGAACCAAACGCCGGCGCAAGCCGCGGTGCGCGAGCGCGCGTATGCGCCGGCGCGCAGCGAGGCCACGACCGCTGAAATCGAGCCGTCGGCCGCGGCTCGTAGTTCTGAGTCCCGCGCTCGCAGCGAAGTCCCGACTTCCCAGCGAATGCCTCTCATTTGGTTCGACGGCCAGTTCATCCCCGGCGATGCGCCGGAAGCGCCGCTGACCACCCACGCCATGCACTACGGCACCGCGGTGTTCGAGGGCATCCGCAGCTACGCCACCGCCGACGGCGGCGCGGCGGTGTTCCGCCTGCCCGAGCACATGGAGCGCATGCGCAAGGGCGCCGACATGTTCGGCATCGACTTCGACGTCGAACGCGCCAGCCAGGCCACCCTGGCCACCCTGCGCGCCAACGGCCACCGCGACGCCTACATCCGCCCGCTGACCTGGATGGGCACCGGCAGCATCGGCCTGGACGTCGATCCGCTGACCCAGCACCTGATGATCGCGACCCTGCCTAAGCTGGTGCACCTGGGCGGCGCGGGCACCCGCCTGACCGTGTCGCCGTGGAAGCGCAACCCGGCCACCTCGCTGCCGGCGCTGAAGCTCAGCGGCGCCTACGTCAATTCGATCCTGGCCAAGCGCGAAGCCAAGCAGCGCGGCTTCGACGAGGCCTTGTTCACCGACGACAAGGGCTATGTGGTCGAGTGCACCGGCGCCAACGTGTTCATGGTCAAGAACGGCGTGGTCACCTCGGTCGATCACCGCGACGCCCTGCCCGGCATCACCCGCGACACCATGATCGAGCTGTCCGGCGCGCAATCGCGCGAAGTCACCCTGCACGAGCTGCTCGACGCCGACGAAGTCTTCGTCTGCGGCACCGCCGCCGAGGCGACCGCGATCTGCGTGCTGGACCGGCGCGAGTTCGGCGACAACCCGGTCACGCGCGAGCTGGCCGCCCTGTACGCACGCGTCGTGCGCGGCCAAGAGCCGCGCTACGCCGCCTGGCTGACCGCGGTCTGAGGCCATGGACTGCGACGTAGCCAGTCTGGCCTCGCTCGGCGCCGCCGACCTGTTGGCGGCGCAGGTGCGGCTGCGCCGTTATCTGGAACCGACGCCGCTGCACCACGCCGAGCGCTTCGGCTGCTGGCTGAAGCTGGAGAACCTGCAGCGCACCGGTTCCTACAAGGTACGCGGCGCGCTCAACGCGCTGCTGGCCGGGCGCGAACGCGGCGATCAGCGTCCGGTGATCGCCGCCTCGGCCGGCAACCATGCCCAAGGCCTGGCCTGGGCCGCATATCGCCTGGGCGTCAATGCGATCACGGTGATGCCGAGCTGCGCGCCGCAGACCAAGGTCGCCGGCGTCGCCCATTGGGGTGCCACCGTGCGCCTGCACGGCGACAGCTACGACGAGGCCAAGGCCTTCGCCAAGGAGCTGGCCGAACAGCACGGCTACCGTTTGCTGTCGGCCTTCGACGATCCGGACGTGATCGCCGGCCAGGGCACGGTCGGCCTGGAGCTGGCCGGGTTCCTGCCCGACGTGGTGCTGGTGCCGATCGGCGGCGGCGGCCTGGCCGCCGGCGTGGCGATGGCGCTGAAGTCGCAACTGCTCGCGGCCGGCGCCGCCGGACGCAGGGTGCGGGTGATCGGCGCCCAGGTCGAAGGCGTGGATTCGATGGCGCGCGCCCTGCGCGGCGACCGCCGACTGGTCGAACCGGCCGCGACCCTGGCCGACGGCGTGCGGGTCAAGGACCCCGGCCGGCTGACCGAGCGCGTGCTGGCCGAACTGCTCGACGACGTGGTGATCGTGCGCGAGGCCGAACTGCGCGAAACCCTGGTCCGGCTGGCGCTGGAGGAACACATCATCGCCGAGGGCGCCGGCGCCCTGGCCCTGGCGGCCGGCCGCCGCATCGTCGGCAAGCGCAAATGCGCGGTGGTGTCGGGCGGCAATCTGGATGCCGGGGTGCTGGCGCAGTTGTTGTCGGAGGTGCGGCCGCAGCCGCCGCGGCGACCGCGCCGGCGCAACCGCGAGGGCCTCGGTCGCGAGGCCGCCACCGTCGAGGCGGACATTTACAAGCTCGCCAATCTCGATCCCGCGATGCGACTTAGTCGGGGCCGCAGCGGCCCCGACTCCCGCCCCACCGACGATGCCCCGACTTCCAACCCGCGTTACGCCGTATTAGAGGATCGATTCCCATGAACGACACGTCAGGACCGGTAGTACCGACCGACGCGCCGCAGCAACAGGTCACCATTTTCGACACCAGCCTGCGCGACGGCGAACAGTCGCCGGGCTGCAGCATGACCGCCAGCCAGAAACTGCGCTTCGCCCACGCCTTGTCCGAGCTCGGCGTCGACGTGATCGAGGCCGGCTTCCCCGCCAGTTCCGAGGCCGACCTGGAAGGCACCCGGGCGATCGTGCGCGAAGTGCGCGGCTCGACCCTGGCCACCCTGGCCCGCTGCCACCCCGGCGACATCGAAGCCTGCGCGCGCGCCTTGGAAGGCGCGGCCAAGCCGCGCATCCACGTGTTCATCTCCACCAGCCCGCTGCATCGCCAGCACAAGCTCAACCTGGACAAGCAACAGGTGACCGAGCGCGCGATCGCCGCGGTCGAGCAGGCGCGCCGCTATGTCGACGACGTCGAGTTCTCCTGCGAAGACGCGCTGCGCACCGAGCACGACTACCTGGTCGAAATCTGCAGCGCCGCGGTCGCCGCCGGCGCGCGCACGCTGAACATTCCCGACACCGTCGGCTACACCACCCCGAGCGAGATCCGCGCCCTGTTCGAATACCTGCGCGCCAACGTGCGCGGCACCGACCAGGCGGTGTTCAGCGCCCACTGCCACAACGACCTGGGCCTGGCCGTGGCCAACAGCCTGGCGGCGATCGAAGGCGGCGCGCGCCAGGTCGAGTGCACCATCAACGGCATCGGCGAACGCGCCGGCAACTGCGCGCTGGAAGAGCTGGTGATGGCGCTGCGGGTGCGCAACGCCTACTACAACGTCGGCACCCGGATCGACACCCGCCGCCTGGTGCCGACCTCGCGCCTGCTGTCGCGCATCACCGGCATGGTGGTCCAGCGCAACAAGGCCATCGTCGGCCAGAACGCGTTCGCGCACGAATCGGGCATCCACCAGCACGGCATGCTCAAGCACCGCGGCACCTACGAGATCATGCATCCGGAAACCGTCGGCTGGGCGCAATCGCAGATGGTCATGGGCCGGCACAGCGGCCGCGCCGCGCTGAGCGACCGCCTGCAGGCGCTGGGCTTCAGCCTGGACGAGGCGCGTTTGAACGCGGTGTTCGCCAGCTTCAAGGCCCTGGCCGAAAAGAAGCGCGAAGTGTTCGACGCCGATCTGGAAGCGCTGGTGCTCGGCGCCGACGCCAAGGCCGCGCGCGGCTACCGGCTGGTACGCGCCCACGTCAGCACCGGCGTCGCCGACGGCAGCCTGCCGACCGCGAGCGTGCAACTGGTCGAGCCCGACGGCGCCACGATCAGCGAGGCCGCGGTCGGCGACGGCCCGGTGCACGCCTTGTTCGCCGCCCTGGCCCGCGCCACCGGCATCGCCCTGCGCATCGACAGCTACAACGTCTCCAGCGTGACCACCGGCGACGACGCCCAGGGCCAGGCCAGCGTGACCGCGCGCGTGGACGGGGTCGAGCTGACCGGCTCGGGCACCAGTACCGACATCATCGAGGCCAGCGCGCTGGCCTGGCTGGAGTTGGCCAACCGGGTGGTGCGCACGCGCCAGCAGCCGCAACCGCAAGCGCAGCCGCACAAGGTCGCCGCCACCGCATGAACCGCGCAACGCACCATTCGCCGCAACGCCTCGACGGTCGAGACCGCGCAGCTTCCGGAACCGCAGCGAACGCAGCGCAGCGCGTCGCTCGGATAGAACCCGAGCGGTACGCCGCCTTAGCCATGACAGCCAACGCCATCACCTATCCATGATCACACCCACCACCCTGTTCGACAAACTGTGGGACGCCCACCTGGTCGCGCCCGAATCCGAGGCCGCGCCGGCGGTGCTGTACGTCGACCTGCATCTGATCCACGAGGTCACCTCGCCGCAGGCCTTCGCCGAACTCGACGCGCGCGGTCTCAAGCCGCGCCGCACCGACCTGACCAAGGGCACGCTCGACCACTCCACCCCGACCCTGCCCGCCGGCGCCGACGGCCGCCTGCCGTACTACACCGCCGAGGCCGAGCACCAGGTCGATACCCTGCGCCGCAACTGCGCGCGCCACGGCATCGAACTGTTCGATTTCGACAGCGCCCATCGCGGCATCGTCCACGTGATCGGCCCGGAGCTGGGCCTGACCCAGCCCGGCCAGACCATCGTCTGCGGCGACAGCCACACCGCCACCCACGGCGCCTTCGGCGCGCTGGCCTTCGGCATCGGCACCAGCGAAGTCGGCCACGTGCTGACCACCCAGTGCCTGCTGCAGCGCAAGCCCAAGACCCTGGCGATCAACATCGAAGGCGAACTGGCCCCGGGCGTCGGCGCCAAGGACCTGATCCTGCACGTGATCGGCGAGATCGGCGTCAACGGCGGCACCGGCCACGTCATCGAGTACCGCGGTTCGACCGTGCGCGCGCTGTCGATGGACGAGCGCATGACGGTCTGCAACATGTCGATCGAGGCCGGCGCCCGCGCCGGTCTGATCGCGCCCGACCAGGTGACCTACGATTATCTGGCCAAGACCCCGCGCGCGCCGCGCGGCAGCGATTGGGACCAGGCGCTGGCGCGCTGGAGCGAGTTCAAGACCGACGCCGGCGCGCGCTTCGACCGCGAGGTGCATATCGACGCCGCCGCGATCAAACCGACCCTGACCTGGGGCACGCACCCGGGCCAGGTCGCCGCGGTCGATGCGACCCTGCCGCAGGCCAGCGACGCCGACGAGGCCAAGGCCCTGGCCTACATGGGCTTCGAAGGCGGCGCCGCGCTGGCCGGGCGTCCGGTCGACGTGGTGTTCGTCGGCAGCTGCACCAATTCGCGCCTGTCCGACCTGCGCCAGGCCGCCGACGTGCTGCGCGGCCGCCACGTGCATCCGCGCGTGCGCATGCTGGTCGTGCCCGGTTCCGAGCAGGTCAAGCGCGATGCCGAGGCCGAGGGCCTGGACGCGGTGATCCGCGCCGCCGGCGCCGAATGGCGCGAACCGGGTTGCTCGATGTGCATCGCCATGAACGGCGACCTGGTCGGCGCCGGTCAGTTGGCGGTATCGACCAGCAACCGCAACTTCGAAGGCCGCCAAGGCAAGGGCGCGCGCACCCTGCTGGCCTCGCCGCTGACCGCGGCGGCCTGCGCCGTCGCCGGCCGGGTGGTCGACCCGCGCGATTACCTGAACCCTGCCGCCCAAACTTCCGCCGCCCGGGAGGTCGCGTGATGTCCGCTTCCATCGCCTCTACCGATGCCGGCGCCGGCTTCGTCGAACTGGTCTCGCGCACCGTGGTGCTGCGCGAGCGCAACATCGACACCGACCAGATCATCCCGGCGCGTTTTCTGACCACCACCGAACGCAAGGGTCTGGGCAAGTTCGCCTTCAACGACTGGCGCTACCTGGCCGACGGCTCGCCCAATCCGGCCTTCGAGTTCAACAAGCCCGAAAACGCCGGCGCCGCGATCCTGGTCGCCGGGCGCAATTTCGGCTGCGGCTCCTCGCGCGAACACGCGCCGTGGGCGCTGACCGACCTCGGCCTGCGCGCGGTGATCAGCAGCGAGATCGCCGACATCTTCCGCAGCAATTCGCTCAAGAACGGCCTGTTGCCGGTGGTGATCGAGCAGGCCCTGCTCGACGAATTGCTGGCCCAGCCCGGCATCGAACTGCGCATCGACGTGCGCGAACGCCGCCTGCACTTGCCCGACGGGCGTTCGGTCGAGTTCCCGCTCGACGCCTTCGCCCAGACCTGCCTGATCGAAGGCGTCGACCAGCTCGGCTATCTGCTGCGCCAGCAGCAGGCGATCAATCACTACGAACAGCGCCGCGCCGCGGCGCAGTCCCAAACCCAGGAGTCCTCCCATGCGCGCTGACATCGTCGTTCTGCCCGGCGACGGCATCGGTCCGGAAGTCACCGCCGCCGCGGTCGAAGTGCTGCGCGCGGTCGCCGCCCGCTACGGCCATCAATTCCAACTGCACGAGCACGCCATCGGCGGCGCCGCGATCGACGCCAGCGGCGAACCGCTGCCGGCGGCGACCTTGCAGGCCTGCCAGCGCGCCGACGCGGTGCTGCTGGGCGCGGTCGGCGGTCCGAAGTGGTCCGACCCGCAGGCCAAGGTCCGCCCCGAACAAGGCCTGCTGGCGCTGCGCAAGGGCCTGGGGCTGTACGCCAACCTGCGTCCGGTGCAGCCGCACGCGGCCACCCTGGGCGCCTCGCCGATCAAGCCGCACCTGCTGGCCGGGGTCGACCTGATGGTGGTGCGCGAACTCACCGGCGGCATCTATTTCGGCCAGAAGCAACGCAGCGCCGACGCCGCCAGCGACCTGTGCGAGTACAGCGTGGCCGAGATCGAACGGGTCGTGCGCCGCGCCTGCGAACTGGCCCGCGGCCGTCGCAAGCACGTGGTCTCGGTCGACAAGGCCAACGTGCTGGAGACCTCGCGGCTGTGGCGCGAGGTCGCCGCGAAGGTGGCGCGCGAGGAGTTCCCCGACGTCACCCTGGAACACCAGTTGGTCGATTCGATGGCGATGCACCTGATCGCCAAGCCGCGCGCTTTCGACGTGATCGTCACCGAGAACATGTTCGGCGACATCCTCACCGACGAAGCCTCGATGCTGGCCGGCTCGCTGGGCCTGCTGCCGTCGGCTTCGCTCGGCGAGGGCAAGGTCGGCCTGTACGAGCCGATCCACGGCTCGGCGCCGGACATCGCCGGCCGCGGCATCGCCAACCCCTGCGGCACCATCCTCAGCGCCGCGCTGCTGCTGCGCCATTCGCTGGGCCTGGAGGCCGAGGCCGAATGCGTCGAGCGTGCGGTCGCTGCGGTGCTGGAGGCCGGCACGCTGACCGCCGACCTGGCCCCGGCCGGCCGCGCCGCGACCACCGCCGAGGTCACCGCGGCGGTGCTGGCCCAACTTGAGCTGCCGTGCCAGGTGGCCGAGTTGCGCGATTGACCGGGATTGGCCGCAAGCGAGCGGAAACGCGATCCGCCTCGCTTCGCTGAATACGCTGCATCGAATCGCCGCGGGGCGCGCGCCGCGCAGCCGCAGGCTTCAGGGACTACCGCGCATTACAAAGAGGTCTCTCCGGCCCGTCTGTAACCCCCTTCCCGAAGCCGGGCGGCTTCGGGATTTTTTTGCCCGCGTCACAGCCGCGCGATCGCGCAACCCTCACCCGCCGTTGATGTGAACCCAGGCAACAATCGCGCCACGAGCCTGTGCCATCATCCTGACGCAACCTGGGTCGGCCACGTGCGACCTGCAGCCAGTCGCGGGAACGCATGACCGAAACGGATCTCAAGGTCGACCTGCTGGTGGTCGGCGGCGGCATCAACGGTGCCGCGATCGCGCGCGATGCCGCCGGCCGCGGTTGGTCGGTGCTGCTGTGCGAGCGCGACGACCTCGCCGCGCACACCTCCAGCGCCAGCACCAAGCTCATCCACGGCGGCCTGCGCTATCTGGAGCAGTACGAGTTCGCCCTGGTCGGCAAGGCCCTGGCCGAGCGCAAGCGCCTGCTGCGCATGGCCCCGCACATCATCTGGCCGCTGCGCTTCGTCCTGCCGCACCAGCCGCATCTGCGCCCGGCCTGGCTGATCCGCCTGGGCCTGTTCCTGTACGACCGCCTCGGCGGACGCCGCGGCCGCGGCCTGCCCGGTTCGCGCTCGGTCAACCTGCGCAAGCACATCGCCGGGCGTCCGCTGCAGGACGAGTTCGTACGCGGTTTCGTCTACTCCGACGCTTGGGTGATGGACGCGCGCCTGGTCGTGCTCAACGCGATGGACGCCGCCGAGCGCGGCGCCGGCGTGCTGACCCGCACCGCCTGCGTCGCCGCGCAGCGCGAGGGCGACGGCTGGCGGGTGCGCCTGCGCGGCCCCGGCGGCAGGGTCCGCGAGGCGCGCGCGCGTGTGCTGGTCAATGCCGCCGGGCCGTGGGCGGCGCGTTTCCTGGACGAAGTCGCGCGGCTGCCGCACGTGCGCCATCTGCGCCTGATCAAGGGCAGCCATATCGTCGTGCCGCGGCTGTTCGAGCACGACCATGCGTATATCTTCCAGCAGCCCGACCGGCGCATCGTGTTCGCGATCCCCTACGAGCAGGCCTACACCCTGATCGGCACCACCGACGTCGACTATCGCGGCGACCCGGCCGCGCCGCGCATCGACGAGGCCGAGACCGCCTATCTGTGCGCCGCCGCCTCGCGCTACTTCAAGCGGCCGATCCGGCCGCACGACGTGGTCTGGAGCTACAGCGGCGTGCGCCCGCTGCTCGACGACGACAACGACCAGGCCTCGCAGATCACCCGCGACTACCAGCTCGACCTGGACCGCGACGGCGCGCCGCTGCTGAACGTGTTCGGCGGCAAGCTGACCACCGCGCGCAAGCTGGCCGAAGAGGCCTGCGACCGCCTCGCCGCGGAGCTCGGCGAGCCCCGGCCGGCCTGGACCGGCGATGCGCCGCTGCCCGGCGGCGACCTGCCCGGCGCCGACTTCGACGCCTTCCACGAGGATTTCAGTCTGCGCCGGCCGTGGTTGCCGGATGCGCTGGCGCTGCGCCTGTGCCGCAGCTACGGCAGCCGCGCCTTGCGCATGCTCGAGAGCTGCGCGCGCATGGACGACCTGGGCGCCTGCTTCGGCGCCGACTTGTACGCGGTCGAAGTCGATTACCTGGTCGACTGCGAATGGGCGCGCACCGCCGAAGACATCCTGTGGCGACGCTCCAAGCTCGGCCTGCGCATCGACGCCGCCGGGGTCGAACGCCTGCAGGACTATGTGGCGCGGCGCATGGCTAGCCGGGCGGATGCGCAGGCCGAAGTGGGGTTGGCATGAGTCGCCGCGCATCCGCAGGGCGGGATGTCTGCGCGGGCGGCTTGGCCGGATCCGGTCGCCGAAGGACTGCCGTCCGTCATGCTCGGCCGGGCTCCAGCGGCGCTCCCGCTTGCCATCGTCCCCGGCCGGGCTTCGGCGCTCGTTGCTGCCGTCGTTCCCGCGAAGGCGGGAATGCAGAGACTTCGGAGCCATCTCGCGGTGTAGCCCTGGATCCCCGCTTTCGCGTTGATGACGACAGGAGAGTGTTTCGCAACGGGTAGCAGACCGCGCCAGATCGCGCGCAACCTTGCCGGACCGCGCCTAGCCTCTCGAGTCTTTCGACATCCCGCCCAGCCTCGTACGCCCGAACCGCCGCATCGCCCAGGAGAGCCACCGCAATGCCCACCCCGATGTCGCAATACCTCAGCGAGTTCGTCGCCACCGGCATCCTGATCCTGCTCGGCAACGGCGTGGTCGCCGGCGCGCTGCTCAATCGATCCAAGGCCCAGGGCGCCGGCTGGGGCGTGATCACCGCGGCCTGGGGCCTGGCGGTGCTGATCGGCATCTTCATCGCCGGCCCGACCAGCGGCGCGATCATGAATCCCGCCCTGACCCTGGCCCTGGCGGCGATCGGCAAGCTGTCCTGGTCGCTGGTGCCGGGCTTCGTCGCCGCCCAGCTCGCCGGCGCGTTCGCCGGCGCGGTGCTGGTCTGGCTCAGCTATCTCGCCCACTGGCGGCTCAGCGACGACCCGGCCGCCAAGCTGGCGATCTTCTGCACCGCGCCGGCGGTGCGGGACACCCGCGCCAACCTGCTCACCGAGGCCATCGGCACTTTCGTGCTGACCTTCGCTGCGCTCGCGATCGGCGCCAACACGCTGTCTCCCGGCCTGGGACCGTTCGGCGTCGGCCTGCTGGTGGTGGTGATCGGCATGTCGCTCGGCGGCCCCACCGGCTATGCGATCAACCCCGCACGCGACCTCGGCCCGCGTCTGGCCCATGCGCTGCTGCCGATCGCCGGCAAGGGCGGCTCGGACTGGGGCTACGCCTGGGTCCCGGTGGTCGCGCCGATCGCCGGTGCGGTGCTGGGGGCGTTCGCGTTCCAGGCTGTGTATGGGTGAGAGGCGGGAATGGGGAATGGGGAATGGGGAATGGGGAATCGTAAAGCGGTGCGTCGCTTGATCCTTACGGCTCCCTCACTCAGTTCCTGACTCCCCATCCCAGATTCCCGATTCCCGATTCCCGATTCCCGATTCCCCATTCCCGACTCCCGACTCCCGACCTCCGAACGAGTACCCACATGGACAAGCCCTACATTCTGGCCATCGACCAAGGCACGACCAGCTCGCGGGCGATCCTGTTCGATCGCCAGGGCGCGGTGGTCGGCGTGGCCCAGCGCGAGTTCGAGCAGATCTTTCCGCGCCCGGGCTGGGTCGAGCACGATCCGCGCGAGATCCTCGCCAGCGTGCAGACCACCGCGATCGAGGTGATGACCAAGGCCCAGGTCGGCGCCGACCAGATCGCCGGCATCGGCATCACCAACCAGCGCGAGACCACCGTGGTCTGGGACCGCCACACCGGCCAGGCGGTGCACAACGCCATCGTCTGGCAGTCGCGCCAGACCGCGGCGATCTGCGACCGGCTCAAGGCCGAGGGCTACGAGCCCCTGGTGCGCGAACGCACCGGCCTGCTGATCGACGCCTACTTCTCCGGAACCAAGGTCAAGTGGATCCTCGACAATGTCGAGGGCGCGCGCGAGCGCGCCGAACGCGGCGACCTGCTGTTCGGCACCATCGACAGCTGGCTGATCTGGAACCTGTCGGACAACCGCGCCCACGTCACCGACTACAGCAACGCCTCGCGCACGCTGATGTACGACATCCACAAGCGCCAGTGGTGCCCGGAGCTGCTGAGAATGCTCGACGTGCCGGCCTCGATGCTGCCGGAAGTGCGCTCCAGCAGCGAGGTCTACGCCCATACCGGCGCGCGCCATTTCTTCAGCAATTCGGTGCCGATCTGCGGCGTCGCCGGCGACCAGCAGGCGGCGCTGTTCGGCCAGGCCTGCTTCGCCCCGGGGATGGCCAAGAACACCTACGGCACCGGCTGCTTCCTGCTGATGAACACCGGCGAGAAAGCGGTGCGTTCGGACAACGGCCTGCTCACCACCATCGCCTGGGGCATCGACGGCAAGGTCGAGTACGCGCTGGAAGGCAGCATTTTCGTCGCCGGCTCGGCGGTGCAGTGGCTGCGCGACGGCCTGCGCCTGTTCGGCAAGGCCGGCGATTCGCAGGCTTACGCCGAGCGCGCGCGCTCCACCGACGGAGTCTATTTCGTCCCGGCCTTCGTCGGCCTGGGCGCGCCGTACTGGCGCAGCGACGTGCGCGGGGCGATGTTCGGCCTGACCCGCGGCACCAGCAAGGAGCATTTCGTCCGTTCGGTGCTGGAGTCGCTGGCCTACCAGACCCGCGACGTGCTCGAAGCGATGCAGGCCGATTCGGGCATTCGCTTGACCTCGCTGCGCGCCGACGGCGGCGCGATCGGCAACGATTTCACCGCCCAGTTCCAGGCCGACATCCTCGACGTGCCGCTGAAGCGGCCGCGGGTCAGCGAAACCACCGCGCTCGGCGCGGCCTACCTGGCCGGGCTGGCGGTCGGGTTCTGGGACAGCCGCGAGCAGATCGCCCAGCAGTGGCAGGTCGAGCGCAGCTTCGAGCCGCAGATGCTCGGCGCGGAACGCGAGAAGCTGTATGCGGGCTGGAAGCGGGCGATCGAGGCGACGCTGGCGTTCAGCGTCGAGCACGCTTAGGGCTCGAGCCCCTCACGCCCTCTCAGCTCCGCGCTTCCTCCGGTCGCCGCACGCGGGAGAGGGGCTAAAGGCTGCAGAGCCGAAAGGTTGGCGAGGGCAGGCAAGCCTGCCCCGGCGAAGAAAAACGCCCCTCCCGTACGTGGAAGGGGGCTGGGGCGAGAGACCCCGAAATCGTGCCGGCGCGGCTCAGGCCTCCGCCGGCACCTTGACCTTGAACCAGGCTGCGTACAGCGCCGGCAGGAACAGCAGGGTCAGCGCGGTCGCGACCAGCAGTCCGCCCATGATCGCCACCGCCATCGGCCCGAAGAAGGCGCTGCGCGACAGCGGAATCATCGCCAGGATCGCCGCCAGCGCGGTCAGCACGATCGGCCGGAAGCGGCGCACGGTCGCGTCCACTATCGCCTTCCACGGCTCGTGGCCCTCGCTGCGGTCCTGCTCGATCTGGTCGACCAGGATCACCGAGTTGCGCATGATCATGCCGGCCAGGGCGATCGTGCCGAGCATGGCGACGAAGCCGAACGGCACCCGGAACACCAGCAGGAACAAGGTCACCCCGATCAGGCCCAGCGGCGCGGTCAGCAGCACCATGAAGCTGCGCGAGAAGCTGCGCAGCTGCAACATCAGCAGGGTGAACACCGCGAACAGGAACAACGGCATGCCGGCGTTGATCGACTTCTGCCCGCGCGCCGAGTCCTCGACGCTGCCGCCGATGTCGATCGAATAGCCGTACGGCAGCTGCGCGCGCAGCCCGTCCAGGGTCGGCGAGATCTGCGCCATCGCGCTGGACGGCTGGGTGCCGTCGTAGATGTCGGCGCGCACGGTCATGGTCGGCAGGCGGTCGCGGTGCCAGATGATGCCTTCCTCGAAACCGTAGTCGAGGGTGGCGATCTGGGTCAGCGGCACGCTGCGGCCGTTGCCGGTCGGCACCATCAGGCTGCCGAGCATGTCCAGCTGCAGGCGCTCCTGTTCCGGGCCGCGCAGCAGCATCTCGATCAGCTCGTTGCTCTCGCGGTAGGTGCTGATGTGCGAGCCCGACAGCGAACTGGACAGGAACTGCGACAGCTGTGCCGAGCTGATGCCGAGGGCGCGCGCGCGCTCCTGGTCGACCTGCAGGCGTACCACCTTGTTCGGCTCGTCCCAGTCCAGGTTGACGTTGGCCACGTGCGGGTTGGCGCGGATCTTCTCGCGCACCTGGTAGGCGATCTTGCGCACTTGGTCGATGTGCTCGCCGGAGACGCGGAACTGCACCGGATAGCCGACCGGCGGGCCGTTCTCCAACCGGGTCACGCGCAGCTGCAGTTCGGGGAAGCGCGGCGCCACCTCTTCGATGACCCAGCGACGCAGGGTTTCGCGCGCTTCCAGGTCCTTGGGCATCAGCACGAACTGGGCGAAGTTGGCCGCCGGCAGCTGCTGGTCCAGCGGCAGGTAGAAGCGCGGCGAACCGGTGCCGACGTAGGCGACGTAGTTGGCCAGGTCCTTGCGCTGCTTGAGCATCGCTTCCAGGCGCTGGGCCTGGGCGGAGGTCTGGCGCAGCGAGCTGCCTTCGGCCAGTTCCATGTCGACCATCAGCTCCGGACGCACCGAGTCGGGGAAGAACTGCTGCGGCACGAAGCGGAACATGAAGATCGAACCGACGAAGGCGGCGATGGTGATCGCGATGACCAGCCAGCGCCGGCGCACGCACCAGGTCACCCAGCGGCGGAAGCCGACGTAGAACTTGGATTCGTACGGGTCGTGGACGTGGCCGTCGATCGGCGGCTTGGGCGCCAGCACGCTGGCGAACATCGGCAGGCGCCGGGCCAGCGCGCTGCGCGCGTCGCGCCAGCGCGCGGCCGGCGAACCCGGCTTCGGCGGCGCCGCGGCGTGGCCGTAGTCCGGCAGCAGCTTGTCGCCGAGGAAGGGAATGAAGGCCACCGCGGCGATCCACGACACCAGCAGGGCGATGGTCACCACCTGGAACAGCGAGCGGGTGTATTCGCCGGTGCTCGAGGCGGCGGTGGCGATCGGCAGGAAGCCGGCGGCGGTGATCAGGGTGCCGGTCAGCATCGGGAAGGCGGTGCTGTCCCAGGCGAAGGCCGCCGCGCGCAGGCGGTCGAAGCCCTGCTCCATCTTGATCGCCATCATCTCCACCGCGATGATCGCGTCGTCGACCAGCAGACCCAGCGCCAGCACCAGCGCGCCGAGCGAGATCTTGTGCAGGCCGACGCCGAAGAAGTCCATCACCGCGAAGGTCATCGCCAGCACCAGCGGGATCGACAGCGCGACCACCAGGCCGGTGCGCAGGCCGAGCGAGAAGAAGCTCACCAGCAGCACGATCGCGACCGCCTCGGCGAGCACGCGCACGAATTCGCCGACCGATTCCTCGACCGCGGCCGGCTGGTCGGCGACTTTGCGCAGTTGCATGCCCGCCGGCAGGGTCTTCTGCAGGCGCGCGAACTCGCCCTCCAGGGTCTTGCCGAGCTTGAGGATGTCGCCGCCCTGCTTCATCGACACGCCGATGCCGATCGCGTCCTCGCCCATGAAGCGCATGCGCGGCTGCGGCGGATCGGAGAAGCCGCGCCGCACTTCGGCGACGTCGGCCAGACGGAAGGTGCGGTCGCCGACCCGGATCGGGAAGTCGCGGATCTGCTCGACCGAGGTGAACTGGCCGCCGACCCGGATCGGCACCCGGCTGGTCGGGGTTTCGAAGAAGCCGGCCGAGACCAGCGCGTTCTGCTGGTTCAGCGCGTCCTGCACCGCCTGCGCGGGCACGCCCAGGGTCGACAGCTTCACGTTCGACAGCTCGACCCAGATCTTCTCGTCCTGGACCCCGAACAGTTCGATCTTGCCGACGTCGGTCTGGCTCTGCAGCGCCAACTGCACGCGCTCGGCGTAGTCCTTGAGCACCGCGTAGTCGAAGCCGGGCCCGGTCAGGGCGTAGATGTTGCCGAAGGTGTCGCCGAATTCGTCGTTGAAGAACGGGCCGATCGCGTCGCTGGGCAAGGTCGGGCGGATGTCGCCGATCTTCTTGCGCACCTGGTACCACAGCGGCGGGATGTCCTTGGAGCGCATCGCGTCGCCGGCGACGAACATCACCTGCGATTCGCCGGCGCGCGAGTACGAGCGGATGTACTCGTACTGGCCGGTCTCCATCAGCTTCTTCTCGATCCGCTCGGTGACCTGGCGCGAGACCTCCTCGGCGGTGGCGCCGGGCCACAAGGTGCGCACCACCATGACCTTGAAGGTGAAGGCCGGGTCCTCGCTGCGCCCCAGGCGCAGGTAGGACATGGCGCCGGCGACGGCCAGCACCAGCATCGCGTAGATGATCAGGCTGCGATGGCGCAGCGCCCACTCGGAGAGGTTGAAACGCATACGCTGGGCTCGCTTCGTTCAACGGCCGCCGCGCGGGCGCGGCAGCGGGATCTGGGGTGCGCCGGCGGCGCCGGCGCGCGAGACGGTCGCGCGGTCGCGATCGCGGCGCTGCGCGCGCCGCGACCCGCTCAGCGCGCGACCGGGTGGTTGTCGCGGTCGACCGGCTGCACTTTCTGGCCGTCGCGCAGCAGATGGCCGCCGGCGCTGACGACCCAGTCCTGTGCGCCCAGGCCCGACAGCACCGGCACGCTCTGCGCGCCGTAGGGCCCGGTGTGGATCGGCTTCAACTTGACCGTGCCGCTGCGCGGGTCGGCGACGAACACCGCGCTGCCGCCGGCGGCGGTGCGCTGCAGCGCCGACAGCGGCACGCTGAGGCCGAGCGTAGCCGCGCCGGGCAGGTAGATGCGCGCGCTCTGGCCGAGTTCCAGGGTGCCGGCGGGCGCGTCGACGCTGACCCGTGCGGCGTAGGTGCGCGAGGCCGGATCGGCCGCCGGCGCGACTTCGCGCACCCGCGCCGGCCAACGCTTGCCGGGCTGCGACCACAGTTCGACCAGAACCTCCTGGCCGGGCTTGAAGGTGGCGATCGCGCCTTCCGGCACCGCGAAGGCGACTTCGCGCACGCCGTCGGCGGCGAGCGCGAACACCTGCTGGCCGGCGGCCACGACCTGGCCGGCCTCGGCGCTGCGCGAGGCGATCACCCCGGCGCTGGGCGCGCGCAGATGGGTGTAGGCGGACTGGTTGCGGGCGACGTCGAGGTTGGCCCGGGCGGCGTTGACCTGGCCCTGCGCGGCCTTGGCCGCTGCGTCCTGGGCGTCCATGGTCGAACGGCTGACCAGTTGGTCCTTGGCCAGTTGGGCGTAGCGCACCTGGTCGGCGCGGGCGCGGCCGTAATCGGCCTCGGCCGCGGTCAGTTGGGCCTGGGCGGCGCGCGCCTGGGCGTCCAGGTCGCCGGCGTCGAGCACCGCCAGCACCTGGCCGGCGGCGACGTGGGCGCCGACATCGACCTTGCGTTCGATCAGCTTGCCGCCGACCCGGAACGACAGCGGGCTTTCCTCGCGCGCCCGCACCTCGCCGGCGAAGGCCGACACGGCGCTGGCGGCGGCGCCCGGGCGGGTCACCAGTACCGGCCGCGCGGCTTCGGCCTGCGGCTCGGCTTTACTGCAGGCAGTCAGCGACAGCGTCGCGGCCAGGGCCGCGCCGAGCAGCGCCGGAACGGCGGGCGCGGCGGAAAAAATCCGGTGGCGCATTGCGGTGAGCCTCATCGGGAATTAATGTACTAGCCAGTACTGTATAAATAACGAACCCGATAGTCCAGTATTCAACCATGATGTCGCCCCGCCCCTCCAGCCCCGCCCCCGAACCGGCCAAGCCGGCCGGCCCCGGCCGCCCGAAGGACCTGAGCAAGCGCAACGCGATCCTGGAGGCGGCCAAGCGGCTGTTCCTCGGCCAGGGCTTCGACGGCGTGAGCATGGACCAGATCGCCGCCGAGGCCGGGGTCTCGAAACTGACCGTCTACAGCCATTTCGGCGACAAAGACAGCCTGTTCGCGGCCGCGGTGCAGGCCTATTGCCAGCAGCACCTGCCCTCGCCGATGTTCGCTCCGGACCCGGCCGCGCCGCTGCGCGAGCGCCTGCTGGCGATCGCCACGGCCTTCTACGAGATGATCAGCTCGCCCGAGGCGATCCAGATCCACCGCCTGCTGTGCTCGCCGCAGGTGGCGCAATCGCCGCTGTCGAAGATGTTCTGGGAGGCCGGCCCGCAGCGCCTGCACGACGAATTCGGCGCCCTGCTGCAGCGCCGGGTCGAGGCCGGGGAACTGGAGATCGACGACGTGGCGCGGGCCGCGCCGCAGTTCTTCTGCCTGGCCAAGGGCGAGCCGCACGCCCTGCTGATGTTCGGCTGCGGCGCGCCGGGGCCGGACGAGGTGCGGGCCCACCTGGAGGCGACCGTGACCCTGTTCCTGCGCGCGTATGGCCGGCGCTAGCGGGCCGCCGTGCAGGCCATACGGTGCCGTGAGTTCTGGTGACTTTCGGCACTAAGCCCCAGCAGGGGCGTGGTTAATTCTTTTTCCGCCGGGGGCCGCGCGGTCCCGGTAGAATTCGCGATTCCCCGCGCTACATGAAGAACGCTCCCATGACTACGCTCGATTACGCCAAGGCTCGTGAACTGATGGTCGAACAACAGGTTCGGCCGTGGGACGTGCTCGACCCGCGCGTGCTCGATGTGCTGGCGAATTTGCCGCGTGAGGCCTTTGTCGCCGAAGCGCACCGCAACCTGGCCTACACCGACCTCGCCCTGCCGATGGCGCACGGCGAATTCATGCTCAAGCCGGTGCTCGAAGGCCGCGCCCTGCAGGCGCTGGAGCTCGACCCGACCGACGACGTGCTGGAAATCGGCACCGGCAGCGGTTTCCTGAGCGCCTGCCTGGGCCGCCTGACCCGCGAAGTGGTCAGTCTGGAGCGTCATGCCGACCTGGCCGCGACCGCGCGCGAGCGCCTGGCTGCGCAGTCGATCCTCAACGTGCAGGTGGTCGACGCGGACGCGTTCTCCTACCGCACCGACCGCCGCTTCAACGCCATCTGCGTGACCGGCGCGGTCGCCGAGCTGCCGGCGCAGTGGCTGCAGTGGCTGCAGCCGGGCGGCCGCCTGTTCGTGGTCCGCGGCCGCTCGCCGGCAATGGAAGCGATCCGTGTCACCGCCGGCGAGCGCAACGAAGTCAACGCTTCGCGCATCCAATCGTTGTTCGAAACCGATTTGCCGTATCTCGTCGGCGCGGCGCCCGCGCCCGCCTTCGAGTTCTGACCGTCCTGTCAGCTCAACGTCAGTCCCCCGTAAGAACCCGCGTGCCAGCATGCGGGTTCCCAAAAACAAGCAAGCTCAAGGAAGCCGCATGGGAAGCCGCACGATCCGCCGTCCGCTCGTTCTCGCCCTGGCCCTGAGCCTGTTGCCGACGCTGGCGTCGGCCGAGGACTTGCTGCAGACCTACGAACTGGCGCGCCAGGGCGACCCGCAGTTGTCGGCGGCCGAAGCCAACCGCCTGGCGACCAAGGAAGACCGCATCCAGGCCCGCGCCGCGCTGCTTCCGTCGCTGTCGGGCAACGTGAGCTTGAACCGCGGCCGCACCACCAGCCAGGGCAACAGCGGCAGCGGCGACGGCAGCGACCTGCCGGCCGGCGCGATGTTCAAGTCCGACAGCACCAGCCGCCGGTCCGGCCTGTCGGCCAGCCAGATGCTCTACAACCGCGCCAGCATCAAGACCTACCAGGGTCAGAACGTGCTCAGCGAGGCCAGCGACTTCACCCTGGAATCGGCCAACCAGGAACTGATCACCCGCACTTCGGCGGCCTACTTCGACGTGCTGGTCAAGCTCGAGAACCTGGCCGCCGCCGAAGCCGCCGAAACCGCGCTGCAGAAGCAGTTCGACTACGCCTCCAAGCGCCTGGACGTGGGCCTGGCGCCGATCACCGACGTGCACGAAGCGCGCGCCCAGTACGACAGCGCGCGCGCCGGCACCATCACCGCGCGCAACGCGGTCGAGGACGCCTACCAGGCGCTGAGCCAGATCACCGGCCAGCCGGTGCGCACGCTCAAGGCGCTGCCGGCCGACTTCAAGCCGGCGCTGCCGGAATCGCGCAACGTCGAAAGCTGGGTCGACAACGCGGTGCAGAACAACCCCTCGCTGCACGCGCAGCAGTTGCAGGTCCAGGCCGCCGAAATCGGCGTGGAAACCGCGCGCGCCGGCCATTGGCCGACGCTGAGCCTGACCGGCGGCTACAGCGACAGCGCCACCTGGGGCGACCGCACCTTCATGGGCGCCACCCAGAATGCGCCGGGCAACTCAAGCTACGGCCCGAGCATCGGCATCGAACTGACGGTGCCGATCTACGCCGGCGGCCGGATCCAGTCCGGCGTGCGCCAGGCGCTGGCGCGCCGCGACGCCGCCCAGGACGAACTGGAACGGCAGAAGCGCCAGTTGGTGCGCACCACCCGCAACGCCTACCAGACCCTGGTCGCCGGCATCAGCGAAGTCGAAGCGCGCCGCCTGGCCCTGGTCTCGGCGCAGGCCGCCTACGACGCCTCGCAGGTCGGCCTGGAAGTGGGTACCCGCACCGTGCTCGACGTGCTCAACAACCAGCGCACCCTGCTGCAGGCGCAGCAGGCCTACGCCACCGCCAAGTACAACTACCTGCAGAACCGCCTGCTGCTGGAACAGGCCGCCGGCTCGCTCGACGTGACCGACGTGCAGGAGATCAACCGGCTGCTGAGCGCCGATGCCGCCACCAGCCTGGCGCCGCCGCCGAGCGGAATGCAGTAAGCCTCACGCTCGCAGCGCGACACGAAAAACCGCCGGCACCACCGGCGGTTTTTTTATGCCCGAACCTCGCCCCTGTAGGAGCGGCGTAAGCCGCGACAGCCGCAGCGGTGATCGAAAGCGCAGCGGCCGAAGCCAGCGTGCGGTTCGCACTCAAGACGTTTGGCCGTTTGGCCGGGCTTCGGATGCAGCGCGGCAATAGACCGCTGCGGCTGTCGCGGCTTATGACCGGAGGAAATCCCCGCGGGACGCCGCTCCTACAAGCGCGCGATCACGCCGGCGGCAACGCCGGGCGCAGCAGCGCCATGGTGCGCGCCAGCGCGCCGCGGCCGAGTTCGACCAGGGCGCGTCCGGCCTCGATCATCTGCGCGCGTTCGCGCGGATCGGCGAGCAGGCGCTCGACCGCGGCCTCGACCGCATCGGCGTCGGCGCCGATGCGCAGCGCGCCGGCGGCGTCCAGGCGCTGGGCGATCTCGACGAAATTGTGCAGGTGCGGGCCGGTCACGATCGGCGTGCCGGTGGCCGCCGGTTCGAGCAGGTTGTGGCCGCCGATCGCCTGCAGGCTGCCGCCGACGAAGGCGACGTCGGCGCAGGCGTAGAAGCTCATCAGCTCACCGAGCGTGTCGATCACGAACACGTCGTCGCCCGGCTGCGGCCAGCGCGCGCGCGAACGCGCCGACACCTGCCAGCCGGCGCTGCGCGCCTGCTCGGCCACCACCCGGAAGCGCTCGGGATGGCGCGGCGCCCACAGCAGCAGCAGATCGGGGAAACGCTCGCGCAGGCGCCGGTGCATGGCGATGGTCGCCGCTTCCTCGTCCTCGTGGGTGCTGGCGGCGATCCACACCGGCCGCTCGCCGGTATGGCGATGGCATTCGGCGGCGAACTCGTCCAGCGCGTCGGGCACGTTGACGTCGAACTTGAGGTTGCCGGTTTCGGTGACCTGCTCCGGCCGCGCGCCGAGCTGGACGAAGCGCTCGCCGTCGGCGCGCGACTGCGCCGCGACCGTGCGCACGGTGCGCAGCGCGCGTCCGACCAGCGGCGCCAGCACCCGATAGCCGCGCAGCGAGCGCTCGGACAGGCGCGCATTGAGGATGTAGGCGGGAATGCCGCGGTCGCGGCAGCCGAACAGCAGGTTCGGCCACAGCTCGGTTTCCATGATCAGCGCCGCGCAGGGCTGGTGGTGGCGCAGGAACCGCGCGACCGCGCCGGGCAGATCGTAGGGCAGGTAGACGTGCTCGACCGAATCGCCCCAGGCCGAGCGCGCCCGGTCCGAACCGGTCGGGGTGATGGTGGTGACCAGCAGGCGCAGGTCCGGGCGACCGCGGCGCAGGGCGTTCACCAGCGGGATCGCCGCGTTGACCTCGCCGACCGAGACCGCATGCAGCCACAGGGTGCGGGCCTGGGCCGGTCCGCGATAGACCGCGTAGCGCTCCAGCCAGCGCTGGAAATACGCCGGCTGGCGAAAGCCGCGCCAGATCAGGTGGTAGACCGTGACCGGTGCCAACAGATACAGCGCGACCGAATACAGGCCGCGCAACAGGCGCTCGATCAAGTCTTTCCGCATCCGCCAAGGATAAAGGCTGGCGAGGTGATTCGGTCGTGCAGGCGGCGTCCGCGCCGGGCCGGAACGGGGCGGCGCGCGCAGCGCGGCCGATACGATCGCGGCGTTGTCCGGCCCGAGGGCCGCCGGAATCGGAGCGCGCGCAGCGCGACGCCGCCTTCGGCGCGCCGGCATTCACGCCCGCACCGCATAAACTATCGCCATGGCCGAACCTGCCCTGCCCCCGCGTCCGTCCCTGCTTTCGCCGCGCCTGTGGCCGATGTGGCTGGCTTTGGCCGGCATGTGCCTGGGCGCGCGCCTGCCGTGGGGCCTGCAGCGCCTGCTCGGCGGCTGGATCGGCGCGTTCGCGCTGGGCGTGGCCGGCACTCGCCGGCGCGCGGCGCGGATCAACCTGGCGCTGTGCTTCCCGGAAAAGAGCGAGGCCGAACGCGAGGCGCTGTTGCGCGAGAGTTTCCGCGATCTGGGCATCGGCTTGTTCGAATTCGCCCGCGCCTGGTGGGGCTCGGTGGCGCCGATGCGGCGCACGGTGCGGATCGAAGGCCTGGAACGGCTGGACGAAGTCCGCGCCGCCGGCCGCGGCGTGCTGATGGTCTCGGGCCATTTCATGACCCTGGAGATGTGCGGCCGGCTGATGTGCGAGCACCTGCCGCTGGCCGGCATGTACCGCCGCCACCGCAACCCGGTGATGGAGTGGGCGGTCAAGCGCGGCCGCCTGCGCTACGCCAGCGCGATGTTCACCAACGAGGAAATCCGCCCGGCGATGCGCCACCTCAAGCAGGGCGGCTTCCTGTGGTACGCGCCCGACCAGGACATGCGCGGCAAGGACACGGTGTTCGCGCCGTTCTTCGGCGTGCAGGCGGCGACCATCACCGCGACCCATCAGTTCGCCCGCCTCAGCGGCTGCGCGGTGGTGCCGTTCTTCCATCGCCGCGAGGGCGCCGACTACGTGCTGCGGCTGGGCGCGCCGCTGGCCGATTTCCCCTCCGCCGACGCCACTACCGACAGCGCCCGGGTCAACGCCCAGATCGAGGCCATGGTGCGGCAGGCGCCGAGCCAGTACCTGTGGATCCACCGGCGCTTCAAGCGGCGGCCGGCCGGGGAGATCTCTCCCTACAAGCAGAAGTGAGCGGATAGCGGATCGGAGATAGCGCAGGCCAGGCGCGTCGCCGCTTTCCGCTATCTCCTATCCGCTACCCCGCTATCTACTCGTTCCTGGGCTGGGCCAACAAGCTCCCCGCATACAACGCCGCCAGCAACAGCGTCAGCCCGCCCCAGAAGGTCGAGTAGAACGCCAGGTGGGTGTTGAACGGGAACACGGTGACCAGCAGGGCCAGCATCGCCGGTCGCGCGGCTTCGCGCGCCTGGGCGTCGGCGAAGGCCCAGGCGCGCCAGGCCAAAGCGGCGCCGGCCAGCCACATCAGCAGGCCGAAGGCGCCGGTTTCGCTGAGCACTTCCAGCAGCAACTGGTGCGCATGCAGGGCCGGGCCCTCGCCCCAGGAGGTCAGGCGCCCGGGCTGCGGATCGCAGGCCGGGAAGGCTTCGCGGAAGCCGCGCGCGCCGACGCCGTTGACCGGATGCTCGGCGACCATGCACAGCGCGGCGCGCCAGATCCGGGTGCGGCCGGACAGCGCGTTGTCGACGCCTTCGACGTCGGCGCTGACCACGTGCGCGGTGCGCACCAGGCGCTCGTGCACCTGCGGCGAGGTGCGGTCGAGCACGCCGAGAATCAGCACGCCGGCGGCGAACACCCCGAGCAGGCGCTTCCAGCCGAGCAGGCGCCAACCCGACAGCAGCAGCACCAGGCCGTAGGTGATCCACGACGCGCGCGAACCGGCCAGGACCACGACCACCCCGACCGCGGCCGCGGCCAGCAGCCAACCGGCGCTGCCGAAGCGGCGCCCGGCGGCGTAGAGCACGAACGGCGAGAAGCTGGCGATGACCTGGCCGAGCTTGAGATTGCACGGGCCGAGCACGCCGCTGAGGCGATCGGCGGCGGCGGTCTCGGCGGCGCTGCACATGCCGTGGCCGCTGATCGCCTGCTTGAGCGCGTCGATGCCGAAGAACAACGGGCTGGTGCCGGCCAGCCACTGGATCAGGGCGTCGACGGTCCAGACCGAGAGGATGATCGCCAGCCCGCCGAAGGTGGTGCGGCGCCCCTGCGGCGAAGCCACCGCGGCCGCGACCAGCCACAGGAACGGCAGATAGCGCAGGTCTACCGCGGCTTCGCGCAAGGCGCGGCCGGGGTCGACCGCATCGATCGCCGAGACCAGTTCGGGCAGCCAGTAGGCGGCGAACAATACGCTGGTCAGCGCCCAGGCCGGATCGCTGAGCAGGCGCGCGCCGGTGTTGAAGCGCGCCAGCGCCAGCTTGACCAGCGCGGTCAACGCGCCGAGGGTCAGCACGCCCTCGGCGTAGCCGGGCGCGAACAGCAGCGCGACGTAGGCCAGGATCCACGCCGGCGCCCAGCGCCAGCCCACAATCGCGTGGCGCGGCTCGGGCGGCGCGGGCGCGCCGGGCTCAGCCGCGGTCGGCGCCATCGACGAGTTCGGCATAGACGGCAAGCGTGGCCTCCTGCATCGCCCGCAAGGAAAACGCCATCGTATCCACAGCCGGCGGCGTCTGCGTTAGCAATTCGCAAGCGGCCCGATGCAAGGCCTGCGCGTCGAACGGCGCGACCGCGCCGGAAGGCTGCGAACGCGCCAGCAGCTCGCCGACGCCGCCGTGGTTCCAGCCGAGCACCGCGCGGCCGCAGGACCAGGCCTCGACCACGGTGCGGCCGAAGGCCTCGGGCTTGCGCGACAACTGCAGGACCAGGTCGCTGGCCGCGTAGGCGCGCGCGATCGCATCGGTCGGCGCGGCGAAGGCCACCGCGTCGGCGATGCCCAGCGCCTGCGCCTGCTGTTCCAGTTCGGCGATATAGGCTTCGCGTCCGGCTTCGCGCGCGCCGGGCAGCCACAGCCGCGCGTCGCGGCCCTCGCCGCGCAGCGCGGCCAACAGCGCCAGCGCATCGGCATGGCCCTTCAGGCGCGTGCCGCGGCCCGGCAGCAACAACAAGGGGCCGTCGCCGGCCAGCGCCGGATGCGCCGCCGCGGCCCAGGCGCGCGCGTCCGGGTCGGGCCAGGGCGCGCGCGGAAACGCGGCCGTATCGACGCCGCGCGGAATCGTCCGCAGCCGCGCCGGATCGGTGTCGGGGTAGTGCTGCAGGACATACTCGCGCACCGTGTCGGACACGCAGATCACCCGTTCGCCGCGGGCCATCACCGCGCTGTAGCGCGAGGGCGAATTGAGTCCGTGCACGGTGGTGACGAAACGCGGCCGCGCGTCTTCGGCCAGGCCGCGCCAGGCCAGCAGGCCGACCCAGGCCGGCAGGCGCGAGCGCGCATGCACCAGGTCCACGTTCTGCGCAGCCCACAACCGGCGCAGCGCGAAGACGTGGCGCAGGGTCGCCGGCGACTTGCGCCCGATCGCCAGTTCGACGTGCTCGGCGCCGAGCGCGAGCAGTTGCGGCACCAGCCGGCCGCCGGCCGAAACCACGATCGCGCGATGGCCGGCGCGCACCAGCGCGTCGGCGATTTCCAGGGTGGAGCGTTCGACCCCGCCGGACTCCAGCGCCGGCAGCAGTTGCACCACCGTCAGCCGGCGCGGCTCCGGCGATGCCATACGCGGGCGGTCAGTCGTCGACCAGGGTGTAGTGCGCGCCGCAGTACGGGCACTGGCACTCGCGCTCGGCCTCGATCGGCAGGTACACGCGCGGATGCGAGTTCCACAGCGCCATCGACGGCAGCGGGCAGCTCAGCGGCAGGTCCGCCCGGGTGACGGTGTAACGCTGGTCGGCGTTGGCCTGGGTGGGATGGGCGTTGGCTGCGGTGGTCATGGGAAACGACGGGTGGCGACGCGGGTGGGCAGTTTACCAGCGTGCGGCCCCGCGCCGCTGTACGCGGCCGGCCGGGACCGCTCAGGCCAGCGGCGGCAGATCGAACCAGACCAGCTCGGCCGGCGCTTCGCCGAGCCCGCTCAGGGCCAGCGTGCCGGCTTCGCCGTGCAGGCCCAGGGCGTCGCCGGCCTGGAGCCGACGGCCGTTGGCCTCGACCTCGCCGCGCAGGATCTGCAGCCAGTAGCTGCGGCCGGGGTCGAGCGGGTAGCCGGCACGGCCGTCGCGACCCAGGCGCAGCGCGTACAGGCGCAGGTCCTGGCGCACCGGCAGGCCGCCGTCGGCGCCGTCGCGCGAGGCCAGCAGGCTCCATTCGCCCTCGCCGGCCGCGGCCGGCGCGGCGCGGGCGCAAGCCGGGCGCGCATTGAGCCGATCGGGCTGGATCCAGAATTGCAGGAAGTGCAACGGTTGCTCGGCCGAAGCGTTGCGCGCGCCGTGGGCCAGGCCGTGGCCGGCGCCGATCCACTGCCATTGCCCGGCCTGCACCGCGCCGCCGCCGTCCAGTTCCGGATGGGCCAGCGCGCCGCTCAGCACGACGCTGAGGATGTCCATGTTGGCGTAGCGGTGCGTCTCGAAGCCCGCGTCGGGACCGACGCGGGCTTCGTGCACCACTCGCAAGGCACCGAAGCCCATCCATGCCGGGTCGTAGTAGCCGCCGAAGGAAAACGCGTGGCGGCTCTCGCGCTGGTCCGCCTGCAGCAGGCCGCGGGCGGCGGATGGACGTTCGATGATCATGCCGCGCAGTTTATTACTGCTTCGGCACCAGCGCTTCGGTGGTGATGCGGATGCTGACTTCGTCGCTGACGTTCGGCGCGTACTTGCCCAGGCCGAAATCGCTGCGCTTGAGCGTGGTGCTGGCGTCGAAGCCGGCCGCGGCGCGCTTGGCCATCGGCTGCTCGCCGATCTTGTTGATGGTGACGTCCAGCACTGCCGGCTTGGTCACGCCGTGCACGGTCAGCTCGCCGGTGACCTTGAGCTTCTTCTCGCCCGCGGCCTCGACCTTGGTGCTCTTGAAGGTGATGGTCGGGTACTTGGCGGCGTCGAAGAAGTCGGCGCTCTTGAGGTGTTCGTCGAAGTCCGGCACGTGCGAGTTCAGACCGTCCAGCGGGATGGTCACCTGCACCGAGGACGCGGCCGGCTTGGCCGGATCGTAGGTGATGCTGCCGTCGACCTTGCCGAAGTGGGCGACCGGGTGCGAGAAGCCGAAATGGCTCCAGCCGGCGACGACGTCGGTGTGGTTGGGGTCGATCTTGTAGGTCAGCGGAGCGGCGACGGCGGCGCCGGCGAAAGCGAAGCCGATGACGGCGGCGAGCAGGATGCGCTTCATGGGTGATCTCCTCGAAACGGCGGACAGGAAGGAACTGCGGGGAACTGCGGGCAAAGCGGCGGCCAAACCTCAGTCGATGCGCGCGGCTTCGTCGAAGGGCAAGCGCGGCGAGCGCGGGAACAGCTTTTCCGGCTGGCCGACGCCGAGGTTGACCAGGAAGTTGGACTTGATCTGGGTGCCGGCGAAGAAGGCCTCGTCGACCTTGGCGTTGTCGAAGCCGGACATCGGGCCGGTGTCCAGCCCCAGCGCGCGCGCGGCCAGGATCAGGTAGGCGCCCTGCAGGCTGCCGTTGCGGAACGCGGTGGTGCGGATCGACTCGTCGTTGCCGGCGAACCAGCTGCGCGCGTCGGCGTGCGGGAACAGGTAGGGCAGCTTTTCGTAGAACTCCAGGTCGTGGCCGACGATGACCGTGACCGGCGCGGCCAGGGTCTTGGCCAGATTGCCCTCGGACAGAGCCGGACGCAGCTTCTCCTTGGCCTGCGCCGACTTGACGAACACGAACCGCGCCGGCGAACCGTTGGCGCTGGTCGGCGCCCACTTCACCAGATCGTAGAGCTGGCGCAGGGTCTCGTCGCTGACCTCGCCGCCGATCTCGTTGTGGGTGCGGGCGGTGCGGAACAGCTGATCGAGCGCGTCGTCGGTCAAGATCCGGGACATCGTTTTCTCCGTGAGGCTGCCAGGCTCGGCATGTGATCGGGAGGGGAAGTGTAGAGTCTCGATCCGACCGCAGAACCGACACCTTCGGAACGGATTAACAACACTCGTGCAACAAAACGGCTTTCCCGCCAAAACTAGTTCCACTGCTGCAACCTGGGTCCTGACCGACGGCCGTGCCGGCAATCAGCGCCAGGCCAATGCCCTGGCCCTGGCCCTGGGCCGCGCTACGGCCGACTGGACCCTGAGCCCGCGCGCGCCCTGGCGCTGGCTGGCGCCGCGGCGCCTGCCCGGCGCGCGCGGCGCGTTCGGCCCGGCCTTCGCCCAGGCCCTGGCGGCACGGCCGCGCCTGGCGATCGGCTGCGGCCGCCAGGCCGCGCTGGCGACCCGGCTGCTGCGCAGCGCCGATTGCGCGGCGGTGCAGATTCTCGATCCGCGACTGGATCCGCAGTTCTGGGATCTGGTGGTCGCGCCCGAACACGACGGCTTGCGCGGCGCCAACGTGGTGACCCTGCTCGGCAGCCTGAACCCGGTCGACGACCTGTGGCTGGCCGGCGCGCGCAAGACCTTCCCCGCTTTCGGCGCCCTGCCCGGCCCGCGCACCGCGCTGTTGCTCGGCGGCTCCAGCGCGCACGCCGACTTCGACCAGAAAGCGTTCGACGACCTCGCCGGGCAGTTGCAGGCGGTGCTCGAACGCGAAGGCGGCAGCCTGCTGGCGACCACCTCGCGACGCACCCCGGCGCCGGTGCGCGCGCGCCTGCGCGAGCGCCTGGCGCGACTGCCGCGGGTGTCCTGGTACGAGCCCGGCGAAGGCGCCAACCCCTACCCCGGCCTGCTCGGCTGGGCCGACCGCATCGTCTGCACCGCCGACTCGGTCAACATGCTGTCGGAAGCCGCGGCCACCCATGCGCCGGTGTTCGCTTACGGCGTCGAGCGCATCGACGGCCGGCCACGGCGTTTCGTCGACAGCCTGCTCGGCCTGGGCCGGGTACGGCCGTTCGACGCCTCGCTGCGCGCCTGGCCGGTGACGCCGTTGCGCGAGACCGCGCGGGTCGCGGCCGAGGTGCGGCGCCGGCTGCGGTTGCCGGACTGAGCGCGGCGCGGCCGCGGATCAGGATCCGGCGCCGCGCAGGCCCTGCTCGCGCATCGCCGCATCGATCGCCGCACGCGCGGCCTGGATCGGCGCGGTCTCGGCGACCCGGCGCGGACGCCGGTCCAGGGTGCATTCCAGCCCGGCCGCGAGCAGCACGCCGTGGGCCGCGGCCAGGGCCTGCGCCTGCGCATCGCCGAGCCGGCCGGCGGCACGCGCGGCCTCGATCAGCCCCGGCGTGTCGCGCGGCCGCAGCAGCGCCGGCGCCTGGGCCGAATCGCCCAGCACCCGGTGCTGGAGCAGGAATTCCAGGTCGACCAGGCCGCCCTCGCCCTGCTTGAGGTCGAAGTGCGCCGCATCGCTGCGGTCGAGCTCGGCGCGCATCCGCGCGCGCATCGCCGCGACCTCTTCGCGCAGTTTGTCCGGGTCGCGCGGCCGCGCCAGCGCCTGCGCGCGCACCGCCTCGAAGCGCTCGCCCAGGCCGGCGTCGCCGGCGACGAAGCGGGCCCGCACCAGGGCCTGGTGTTCCCAGGTCCAGGCACGCTCGAACTGGTACTCGGAAAAACTCGCCAGCGACGACACCAGCAGGCCCTTGGCGCCGTCCGGGCGCAACCGCACGTCGACGTCGAACAAACGCCCGGCCGCGGTCACCGCGCCGAGCAGGGCGACGACCTTCTGCGCCAGCCGGGCGAACCAGCGCGGCGCGTCCAGCGAGCGCGCGCCGTCCGACCAGGCGCCGCCCTCGACCGCGGGTGCGTCGTACAGGAACACCAGATCCAGGTCGGAGCCGAAACCAAGTTCCTCGCCGCCGAGGCTGCCGTAGCCGAGCACGGCGAAGCGGCCGCCGGCGATGCGCCCGTGCGCGGACGCCACTTCGCTTTCGGCCAAGGCGAGGATCCGCACCACCACGCCGTCGGCCAGCCAGGCCAACTGGCGCGCGCTGTCCTCGGCCGACTGGCGGCCGTCGCGCAGGGCCATGGCGATGCGGAAGCTCAGCGACTGGCGCACTTCGTTCAGCGCCTGCAGGGTCGCTTCGGCGTCGTCGCCGCCGTCGACTTCGGCGCAGGCCGCCAGCAACTCCTCGCGTCCCGGCAAGGGCCCGACCACGCGCGCATCGAGCAGTTCGTCGAGCAGCAGCGGATGCGAGGCCAGGCGCTCGGCCAGCAAGGCACTGCGCGAGACCACTTCGACCAACCGGGTCAGCGCCGCCGGCTGTTCGTCGAGCAGGGCCAGGTAGGCGCTGCGGCGCAGCACGTTGTGCAGCAGCGCGAGCAGGCGCTTGAGCGCGAGCATCGGCTGGGTCGACCCGGCCGCGCCGTGCAGCAAGGCCGGCAACACCCGGTCCAGGCGTACCCGCGCCGCATCCGACAGGCCGCGCACGCCGGGGCTGCGGGCGAAATCGCGCAGCGCCGCGTCGGCGTCGGCGGCCGGCTCGAAGCCGGCCTCGTCCAGCACCGCCGCCTCGCCCGCCTCCGGCAGCGCGCGCCAGTACGCGGTCAGCGCGTCGGGCGCGGCGCGGCGCCGGCGCGGCGCGAGCAGGGCTTCGAATTCGGCGGTGACGCGCTCGCGGTGATGCGCCAGCTGCGCCTGCAGCGCCTCCCAATCGGGGTAGTCCAGGCCCAGGGCGATGCGCGCGCGATCCTCGGCGGTCGCGGGCAGCGCATGGGTCTGCGCGTCGCGCAGCATCTGCAGGCGGTTTTCCAGGCGGCGCAGGAAGCGATAGGCCTCGGCCAGGTCGGCGCCGGCGGTCTCGCCGATCTGGCGTTGCGCGACCAGCTCGCGCAAGGCCGGCTGCAAGCGGCGGCCGCGCAGTTCAGGCTCGCGGCCGCCGCGGATCAGCTGCAAGGCCTGGACCAGGAATTCGATCTCGCGGATTCCGCCCGGCCCGCGCTTGATGTCGTCGGCCAGTTCCTTGCGCGCGACCTCGGCGCTGATCGCCGCCTTCATCGTGCGCAGCCCGTCGAGCGCGCCGAAGTCCAGGTAACGCCGGTACACGAACGGCCGCAACGCGGCCAGGAAGCGCTCGCCGGCCTCGATGTCGCCGGCCACCGGCCGCGCCTTCTGCCAGGCGTAGCGTTCCCAGTCGCGGCCTTCGCGCTGGAAGTACTGCTCCATCGCGGTGAACGACCATGCCACCCGGCCGGCGTTGCCGTAGGGGCGCAAGCGCAGGTCGACGCGGTGGCAAAAGCCCTCGCCGGTGATCTCGTCGAGCAAGCGCGCCAGTTGCTGGCCGAGCCGGGCGAAATAGGCCTCGGCGTCGAGCGCGCGCGCCGGATCGCGGCCGTCGAACTCGGTGCTGCCGTCGTGCTCGTAGGCGTAGACCAGGTCGACGTCGGAACTGAAGTTGAGTTCGCCGCCGCCGAGCTTGCCCAGGCCGAACACCACCAACCGTACCGCCTCGCCGTCGCGGGTGCGGACGCTGCCGCGCTGGCGGGCGAACTCGTCCTCCAGCGCGCGCAGGGCGCTGTCCAGGCAGCGCTCGGCCAAGGCCGTGCTGCCGGCCAGGGTGTCCTCGACCCGATCCAGGCCCAGCGCGTCGCGCCAGATCAACCGGGTCGAGCCGGCGGCGCGGTAACGGCGCAGGCGCGTGCCCCAGTCGCTGCGGTGTTCGGGCGGCAGTTCCGGCGGCGCCGGCTCGGCGGCACCGTCGTCGCCGGCCAGCGCCAGCAGCAGCGCCGGCTGCCGCACCAGGGTGTCGATGGCGAAATCGCTGACCACCGCCACCCGCACCACCCGCGCCACCAGGCCCGGATCCTCGAGCGCATCGCGCGCCTGCGCGGACGCGGCGCGCAAACGCGCCAGCGCGCGCTCGGCGAGCGCAGCGGCGAGCGGATCGATGACGGCGGTATCGGACGCGGCGGCGGAGGGCTGTGATGCAGGCATGCGCCGATGATCGCATGCGCTCGTTGCGGCGGCCTCGCGCGCAGCGCGCGGCAGGCGAGATATCCGCGCATCGCCGGACTTGGCTGCCGATCGGCGCCGATGGCGCCGTCGCCGGGCCCAAGCCTCGCTCGGCGCAGCGCATCCGGATCGCCGCGCAACCACGCAGCAGACGCGCCCGGGCTGCGCCCGACCCGGGCGACCGGCGCTGCCGCAGAAAAAAAGCCGCACAAATAAAAAGCCCGCTTCCGGTAGAACCGGTTGCGGGCTTGCTCCCTCCCCCACGTCGGGATGCGGGGCGATCGTGAAGGAAGCGTTATTGGGTTTGCACGCTGCAGTGCAAAACAGAACTTGCCAGTTCATTTGAAACGCGCCCGCCGACGCCCACGGGAGTCCCGCGGAAGCCAGCAGCGGCGGGGCTGTTATCGATGACAGCCGATTCGCCCGCACCGTCGCGCAAGCCGGGCGCGAGCCGTACCGAGGCAAAACTGAATGGGGAGACTGCGCGAGCACTGCGCCGAGGCCGAGGCCGCAATGTGTCTGCGGTCGCAACTTTGTCCGGAGCCACGCGCATCCGCCGTTCACCAGGTGTCGCAGCCTGCTGTAATCCGCGGAGCGATTCGCGTTACACGGAGGAGACGCCAATGCCCCGCTCCCGCTTCCCCCGCACCGCGCGCGCGGCCGCCGTCCTGGCCCTGGGCCTGGCCTCGGCCGCTTGCGCGCATGCCCCAACATCGACGCCCATCAAGGAGGACCCCATGAGCACTGCCGCCAGCGGCACGCCCCACGTCACCGGCGAGGACATCAGCCGCCGCATGCTCAAGCTGATCGGCAGCCTGACGTCCAACGCCGACCTCAACGCCGACCACGTCCGCCGCCACACCGGCCTGGAAGTCCAGCTCGCCGCCAACGGCGACGGCTCCTTCGGCACCGGCGCGCAGCTGGACCCGGACTGGTCGTACAACCTCTACGTCACCCGCCCGGCCGGCGAGCACAAGAGCAAGCTGATCTTCGATTTCGCCCGCACCGGCGACCAGAGCGCGCCGATGACCCCGGTCTGCGGCCTGGACTTCGAGCATTACGCGCGCGAACTCAAGAGCATGGGCTTCAACGGCGACGCCAGCTACGCCGAACACGGCCGCCTGGACCACTGGAACTTCAGCCGCACCGGCCTGTCGCTGCAGATCTTCGTCGAAGGCGAATCCAGCGAATCGCCGGCCAAGATCGGCCACCACTGCGTCAAGACCCTCACCATCGAATAAGGCAAGGAGGCCGTCATGCCCGCCAAGATCAGTCCCGAGCTGCAGAAGCTGCTCGACGAATTCGCCAAGCAGCCCGGCGTCAGCGCCGACGCCTCGGCCAATCTCAAATCCACCATCGAAGGCTCGCCGGCGCTGTCCAAGCAGCTCGACGACGCCATCGCCCAGGGTCATCTGAAGTCGTTCAAGCCGCTGACCGATCCGCACGCCGGCGGCGCCTACAACGGCAAGGAACAGGCGATGCTGTTGCCGATCAAGGGCCTGGAGAAGGCGCCCGCCGGCACCTACGACGCCGGCAACATGACCTTCGTGCTCGGCCACGAGGTCCAGCACGGCTTCTACCGCACCGACCGCGACAAGGCGATCCAGACCTTCGCCACCGAAGCCACCGCGCTGGCCAAGACCGTCGCCGACAAGCACGACTACACCGCTTCGGTCGGCAAGGTGATCCAGGCCGACCGCGACAACGAGGCCAAGGCCCACATCGCCGGCTGGAACGCGCTGGTCGGCAACGTGCGCGAGGCCAACCCCAAGGCCACCCTGGCCGACGTCTACGCCAAGTCGCCCGGCCGCGCCGGCGATTTCATCGACCGCACCGGCACCGCGCCGAACTTCAACTACGCGTTGAAGGCCGGGCTGACGGTCGAAGCCGACCTGTCGATGAAGATGAGCGCCGACAACGTCAAGTCGATGGGCAAGTACTACTTCGACATGCCGCCGGCGCAGGCGCGCCTGGGCCACGACGGCAAGTCGGACTACGCCAACTACTACGGCGCGTCGTACATGAGCTACATCAGCCAGCTCGAGCACGCCCACGGCAAGACCGCCAGCGGCGGCAAGCCGCAGGTGCACCTCAACATGACCGAGCTCAAGCTCAACGAAAAGCTGATGGAGCAGAACGGCATCGACCTGGGCGCCAACTCGGCCGGGCGCCAGCCGTACTACGACACCAGCAGCAACCCGCCCAAGCAGAGCCATTTCGACCACACCAAGACCACCCACACCCACGTCAACATCCGCAACGCGCCGCTGGACGCGCTGCGCGAGCTGCAGGGCGACGGGCACGCGCACGACCACGGCAAGCTCGATCCGCGCAGCGCCGAGCACCCGGACCACCGGCTGTTCCGCGGCATCCTCGACAAGGTCCAGGGCGAGTACGCGCGCCTCGGCGGCACCCTGCCGGAGCGCGACGCCGAACGCCTGGCCGCGGGCCTGGCCCTGGAAAGCAAGCGCAACCACCTGTCCAGCCCGGACCACGTGGTGCTCAGCGTCGACCCGACCACCAAGGAAGTCGGCAAGACCGCGTTCCTGGTCCAGGGCGACCCGAGCAGCCCCTCGCACCTGCGGGTGGGCATGTCGCTGCAGCAGGCGCCGCCGACCGAGGATGCGTTCCGCCAGCTCGACGCCTTGAACCAGCAGCAGGGACAGGGATCGCAGACGCAGCAACAGCAGCAGCACAGCCGCGCGATGTAACGGCGATCGGCGGGGAACGAGTGCGCAGGAACGAGTCGCTCGTTTCTCCGCACTCGTTCCTCCAGGCCGCCCGCAAATGCTCGACCACGGCCGCCGCCGGCTGCGACCGGCCCGTCATTTCGCCGCTTCGCCCATTGCGGCCAGGCCGCCGGCGCGAAGATCCTTTACCCTGCTCGCCCCGCCATGCAGGGAGCGTCCATGGGCAATCGGGTCTTCCTCTATCTGTGTACGGAAGTCGAAGCCGCGCAAGGCGGCGGCCGGCCGTTCGCCGAGGCCAAGAACCACTTCCCGACCCTGTGGCAGCTATTGCTCGCCGACAGCCGCGAGGGGCCGTCCAACGCCGCGCAACGGCTGGCCTTCCTGGACACCGACACCGGCAATCTGATCGGCGACGCCGCCGCCGCGCGCGAGCGCTTCGCGATCCTGGAGCGCTACGTGGTCGGCCACCCGCGCCTGGACCGCATTCCCGGCCTGAGCCTGCAGTTCGAAGCCTTCCGCCGCTACTTCGACGAGGAGTCGGCCCTGGTCCGCGCCGGCGCCGACCGACCCGGCGCGCCGTTGAAGTTTTCCGCCGACCTCGACGAGTTGTCCTGGCTCGACGGCGACGGCGAGGGTTTCATCGAGCGCATGGCCGCGCAGTGCGGCGCGTTCTGGCGCGAACTGCAGGAAGCGATCTCGGCCGACCACGCCGAACAGGTGGCCGAGTTGCTCGAAGTCGAGGGTCCGGCCTGGCACGTCGACGAATGGAGTTCCTGGCTGTGGCAGTTCGGCTTCGGCGGACTCGACCACCCCTATTTCGGCCAACGCGAGCGGCCGCGGCGGATCGCATTCGAAGCCTTCGAGCACGACGACTACGCCGACCAGCCCGAGATCGGCCACGACCGGATCCTGTTCGAGGCCGGCGGCCTGCGCGGCCTGCGCCGGCGCGGCGAGTACGACGAACACGATCGGCTGCAAGCCGGCGAGGTGCTGATTCCGGCGCAATGGCAGGACATTCTCGATGCCGGCCATGGAGCGCGCGAGCTGTACTGGGTCGCGCGCGAGGACCGCTACGGCCTGCTCGAACGCCATGCCGACGGTCGCCTGCAATTGTTGCTGGAGCCGGTGCTGGACGAGGTCGACGAGTTCCAGGCGCTGGGCCCCTGCGCCCTGGCCGCGGTGCGGATCGGCGAGCGTGCCGGCCTGTTGCAGGACGACGGCGCCTGGCGCCTTTCGCCGGACGCGGCCTCGCCGCCGGCGCACGACATCGGCCGTTTCAGCCACGGTCGCGCCTGCGCGCGCAGCGGCGAACGCTACGGCTATCTGGACCCGGCCGGGCAGTGGTGCGTGGCGCCGGCGTTCGATGGCGGCGGCGAGTTCACCGCCGCCGGCCATGCCGACGTGCGGCGCAAGGGCCGGGTCGGCCTGATCGACCGCCACGGCGCGCTGGTGCTGGAACCGCAGTACGACGCGCTGGAATGGCATGAGCAGGCCGGCGCCTACCTGGCCCGGCGCGGCCGCCAGTGCGGCTGGCTGCACGCCGACGGCCGCGCCTGGGTCGGGATGGAGTGGGACGAGATCGATGCGATGCCCGCCGGCGCGGCGATCCGGGTGCGGCGCAAGGGCCGCTACGGCCTGCTCGACTGGTCGGGGCGCGAATGCGTCGCACCGATCTACCGCGCCCTGGACCTCGATCATGAGACCGTCGACGGCGCGCAGCCGACCCGGCGCGAAGCGCTGCGCTACCTGGTGCGCACCGCCGGCCGCGACGGCGGCCTGGGCATGATCGACGCCGACGGCCGCGAGTTGGTTCCGCCGGTCTACGACGAGTTGTCGGCGTTCGCGTCCTGGATCGAAGCCGGGCCCGGCGAATCGGCGGACGAACACGACGGGCCCTGGCGCACGCCGCAGCACCTGATCGCGCTGCGGCGCGAAGTCGGCGGCCGCGAGCGGCGCGGCGCCTGGGATCTGCGGCTCGGCCGCGAAGTCGTGCCCTGCGCGCACGATCACGTATTCGCCGCCGCGCTGTACCGCGACGGCGACGAGGTCGTGGGCGGCTACCTGGTCGCCGAGGACCTACCCGAGCACGAAGACCACGACTACGGCCACCAGCGCATGCAGGTGCTGCGCGCCGACGGCGCCGTGCTGCATGCCGGCTACGCCTGGATCGGCGTGGCCCGCCTGCTGGACTGGAGCGAGCTGTCGGCGATCGCCCTGCACCTGTACCGCGCCTGGTCCGCGGACCAGCCGGTCGAGGCGGTGCGCAGCGACGACGACCGCTTCGAATGGCTGCGCCGCGACGGCCGTCGCCACGATCACCTCGAGTGGTTGGCCGCCGGGTTCTCCGCCGGCGACCGCGGCGCCGCGCTGCGCCTGGCGCGCGAACTGCGCGACGGCTACGGCGTCGACGCCGATCCGGTCGCGGCGCGGCTGTGGATGGCGCGCGCCGCCGGCATCGAGCCGCACGCGTCGGCGCGTCGGCCCGGCCTGTTCGCGCGCCTGTTCGGCGCCGCCGATGCCGCCTGGACGCCGGCCGGCGCGGCCGCCGATGCCAGCGTCGATGCGATGGACGAACTGGCGGCGATGCTGATCGACGGCATCGGCGGCCCCGCCGCGCCGGCGCTGGCGCGGGACTGGCTGGAGCGGCTGCTCACGCTCGCGCCCGATCATCCGCGGGCGCAGATCCGCCTCGGCCATCTGCTGCAGAACGGGGTCGGCGGCGACGCCGATGCCGAGCGCGCGTTGCGCCTGTTCGAACGCGCCGCCGCGCAAGCCGAACCGGACGCGCTGTACAACCTCGGCCACGCGCATGAGTTCGGCCTCGGCACCGCGATCGACCACCAACGCGCGCTGGACCACTACCGGCGCGCCGCCGAAGTCGGCGATGGCGATGGCGCCCATCGCGCCGGGCTGGTCGCGCTGCGCCTGGGCGCGAATGCCGGCGCCGACCGCGCCGCCGCCTGCGCCGAAGCCGCGCGCTGGCTGCGGCGCGCCGCCGAACACGACAGCTACGCCGGCGCGCACATCGCCGGCAGCGACCTGGCCGGCCTGCTGGCGCGCGGCGAGGGCGTCGAGCGCGACGTCGACGAGGCCGAACGGCTATGGCTGGCCGCCGCCGAGGGCGGCCATCGCGGCAGCATCGAGCACTTGCTGGCGCTGTACGGCGACGAGGACAGCGAACGTCACGACCCCGAGCGCGCCGCTTACTGGCGCCAGCGCCGCTGAGCGACGCTGTCCCGCGCCGCGCGGGCGCTCAGCGGCCGCTGCGGCGGCGGTGTTCGGCCAGATCGATGCGCAGGATACGGCGCAGTTCCTGGATCGCCTGCGGCGTCTCTTGCACGCTGTGGCCGGAGACGATCGCTTTCTCCGATTGCGCGCCCTCCAGGTGGGCGCTGGCGTAAGGCACCACGCCGTCGCTGGACTGCGCCAGCGGCAGCTTCGGATCGCGCCAGCCGACCACGGTGTGGTACGGCAGGCCGGCCTCCAGGGTCAGCCCGGCGGTGCTGCGCATGAACAACGAATTCGGGCTGAGATCGTCCGGCCCGGTCGGCGGTCGGCCCTTGCGGAAGCCGATCTTCTGCAACTGGTCCTGATCGAGCTGGCTGCGCTGGATCAGTTCGGCGGTGTCGCGCAACACGTCGAACGGCAGCCGGATCAGCTTGCGCACCATGCGCAGCGGCCAGCCGTCGGTGACCACCGCGCCGCGGTGCGGCGAGGCCAGGAACACGGCGCGGCCGAACTGCGGCATCGGCCGGAACACGGTCAACTCGCGCACCAGCGGATCCTCGCGCAGGCGCTGCGCGGTGGCGGCGTCGAAGCCGCTCAGGCTGGCCTCGCGCACCTTGTCGCCGCTGTCGCTCAGCAGCAGGCGCGAGATCACCCCGCCCATGCTGTGCCCGACCAGCACCGCATCGCGGCTGGCGATGTCGTCGCCCTGCGGATCGTAGTGGGCGAAGGTGCGCGCCAACGCCGATTCGATCGCCGCGCGGTTGCCGAGGATGCTCAGGTTGGTCGGGTAGAACACCTGCCACAGTTGGTAGTTGCGGCGCAGGGTCTCGTCGCCGAGCAGTTCGTTGGCCAGGTTGACCCAGGCCTCCGGGCTGCTCGCCAGCCCGTGCACCAGCACGATCACCCGCTTGTCCGGGTCGTAGGGCTGGTTGAGGTAGACCCGCGGCGAGAACGCGCGCGCCTGCTTCGGCCGCAGCAGGCTGGACAGGCTCAGCCGCGCCAGTTCCGAGCGCGCCAGCCAGATGCCGTAGGCGGCCGAATAGTTCGCCGCCAGCGGCACGCTGCGCCCGGCGATGGTCTCGCTTTCGATCCGGAACGGGTTGTACACGTCCATGCGCGCGCTGCGATCGGCGAGCACGGCGTCGAGCGAATCGCCGCCGAAGCGCAGGGTCGCGGTGACCGGCAGGTAGCGGGTGTCGCGGTAGGGGACGTTCTCGGCCGGCGTCCCCTGCCCCGTCGCCGCGCGGCGCGGGAACACCGCCACCAGCGAGGTGCCGAAGCCGTCGCGGCGGTACACCGCGCGCAGATTGTCGAAGCCCAGGGTGTCGGAGGCCAGCAACGCCTCCGGTTGCTGCTCGATCTCCGACGATTCGTAGCCGTGCAGGGCGATGCTCAACTCCAGGCCGCCGACCCGCACCGGGCTGGCGCCGACCTGGCCGCGGCTGGCCTCGAACGCGGCCTGGGCGACCGCATCGACGGCGCGGTTGTAGAAGCGCAGCATCCGCTCCTGCCGCGCCTCGAACACCCGCTGCTCCGGCGTACGCGGAGTCAGAAACAGGTAGGCGTAGGCATAACGCGCAGCCTCGATCGCCGCCGCGGTGCGCGCATCGTCGGCCACGTCCGGCGCGGCGGCGGCCGGCGGTTCGACCGGCTTGCGCGCCAGGCCGGCGCTTTCGGCCGCCCGGCTCACCGAAGCCGGCAAGGCGTTCATGCGCAGCAACTGCAGTTCCGCCGAAGCCGCCAGCCAGTCCTCGACCGGCGCCAGCGGGCGCAACTGCTCGATGCACGGCCCCGGCTCGCGCGCGCAGGCCTCCGGATCCAGCCCGGCCGAACCGAGCACGCTCGCCGCCGAGGCGCTGAGCCGGTCGCCGCTGAGCGCATCGATACTGCGCTCGACCGCGACCTCGCCGAAAGCGCGCTCCTTGACCTTGACCACGGCGCAGCCGTTGCCGAGCAGGACGGCGAGGCCGAGCGCGAGCCAGGCAACGGGGGATCGGGACATGACGGATACCGGACGGGATGTGCGGCTATTGTCCGGGGCGGGCGGGGCGGGAGTAAATCGACCGATGACGAACCGCCTCCGACAACCCCTCCGACCTTCCATCGGGCATGGTCCAACGGAACCGGAGATTCAACGAATGCGGGCCGGGAAACTGCAGGCCTGGTAGCGAACACGGCACCCTCGATCGCCGCGTTGGCGGCAGAGCGCAAGCCCCGATTCAGTGGCGCTATCGATCGAAACCGCCCTGACGTGTTGGGTTCCGGTTGCCCATCGGATCGTCACGACGCATTGGTTGGCGTAGGTGACTTCGATGACGCAACGGACGCCGCCACGCGCCCGGCATGCTGCGATGGCGTCCTTCTCGGCGTCGTGCTTGCGGGGTCGCTCTACCGCTGCCCCAGCGACGCCGCGGCCTGCATCGCCGGCAATCGCCCCCCAGCGATCCGCCCACTGCGGCTCGGCCGCCCAGGTATCGCCCGATACCGGGATCGGGCCGCATGAGGCGACGTTCGATCCTTGATAGGGAGTCATGCCGGTGGGGCAGCCGCCTTCGGCGAAGGTGAAAGCGGGAATCGCCAGTCCGGATAGCACCAACGCCCTGACTCTCCATTTCATCGCGGCGTCCAAGCGCGGCCATTTGATAGCTAGCGAATCTTGATCGGCAAGCTGCAAGCTTGGTAATACACCCGGCAATTACTACGGCCTTTCTTCCGGCAGGCATCCATTCCCTGCTGAGTCGCGCGCTCGATCGATTCGGCATATACATCGTTCTCGAATCCACCGCCCTGCACGGTCACGATGCATTGATTGCTGTACACGCCCTGTACTTTGCACTTGACACCGCCTCTGGAAAGACAGTCCGCAACCGCCCCCTGCTTGGCGCTGCGCTTGTTCGGCTTATCGGCTACAGCTCCCATGACGCCACTCTCTGGATCTTGCGCCGTCGCTCCCCAACTGGGCGCCCAGCGCGGCCCCAACGATGGCGCAGCTTCTTCCCCGCTACTGGATATGGGCATGCACGAGGAAATATTCGTTCCTTGGGCCGGAATCATGCCGGCCGGGCAGCCTCCTTCAGCACGGACCTGACCCACGCATAGCGCAATTGTGGTGAGCGATATCAGGACGTTTAGTTTCATCTCTTTTTGATCTCGTTTCCGTTGGACCGATCGATCGATTCACCCAGTGTGTAACGCGCGCCATGGCCGGACATATCGCCCACGCTCTCGCGGCGCTGGGATCCTGGATCGGCGCTGGGACGATTTGAATGACCGCCGCCGTTTGTGTAACCCGGCATGCCGGATGTAGCGCTACTGCTCGCGCCTTGACCACCCCCACCCTGCCCCCCAAACGCCGAGAACTGCATGAAGTTCCCCAGCGCCCCATGGAAGAACATCCCCACCATCGGCGGCACGGTGACCAGGGCGACGGTGAGGATCAGGCCCAAGCCGCCCTGCTGGATCGCCAGCGAGGACATGCCCTCGGCTTCCAGGCCGCGGATGCCGCCGATGGCCTTGGAGACCCAGAACGCGACCGCGACCTTGCCGGTCAGTTTCAGCGCCATGGCCGACATCATGCTCAGCGCCGCCATCGAGAAGAAGGTGGCGATGCCCGACATCAGCCATTTGCGGAACAGGTCGCGGGTCTGGTCGAACATCAGGCACAGAATGAACAGCGGCGCCAGGCCGACGAAGAAGGCGATGCCGAACTTGTACATCAGCATCAGCGCGCCGACTGTCATCGGCACGCTGGCGGTGCCGAAGCCGGCCATCAGCAGGGCGCGCGATTTCTGCTCGCGGGTCTCGTCGTCGCCGTCGACGATCCGCACCGCATCGATCGCGTTCATCGCGATCTGCATGTAGGCCAGGTTCTCGTCCACCGCCTCGGCCGCGGTCTGGCCAGGGTTGCCGCTGACGGCCTGGTGGATCTCCTGGTCCAGGCCGGTGGTCAGCATGCGGTACAGGTCGAGGCTGCCGAAGCTCATCGTGGTGGCCACGCCGAGGACCAGCGCGACCTTCATGCCGTTCACGACCAGTCCCATCATCGGCTCGCGCGACTGCCCGGTGGCGACGCGGTAGCCCATGACCAGGAAGTACAGCGTGGCCAGGGTGAAGGCGACGCTGGCGACCCAGCTCATCATGCGCCGCATCAGGGCGAAGCCGAAGGCGTTGATCTCCTCGGTGAAGTAGTTGTTGATCAGTTTGTAGAACGCGTAGTCGACGACGCCGGACTGGGTCTGCGGCGCCAGCCAGCGGGAGAATTCTTCGAACGGCAGGTCCATCGCGCTTCGCCCTCCGTCCGTTCAGCGCAGCGCGGCCGCAAGCACGCCGGCCTGGATCACGTTGCCTATCATCGTGCCCTTCTTGCCGTCGAGCGCGCGCTTGGCCAGGCGCGACTGGTCGGCCTTGAGCGCGGCGATGTAGTCGTCGTAGGCCTTCATCCGCGCCTGCCAGTAGTCCAGCTCCATCGAAGTGCGCAGCATGAAACGCTGGGCTTCGTTGTCGTTGGCGGCCAGCGCGCCCTGGCTGGTTCCGGCGGCGTCGCGTTGCAGCTCGAGCGACTGGAACTCCTGGTTGCGCGCCAGCAGGGTGCGCAGCATCCGTACCGATTCGTTGTACTTCATGTTCTCGGCATAGACCCGGCGCTGGCACAGCGACAGTTGCTCGCGGACGAGGTCGCCGTCGAGCTTGGGCAGCGCCAGCTTGAGCGCGGCGGCGACCGGCTCGCGCGGGCCGGCATCGCTCGGGCAGAGGTCGTCCATGCCGTGGTCGGCCGCCCGCGACGGAAAGTCGTCGTGCATTTGCGCCTGGCCGAAGTTGAGCCGCTGCACCCGGATCAACTGCTGCTGGTAGTGGTCGGCGGTCTCGCCCCAGCGCTTGGCGGTCTTGCCGAACTCGATCGCATCGGACGCGACCTGGCGCAATTGCTCGACGAAGCTGATCGGGTCGTGCACCGTCTGCTGCGCGGCCGCCGGCATCGCCACAAATAGCAGCGGCCACAACCAGCGCCTGGCACGGCGGCTGTGCGCTCGTTGTTTGCCTGAATGAAGTTCCATTTCGCATCCCGTCCTTGTCGATCGACGGCTGCACTATCGCGCATGAGAAATGTGACATGTCGAATGTGCAACGAAATAATCGCGCTGGCCCGACGAGCGGTGTAAGTGGTTCTACCCACTACACATTCGTCTACACGACTTTTCGGTCGAGAGCGTTGCTTCGAGGTCTTCGCCTGCGCGAATCGGGCCGCGTGCCGACACCCGCGCAGGGTTCCAGTCTTGCGACCGGTTCGCACTCCCGGATCGTCCCGGCGATCCGCTCCGGCCGCTTCGACCACGCGCGGATTCGGGCCGCCGCCGTATCGATGGCCTCAACCCACCCATTCCGGGCCGTCCGTCGACGGCCATAACCGGCTATCGCGCCGCGGCAGCGGCCGCAGGGCCGCGGATGCGTTCACGCTCTTCCCGCAGCGGCGTTCCCCTTATCGACCCGAACAGTTTTCTCTCCGCGCACGAGGCCCCGCCATGCAGCCGTCCGCGAATCCCGCAGAATCCGGCCAGCCCGAACTGCACGTCCAGCACATCGCCTGCATCAACAACGCCGGGTTCTCCATGCGCTTCGTCGTTCAGCGCCTCGACGGCGACACGGCGGTAAGCCAGGCCCTCGCCGCCGGCGCGTTCCCGCTCGGCCAGACCCGCAGCGTCGATTTGTCCACGCTGCTCTTCCACGGCCGCAAGCTGCAAGTGGGCGATCGGGTTCGCGTCCGCGTGGGCGCAGTCGGCGGCGGCCGGCGCAACGGCCCTTCGGTGGCCTTTGCGCCCAATGGCCATACCGCGACCTTCAACGTCCGCGGCACCATCGCCAGCTTTTCGATCAACCGCATCTGAGGGCCGCGCCCATGGCTGGGTCTCATGTCCTCGACGGCGCACCCGCCGACTGGCTGCGCGACCAGGACAACCTGTTCGTGCGCTTCGGCCTCAACGTCGAGGATGCCGACGCGCGCCGCCGCAATCGTGGCGCGCAGGCGCTGATGTTCACCGACGCGCGCTTGCCGCAGGCCGCACCGGGTCGCGTGTTCCCGAACCTGGTCGCGGTCAGCCGCGGCGCGGCGCTGTCGATCCAGGTCCGTTCGCCCTCGCCCCTCGGCTTCGGCTTCCGCATCGCCACCGACGCCGGGCCGGTGGTCGACCGCCTTTACGCGGTCGACCGCCCCGACGAATGGGACCACCGCACCGCCACCGTGCGCCGGTTCCAGCACGACCGGCGCTTGATCGTGGTCGAGTCGATGCGCGCGCGGCTCGGCGATGCGCGCGACCGCGATGCCTTGCAACGGCTGTGGCGCTGCGAAATCTCGACCTGGAAGGTGCGCCAGTTTCTCGACCCCGTCTCCGGACGGGTCTACGACGAGAACCACCCGCGCTTCGCCTCGCCCCTGCCGACGGCCGCGCCGGACATCGACACCGCGCCGGCCGCAGCCGGACGCATCGATACCCGGCGCGGCCACGCGCTGGAGGCCGCGACCGAGGGCCAGGTGCGGGTCAATCCGGGCGTGATCTGGGCCGACGGCAACGCCGAACAGCGCTTCGAACGCATCCAGGTGCAGGCCGAAGACGATCCCGAACACCAGCGCATCGGCGCGTTGCAGGTGCACTTCTTCGTCGTCGACCCGGACTGAGCGGCGGCGCCCGTTCCACGCATCGCGTAACCGAGGCTTCCGCATGTTCGTCACCATCGCATTCGCCGGCGCCTCCGACCGCGACACCGTCCTGCGCCTGACTCCGGAAACCACGCTGCGACAACTGCGCGAACGGCTCGCGGCCGAGGCCGGAATGCTGCCGGCCGAGCGTTTCCGTTTCGGCAACGCCGGCCTGGACCCGTCGATCGAGGGCGAGGTCACGGTCGCCGAGGCGATCGACAAGGACCGCACGATCACGGTCCGGCCGGCGCCGCGCGCGCAGGCGCCGGCCAAGCCGGCCGCGCAACCGCGCCCCGTGCCGCGGGTCACCGCGCCGGAGGCGCGGCCCGGCGAGGCGCTGTGGGGGCTGAGAAACGAGGCCGACGCTCCGGACTTGTTGCCGCAATGGCAGACCCGGATGGCCGCGGCCAACGTGCGCGACCCGGACGAATTCACCGCCCTGCCGCTGGAAACGATCGCCGCGCTGTTCAGCGCGCGCCGGCTCGACCGCGGCCTGCGCTTCGGCCCCAAGGCGAACGACCACCTGTTCGGCGCGCGCTCGCCGCGCTCGCCGGTGATCTACCGGCATCCGCAACGGCCGCCGCATTCGGGCGGGGTCCCCTACACCGCCAGTTGGAACATCAGCGCCACCGCCAGCCGGGTCCTGCACGAGTTGCACACCCGCAGCATCCACAACGCCAACGCCGGCGGCGGCGTCAACGGCTTCGCCCTGGCGGCCAGATTCCGCGACGACCTGGAGCGTTTGCGCCGCAGCGAAGTCACTCAGATCCACCTGGTCGAGGAGATGATCGTGCCGCGGGTCGTGCTGATGCTGGACCCGGACACCGATCTGGAAGGCTCGCCCGAGCTGATCGAAGCGGTCGACGCCGCGCTGGCCGTCCGCGGCGGCCGGCAACGGCAGTACGCGGCGCTGCACGAGCGCGTGTTCGACGGCTTCGGCTACTTCTTCCCCTGCGAGACCCTGCTCGGCGGCAGCCGCATGCGCACGCTCAGCACCGTCAGCGAAAGCCTGCAGGAGCAGGAACAACTGCTGTCGGGCTTCGGCTTCGGCGCCGCCGCCCAGGACGTGCCGACCAGCTACGGCCCGGCCAGCGGCGACATCGGCTTCGCCCGTTCCGACAGCCGCCTGTCCAGGCACCGCCACATCGTGCAACTGCGCGAGCAGCGCGTGCGCGCCATCGGCGGACACGCGGCGCTGGGCATGGCCGACGAGCACCAGTTGCAGTGGATGGCGAGCCTGGATGCGGTGGCGCGGTGGGAAGCCATCGGCCATCGCCGCATGGTGCCGATCCTGCGTTTCCTGCCGCCCAAGCAGCGCAACCAATGCGTCGGCGTGATCGAGCAGTTCGCCCGCTCCAGGATCACCGGCGATTTCACCGTGCTGGACATGGCCGCCTACGTGACGCCCTTGAACCGCGACCTGCTCGACGAGCTGATGTAGCCGCCGCTGCGGCGACGCGGCCCGGAACGAAAAAACCCCGCCTCGCGGCGGGGTTTTTCGTTTCGCGCGAACGGCGAACGGTGCGGATCAGAAATCCATGCCGCCCATGCCGCCCATGCCGCCGGCGCCCGGCATCGCCGGCTCGTCCTTCTTCGGCAGTTCGGCGACCATCGCTTCGGTGGTGATCATCAGACCGGCGATCGACGCGGCGTTCTGCAGCGCGGTGCGGGTGACCTTGGTCGGATCCAGGATGCCGGCTTCGATCATGTCGACGTACTCGCCGGTGGCGGCGTTGTAGCCGTAGGCGCCCGAACCTTCGATGACCTTGTTGAGGATGACCGACGGCTCGTCGCCGGCGTTGGTCACGATCTCGCGCAGCGGCGCTTCCATCGCGCGCAGGGCGATCTGGATGCCGTGGTTCTGGTCTTCGTTGGCGCCCTTCAGGCCGGCGATCGCGGCCTTGGCGCGCAGCAGCGCGACGCCGCCGCCCGGGACGATGCCTTCTTCCACGGCAGCGCGGGTGGCGTGCAGCGCGTCTTCGACGCGGGCCTTCTTTTCCTTCATCTCGACTTCGGTCGCGGCGCCGACCTTGATCACCGCAACGCCGCCGGCCAGCTTGGCCACGCGCTCCTGCAGCTTCTCGCGGTCGTAGTCCGAAGAGGTCTCTTCGATCTGCGCCTTGATCTGCTTGATGCGCGCTTCGATGCCCGAGCTTTCGCCCGCGCCGTCGATGATGGTGGTGTTTTCCTTCGAGACCTGGATCTTCTTGGCCCGGCCCAGATCCTTGATCGTGGCCTTTTCCAGCTGCAGGCCGACTTCTTCGGAGATCACGGTGCCGCCGGTGAGGACGGCCATGTCTTCCAGCATCGCCTTGCGGCGGTCGCCGAAGCCCGGAGCCTTGACCGCGCAGACCTTGACGATGCCGCGGATGGTGTTGACCACCAGGGTCGCCAGCGCTTCGCCTTCGACTTCCTCGGCGACGATCAGCAGCGGCTTACCGGCCTTGGCCACGCCTTCCAGCACCGGCAGCAGGTCGCGGACGTTGGAGATCTTCTTGTCGTGCAGCAGGATGAACGGGTCGTCCAGCTCGGCCGACATCGACTGCTGGTTGTTGATGAAGTACGGCGACAGGTAGCCGCGGTCGAACTGCATGCCCTCGACGACGTCGAGTTCGTTTTCCAGGCCCGAGCCGTCTTCGACGGTGATCACGCCTTCCTTGCCGACCTTGTCCATCGCCTGGGCGATCAGGTCGCCGATGTTGGCGTCGGAGTTGGCCGAGATGGTGCCGACCTGGGCGATTTCCTTCGAGGTCGAGGACGGCTTGGACAGCTTCTTCAGCTCGCCGACGGCTTCGGTCACGGCCTTGTCGATGCCGCGCTTGAGGTCCATCGGGTTCATGCCGGCGGCGACCGCCTTCATGCCTTCGCGGATCAGCGCCTGGGCCAGCACGGTCGCGGTGGTGGTGCCGTCGCCGGCGTTGTCGGAGGTCTTGGAAGCGACTTCCTTGACCATCTGCGCGCCCATGTTCTCGAACTTGTCGGCCAGTTCGATCTCCTTGGCGACGGACACGCCGTCCTTGGTGATCGTCGGCGCGCCGAAGCTCTTCTCGAGCACGACGTTGCGGCCCTTCGGACCGAGGGTGGCCTTGACGGCGTTGGCGAGCACGTTCACGCCGCGCACCATCTTGGCGCGAGCGTCTTCACCGAAACGAATTTCTTTAGCAGCCATTGTTGCTGACTCCGGGAATGGGGAATGGGGAATCGGAAATGGGAAGAGCGAAAGCCAGTGGAATCGGTCGGGGCGGGGGCGTCAGCGCAAGCGCTCTACGACTGCCGATTCCCCATTCCCGATTCCCGGCTTTCAGCCGACGATCGCGAGGACGTCGTCTTCCTTGAGGATCTTGAATTCGACGCCGTCCTGCTTGTAGGTGCTGCCGGCGTACTGGCCGTAGATGACCTTGTCGCCGACCTTGAGCTTCGGCGCGCGCACGCTGCCGTTGTCCAGAGCCTTGCCTTCGCCGACCGCGACGACTTCGCCCTTGGTCGACTTTTCCTTGGCGGCGTCGGGGATGATGATGCCGCCGGCCGAGATTTCGTCGGCTTCGATCGGCTTGACCACAACGCGGTCGTAAAGCGGCTTGAGATTCATGGCGACCCTCTGTAAGTGATTGAATGAGCGGGAAAAGAATCGGAATTTTAGCAGTCGCCACCGGAGAGTGCCAACGCCGGGGACGAAAGCGCCCGGACGCGCCGGGACTGGACGCTAGATGAGGCGCGGCCGGCGCCTTTCAAGGGCCCGGCCGAAAAAAGTCGCAAAGCCGCCCCGGCCGGCCGGCTTCGGCGGTGCCTTAGGCCGTACCCCAGCCCCCGGCCGCCGCTCGCGTCGGCGCTAGGGCGCGCCCGGCTCCGCCCCGGTCCCGGCCGGGCCCAGCCCGGCCGCGCCGAGATAGGCGCCGGGACTCGCGCCGAGATGGCGACGGAACATCGCACCGAAGGCGCTGGCGCTGGCATAGCCCAGGTCGAAGGCCACGGTGGTCACCGCGACGCCGGCGGCCAGCCGTTCCAATGCGGCCATTAGCCCGGCGCGCTGGCGCCATTGCAGCAGGCTGTAGCCGGTCTCGGCGGCGAAGCGGCGGCGCAGGCTGCGCTCGGACAGGTGCGCCCAGGCCGCCCATTCGGCCGCGCTGCGCGGGTCGCCCGGGTGTTCGACCAGGGCCTGGGCGAGCCGGAGCAGGCGCGGGTCGTCGGGCATCGGCAGGCCGAGGCGGCCGTCGCGGCCGCCCGCGGCGGCGATCTCGTCCAGCGCCACCGCACCCAGCCGGGCCCGCGCCGGCGTGGCCTCGGCGCCATCGCCGAGCCGGGCGACGACCTCGCGCAGCAGCCCGGACACGCGCAGCGCGCAGGGCTGCGCCGGCAGTCCGGCGCAGGCGTCCGCGGCCACATACAGGCTCCAGCCGGCGAAACCGGGGCCGTGCGAACGCAAGCAATGTTCGGCCTGCGGCGGCATCCACACCGCGTCCGAGGGCGGCACCAGCCAGCGGCCGCGCTCGCTGCCGACGGTCAGCAGGCCGCGCCGGGCGCCGAGCAACTGGCCGCGGGCGTGGCGGTGCGGCGCGGTCGCGCGCGGGCCGGAGGCATCGCCGACCACGGCGATCACCGCCGGGCCGTCGCCGGCGTCGGCCTGCGCAGCGCTCAGCCAGGCCTGGGCGGACGCGGAAGCGTCGCGCCGGGCCAGGTCGCGCGAGTGAGGATCGGGCAAGGGCGGCCTCCGGTTTGGCCGGAACGCGACGGAACTCGGCCGCGGCAACGTAGCAGAGCCGGGGCTCGGCGCCCAAGCTGGCGTTCCCGCTTCCACCCCGCTCCATTCGAGGAATCCCCGCATGCGTCCCCACGACATTCTTGCCGACGGCGCCGATACCACCGTGCTCGGCGGCGCCACCGTGCGCAAAGGCTCGGTCGCCGCCTTTCTCGCCAACGCCCGCACCCTGGCCGATCCGCAGGCCGATGCCGCGGCGCGCGCGCAGGCCCAACGCCATATCCGCGAGGTCTTGCCGGCGCTGCGCGCGATCGGCCTGTTCGAGGCGATGCAGATCCGCGATCCGCAGCTGCGCGCCTGGGTCGAAGCGCAGCCCTGAGCGCGGTCGGCGCGGGCGCGCGCTAAGGTAAGGCCGATACCGCCATCGCGCGCCCAGCCCCGTCGCCAGGAACCCGCATGTCCGCCACCTCCCCCGCCCGCATCGCCGCTGCCCTGACCGAACTGTGGTCGCCCCGGATCGTCGCCGAGGTCGACGATGCCTACGTCAAGGTCGCGCGCGTGCACGGCACCCTGGCCTGGCACAGCCACCAGGACGAAGACGAGCTGTTCTACGTGCTCAAGGGGCGGCTGACGATCGAGCTGGAAGACCGCCGGATCGAATTGGGCGAGGGCGAGATGTTCGTCGTGCCCAAGGGCGTGCGCCACAACCCGATCGCCGAGGAGGAATGCCACCTGCTGCTGATCGAGCGCAAGACCACCCTGCACACCGGCGACGCGGTCACCGACAAGACCCGCTCGCTGGACGAGCAATTGCGCCCGCTCGCCTGAGCGGGCGCAGCGGACAAAAGAAAAGAGCGCGTCCCGTGGAACGCGCTCTTTGGTACGGAGACGGCCTGTCCTCTGCATGGCGCTATCCGGCGCCCTTCCCCCGAACCGACCTCGTGTCTCGCCAAACTCCTTATCGGCGTGGAACCGATCTTGCGAAGTCCGGGTAACGGTTACCAGCCGACAGGGACGCGAACGACGCTACTATCGGTAGCACCAGCGGTCACACACCAAGGTAACTTGTTGTTTTCGTAATAAACTCTATTCCCAGAAGTGACCGGTAGCGCACCAGCTATGGCGTCTATCGGTCACCAGGTGAAAATCGGTAGCAAAATGCACTCAGCGCCTACCTCGATGCCGGAGCAACGCCGATGACCCCGCAGCAGCGCATCCGCCTCGCCCGCCGCCACGCCGGCCTGTCGCAGGCCGCGCTGGCCGCCGCCGTCGGCGTGCAGCGCAGCGCGGTCGGCCACTGGGAGTCGGCGCAGGGCAAGTTTCCGAGCATGGCCCACCTGCGCGAACTGGCCCTGGTGACCGGCGTGCAGTTCGAGTGGCTGGCGACCGGGCGCGGCAAGATGAACCTCTCGGCCGACACCGCGATGGACTCGGTCGCCGCGGCCGAGGCGCTGCTGGTCGACGACCCGCTGGAACTGCGCCTGATCCTGGCCTTCCGCGAGGCGCCGACCCGCAGCCGCGCGCCGCTGGTCGAGGTCGCCGAGCAACTGGCCGAACTGCGCACCGGCCGCGCGCGCTCGGCGGTGTCCAAGCGCGCATCGGGCTGAGCCCGCGCGAAGCGTGACCGGCGCCGCGCTCGCAAAGCGTGACGCAGGGCAGCCGGCGCTGTCACAAACCCCGACTAGACTCGACCGGATGCGCCTGGGGGAGGCGCTTTCCGACTGCGCCCACCGTCATGCGTGCGCGTCGCCATCACAAGGAGCCGTTCGATGTCGAAGTCCGTTCGTGGCTGTCCCGTTGTTTCGCCCTGGCGCCGCCGCGCGCCGCTGGCGCTGGCGCTCGCCGCGCTGATCCCGTCCGTGGCCCCGGCCGCGGTGTTCATCAACGAATTCCATTACGACGACGCCACCTCGGCCGGCGACGTCGGCGAGCGCATCGAGGTCGTGGCCACGGCCGGCGAGACGCTCAGCAACTACCGCATCTACCTGTACAACGGCAGCTCGCCGTCGGCGGCGACCACCTACGACAACGACCTGGTGCCGGCCGGCAGCGTGGTCAGCTGCGGCGGCAGCGTGCGCATCGCCACCCTCAGCTACCCCACCAACGGCCTGCAGAACGGCTCCAACGACGGCTTCGCCCTGGTCGACGGCAGCGGCAACGTGGTCCAGTTCCTCAGCTACGAGGGCTCGATCACCGCCAGCAACGGTCCGGCCGCCGGCAAGACCAGCAGCAATCTGCCGGTGTCCGAGTCCGGCTCGACCGCGGCCGGCACCTCGCTGCAGTTGTCCGGCAGCGGCAGCGCGTACTCGCAGTTCGCCTGGCAGAGCTCGGCCAACCAGACCTTCGGCGCCTGCAACAACGGCCAGAGCTTCACCGGCTCGAACCCGAACACGCCGCCGAGCGTGACCTCGACCACCCCGGCCAACGGCGCCAGCAACTTCCCGGCCGCCGGCGACCTGGTCGCCAACTTCAGCGAAGCGGTCAGCCTGGCCGCGGGCGCGCTGACCCTGCAGTGCGCCACCTCGGGCGCGGTCGCGCTGACCTACCCGTCCAGCGGCACCGCGATCTCCGCCTCGACCGGCACCGCCCTGTACGCCGGCGAGGCCTGCACCTTCACCGTGGTGGCCAGCAAGGTCACCGACGCCGGCGGCGCCAGCCCGGCCGCCAACACCGTGGTCAACTTCAACGTCGCCAGCGGCGGCGGCACCAGCGGCTACTACGCCCACGTCAACACCAGCAGCGCCAGCCAGCTGCGCTGCTCGCTGCACGCGACCATCAAGGGCCACACCGTCTATCCGTACAGCGGCGGCACCAGCAACACCTGGTCGATCCTCGAGATCGCCGACGAAGACCCGAACAACGCCGGCCGCATCCTCGACGCCTACCGCAACCGCAGCTACCTCAAGGTCACCGACCGCGCCGGCAGCGGCAGCGGGCTGAAGTACAACCGCGAACACACCTGGCCGAACTCGCTGGGCTTCGGCTCGACCACCGGCAACCTGGGCCTGCCGAACGCGCCGTACACCGACACCCACATGCTGTATCTCACCGACGCCGGCTACAACGCCGACCGCGGCAACAAGCCCTACGCCAACTGCTCGCTGTCCAGCGGCTGCGGCGAGCGCGTCACCGAGATCAGCAACGGCAGCGGCGGCGGCAGCGGCGTGTACCCGGGCAACTCGAACTGGTTCAAGACCCCGGACGGCAACGCCGGTTCGTTCGAAGTCTGGGGCCAGCGCAAGGGCGACATGGCGCGCGCGATCCTGTACATGGCGATCCGCTACGAAGGCGGCACCGACCCGAACAGCGGCCAGTCCGAGCCGGACCTGGAACTGACCGACGACCGCAGCAAGATCGTCATCACTTCGTCCTCGCCGGCCTACATGGGTCTGCTGACCACCCTGCTGCAGTGGCACCAGGCCGATCCGCCGACCGCGGCGGAAAAGGCCCGCAACGAAGTCATCTACAGCTTCCAGGGCAACCGCAACCCCTTCATCGACCATCCGGAATGGGCGACGGCGTCGTTGTTCACCTCGACCAAACCGGCGAGCTGCCAGTTGATTCCGTAATCGCTGCAGCACGGCTGCCGCAGGCAGCGCAGTACGAACGCCCGCTGGTTGCGGGCGTTCGTTTTTCCGGTCGGCACACTGTCCTGTTTCGCGGCGCCATCGCGTTGTTCCAGGCAATCGGCGCCGGCCGTTGCGCCGCCCGGCCGCAACCGGCGCCGAGGACACAGGGGGATGCATGAGAAGGACCTTGACCGCGCGGCTGCGCCTGCCGGCCGCGCTCGCGCTGTGCCTGGCGGCCGGCGCCTGCGCCAACTTCTCCGCGGTGGAGAAGTATTCCGACCAGACCAAGAAGCTCTCGGCCGCGTTCGCGCCGATGATGGCCGGCTCGGTGCAGAGCTGCGTCGACCATTACACGCGGCGCAAGCTGATCACCTCGACCTCGTTCGATCCGGCCCAGGTCCAGACCGCAGCGCAGGCGCATTGCAAGGGAGCGGTCGAGGCCAACGAGCCCATCGCCGCCCTCAACGACCTGCTGGCGCAGTACGCCGACACGCTGGCCGCGCTCAGCGACAAGAAGCTTCCGTCCTACAGCGAGGACTTCGGCGCCCTGAAGGGCAGCCTGGCCAAGCTGACCGACGACGACGGCACGACGCCGACGTTCGAAAAGGCCGAACTCGACTCGGTGATCGCGCTGGCCGACTTCCTGGCCCGCATCGGCACCCAGTACAAGCAGCGCAAGCACATCCGCGAACTGCTCGGCCACGAAGCCGCCGTCTTCACCATCGTCGACACGCTCAAGAGCTATGCCACGCTCAACTACAAGGGCTACCTGGACGACGAACTGGGCACGATGAAGCCGCTGCAGCTGTCGCTCGAGCGCGCCGCCAAGACCGAACCCCTGGCGGCCAATGCGGCCAAATCCACGCTGCTGACCGAAACGCGCCAGATCGAAGCCCGGCGCGCCTCGATCGACCAGTTCGTCAAGGCGGCCGACCAGCTGAAGGTCAGCCACGCCAAGCTGCGCGAGAAGATCGACCGGCTCGACGACGCGGAACTGGCCAAGCAGCTCAACGACTACGCCAAGGAAGTCAACGCCTTGCGCAAGCAACTGCGCGACGCGTTCTGAGCCGAAGGAGGCTCCCATGTCCGAATCGATCAAGATCCAGGCCGAAGCGGCCTACGCCATCGCCCGCACTTTCTCCGACATCGCCGACCGCATTCTGGAGTTGCGGATCACCGCCCCGGACGTGGACGACGAGCAGGCGCGCGAACTCGAACGCCACGAAGACCAGGTGCGCATGTTCGTGGTGTTGTTCCGCAAGCACGGCACCTTGCTGCTGGGCGAGGGCGCCGCGCAGGCGGCGGCGGACCTGTCCGGCGCGATCGGCGAGGCGCGCGACGCCCTGCAGGACATCGCCCAGATCAAACGTGCGCTGCGCATCGCCGGCGCCGTGGTGGCCCTGACGATCGCGTTGCAGGCCGGCAAAGTCAAAGCGGTGTCCAAGGCGATCACTGCCGTCGTCGACACCGCCAAGCAACCGGCCACGGCCTGAGCCCGGCTCAGGCGGCGCCGTCGAACAGCACCACCGGCTTGCCGAACGCGCGCGCGCCGGCCATGCCGGCGATCGCCTCGGCGCCCTGGGCGAAGCCGTAGCGTTCGCCGACCACCGGCTGGATGCGTGCGCGCTCGACTTCGTCCAGGAAGGCCTCGAAGTCGCGCCGGCTGCCGACGCTGACGCCGTGGATGTTGAGCTGGCGGGCCATGATCGGCCCGATCAGTTCGCCGTCCACGCGCGTGCCCTGCAGGAAGCCGACCACCGCGATGTGGGCGTTGTCGGCGGCGGCCTGCAGCAGGCCGGCGAACGACGCGCCGCCGACCACGTCGACGATGCCGTCGACGCCGCGGCCGCCGGTCGCCTCGCGCACCGCCGCGGCCAGGTCGGGCCGGGCGCGGTAATCGATCACCGCGCGCGCACCGAGCGCGCGCAGCCGTTCGGCCTTGGCCGCGTCGCCGGTGGTGGCGATCACGTCCAGGCCGCGCGCCGCGGCCAGTTGCAAGGCCATCAGCGACACGCTGCCGCTGCCCTGCACCAGCACGCTGGCGCCGGGGGCGAGTTCGAGCTTGCGCAGCGCGCTCCAGGCGGTCAGGCCCGACACCGGCAGGGTCGAAGCGGCGGCATCGTCGAGAAAATCCGGCGCGCGCAGCACCGCCGCGGCCGGCAGCACGATCCACTGCGCCAGCCAGCCGTCGCGCGGCCCGCCGAGCTTGCTCAGATGGTTCTCGGAGTTGAACGGCCCGTCGGTCCAGCGCGTGGTGTAGTGGCCGAGCACGCGCTCGCCGAGCGCGATCCCGTCGACGCCGGCGCCGACCGCATCGACCCGGCCGACGCCGTCGGACAGCGGCACGAACGGGCGCGGCAACTCGGGCTGGTAGCGGCCGGTGGCCAGGGCGTAGTCGCGGTAATTGACCGAGGCCGCGGCGACCCGGATCCGCACTTCGCCGGGGCCGGGCCGGGGTTCGGGCAGCGCCACCCGGCGCAGGCTGGCGAGGTCGTGGCCTTGCAGTTGGAACGCGTCCATCGAGTGCTCCTGGGACAGGACGGCGCGCGGTGGCGCCGGGGATGGACAGGCTATTGTTGCCGGACACGGCGATATAGGATCGTCGCGACAACTCATCATTGAGAGCGGCTCAATAATGTCCGGCGGGCTGTACTCCGAACTCGAAGCCTTCGAGGCCATCCTCCGCCATGGCAGCTTCACCGCCGCGGCGCGCCATCTCGAGCTGACCCCGGGCGCGGTGACCCGGCGCCTGGCCGCGCTCGAAGCCCGGCTGGGGACCAAGCTGCTCAACCGTTCGACCCGCCGGCTGAGCCTCACCGAATCCGGCCGCCACTACTACGCCCAGGTCGCGCCGGCGCTGGCCCAGATCCTGGCCGCCGGCGAACGCGTGCACGACCTGTCGGCGCAGGCGCGCGGCGAGTTGCGAGTGTCGCTGCCGATGAACTTCGGCCGCCTCTACGTGATCCCCCACGTCGGCGAATTCTTGCGCCGCTGGCCGCAGATCGAACTCGACCTGCAGTTCGACGACCGCTTCGTCGACCTGATCGGCGAAGGCTTCGACGCCGCGATCCGGATCGGCGCGCTCGATGATTCGCGGCTGGTCGCGCGGCGTATCGCCCAGACCCGGCGCATCCTGGTCGCCGCGCCGTCCTACCTGCAGCGGCGCGGCGCGCCGGCCGCGCCGGGCGCGCTGATCGAACACGACTGCCTGCACTACACCCTGTTCCGCGATGCGCCGACCTGGGAGTTCCAGCGCGACGGCGAACCGCTGCGGGTGCCGGTGCGCGGCCGGCTCAAGGCCAACTACGGCCTGCCCCTGGTCGAGGCCGCCCTGCGCGGCGAAGGCATCCTGCAGACCGCGACCTTCGCCGTCGCCGACGAACTGGCCGACGGCCGCCTGGTCGAGGTGTTGCCGGACTGGAGCCTGCTGCCGATCGGCATCTATGCGGTGTATCCCAGCCGCGAGTACCGGCCGCGCAAGGTCGAGGCCTTCATCGATTTCCTCGAGCAGACCATCGGCCAGCCGGCGCATTGGGACCGGGTCGTCGCCGGCGGAGGCTGAGCGCGCAGCGGCAGGCCCGGCCGCGCGCGAGCGCGGCAACCGCGCCGAATCGGCAAAGCCGTCGCGGTCCGCGCCCGGCGGCGCCGCGGCGCGGGGCCTTACACTTGGCCGATGCCGACTTCCACCCTGCCCGTGCTGGTGCTCAGCACCTGCCCCGACGAGGCCAGCGCCGACGCCATCGCCCAGGCCCTGGTCGGGGAACGGCTGGCCGCCTGCGTCACCCGCCTGCCCGGGGCGCGCTCGACCTACCGCTGGCAGGGCCAAGTCGAGCAGGCCACCGAAGTGCAGTTGCTGATCAAGACCGGGGCCGCGACCTATCCGGCCCTGGTCGAACGCCTGATCGAACTGCATCCGTATGAACTGCCGGAGGTTCTTGTGGTCGAACCGCGCGACCACTACCGACCCTACGGCTTATGGGTGAACGAGCAGACCCCCGACCGATGACCGACCATCCGTTCCGCCGCCGTCGCCTGCGCGCCGCCGCGGCCTTCGCGTTCGCCGCCGTCGCCGCCCTGGGCAGCGCTCCCGCCCTGGCGGTGAACGAGCAGGACCTGCTGCCGGTCGACCAGGCCTTCGTGCTCGGCGCCCAGGCCGCTTCCGCCGATCGCATCGCCATCGACTGGAAGATCGCCAAGGGCTATTACCTCTACAAGCACCGCATTTCGGTCAAGGCCGACGCCGGCTTCGCCGCGCAGGCGCTGCAACTGCCCAAGGGCAAGGCCTACAAGGACGAGTTCTTCGGCGACGTCGAGACGTATCGCGACCGGGTGGTGGCCAGCCTGCCCGGCCAGGCCCAGGCCGGCAGCGTCAAGCTGACCATCAAGTACCAGGGCTGCGCCGACGCCGGCATCTGCTACCCGCCGCAGACCCGCACCGTCGCCGTGGCCCTGCCCGCAGCCGCCGAGGCCGCGGTCGATCCGGTGCCGACGGCCGCGCCGCTGGCCGGCTTCGGCGTGCGCGGCGGCGCCGCGTCCAATCCGCTGCTGGGCGCCCCGGCCCTGGGCGCGCCGAGCAATGCCGCCGGCGCCACCGACGCCTTGCCGCTGCCGCCGGAACAGGCCTTCGGCGTGGAAGCCATCGCCCGCGACGGCGACAGCCTGCTGCTGCGCTTCACCCCGGCGCGCGGCTATTACCTGTATCGCGACAAGACCTCGCTCAAGACCGACCGCGCCGACATCGCCGCCGGCAAGCCGCAATGGCCGCGCGGCGTCGCCCATCGCGACGAGCACTTCGGCCAGGTCACGGTGTTCTTCGACCAGATCGACGTGCCGTTGCCGCTGCTGCGCAAGACCGCCGACGCGGCCAGGCTGACGCTTACCGTCGGTTTCCAGGGCTGCCAGACCGACGGCATCTGCTACCCGCCGATGACCCGCAAGATCGCCGTCGACCTGCCGCGCGGCAACGTCGGCGCGACCGCCGCGACGGCCGCCGGCACCGCGACGACAGCCGCGGCGACGTTGCCGGCCGGCGCGACCCCGACCGCGCCGAACCCGACCTCGGCGGCCGATGCGGCCGGCGCCGCTGCCGCGCCTGCGGCCGCGACGGACGCCAACGATGCGGCCGCGAGTGCGGCGCCGCAGGCCGCCGGCACGGATGCCGCCACCGCCGCGGCCGCGATCGCCGCAACCGCACCGGCAAGCGCCGACGCCGCCGCGCCGCAGGCCGAAGACAGCCTGCTCGCCGCTTCGCTGAAAGGCCCGAACCGCTACTGGGCGCTGCTGACCTTCTTCGGCTTCGGCCTGCTGCTGGCCTTCACCCCCTGCGTGCTGCCGATGGTGCCGATCCTGTCCGGCCTGATCGTCGGCCAGGGCCCGGGCCTGGGCGCACGCCGCGCGTTCGCCCTGTCGCTGGTCTACGTGCTCGCCAATGCGGTGGTGTTCACCGTCGCCGGGGTGGTCGCCGGGCTGGTCGGCGCCAATCTGCAGATCGCCTTCCAGACGCCGTGGGTGATCGTGCTGTTCGCCCTGTTGTTCCTGGCCCTGGCCCTGTCCAGCTTCGGCCTGTACGAACTGCAGTTGCCGGCCGCGCTGCGCAACCGCCTGGGCGAGCTCAGCAACCGCCAGCGCGGCGGTTCCTGGCTCGGCGTGGCGGTGATGGGCGCGCTGTCGGCGCTGATCGTCGGCCCCTGCGTGGCGCCGCCGCTGGCCGCGGCGGTGCTGTACATCGGCCAGACCCGCGACCCGCTGTTCGGCGGCGCGGCGCTGTTCGCCCTGGCGATGGGCATGGGTGCGCCGCTGATCGCGTTCGGCGTCGCCGCCGGCCGCGGCCTGCCGACCAGCGGGCCGTGGATGGTCGCGGTGCAGCGCGCGTTCGGCCTGGTGTTCGTCGGCATGGCGGTGTGGATGCTGTCGCGGATCCTGCCCGGCGCGCTGACCCTGGCCCTGTGGGGCGCGTTGCTGCTCGGCGCGGCGGTGCTGATCGCGCTGGCGGGCGGCGGCCGCGGCCATGGCAGCGGTCTGCGCGCGCTGGCCTGGCTGGCCGCGCTGCTGCTCGGCCTGGCCGGCGCGGCGCAGGTGCTCGGCGCCCTGGCCGGCGGCAGCGATCCGCTGCGGCCGCTGGCGGGTCTGCGCGGCGGCGCCGCGCATCCGGCCGAACTGCCGTTCCGCAAGATCAAGTCCAGCGCCGACCTCGACCGCGAGATCGCCGCGGCCCAGGCCGCCGGCAAGCCGCTGATGCTCGACTTCTATGCCGACTGGTGCGTGGCCTGCAAGGAGATGGAGAAGTACACCTTCCCCGAGCCGCAGGTGCACCGCGCCCTGGACGGTTTCGTCCTGCTCAAGGCCGACGTCACCGCCAACGACGAACTCGATCAGGCGCTGATGCAGCGCCTGGGCATCATCGGCCCGCCGGCGACCCTGTACTTCGTCGCCGGCGCCGAACGCCGCGAGCTGCGCCTGTTCGGCTTCGAAAAGGCGCCTGCCTTCGCCGAACGCGCCGCACGCGCGGCCCAGCCCTGAGCCGGCGCCGATGGCGATCCCGTCCAGCCTGAAGATCGTCGCCGTGGCCGTGCTCGCCGGCGGCATCGGCCTGCTCGCCGGCCAGTGGGTCGGCGGCGGCGGCCTGCTGACCCGCACCGAGCTCGGCCAGCGCGCGCTGCAGTCCTGGTACGCGAAGGACGCGCCCGCGCCGCCGGCCGGCCTGGCCGTGGCCCGGCGCGGCGCGCCGGTGCCCAGCCTGACCTTGCCCGGCCTCGACGGCCGCCCGATGTCGCTGCCGCAGGCCCACGCCGGGCGGCCGGTGCTGGTCAACCTGTGGGCCAGCTGGTGCGGCCCCTGCATCAAGGAAATGCCCGAACTGGACCGTTACGCGCGCAGCCAGGGCGGCAACGGCGTGCAAGTGGTCGGCATCGCCCTGGACGACCGCGATTCCGTCGCCGCTTTCCTGCAGCGGGTGCCGGTCGGCTACCCGATCCTGCTCGACGCCCCGGGGCCGCGCGATGCCGGAGTACGGCTGGGAAATCCCAAAGGCGTGCTGCCGTACACGGTATTGATCGGCGCGGACGGCACACTGCTCAAACAGCGCATCGGGCCCTTCGCCGAGGGCGAGATCGACGCCTGGGTCGAGTGATCGGCGCGCCGAGCCGGGTCGTGCCGGCAACGGCGGCGAACGTCGCCGAAACGCGGTGCCGGCCGGCGTGACGCCGATTGCAAGCCGTAACCGCGGCAGCGGCCACGATCAGGCCGGAAAGCCGTCGCGCCCTGCCGTTCCGGGACTTGCCAAGCGACCGGATCCGGTCTAGAGCAGGCACTCAAACAACTGCTTAAAACGCCGCAACTTCGTCGATTTGGCGGGCAACTTCTGGACAGCTCCGCGCTGGTGACGCACACTGCCGGCCTTCGAAGGCTACCCGCCCCCGGTCCGATGGCCCAGCTCCTGGTGTTGCACGGCCCCAACCTGAACCTGCTCGGCACGCGCGAGCCCGAGGTCTATGGCCGCACCACCCTGGCCGAGATCGACGCCGACCTGCGCGCCCGCGCCGAGGCCGCCGGCCACCGCCTGGACAGCCTGCAGTCCAATGCCGAGCACGCCCTGGTCGACCGGATCCAGGCCGCGCGCGGCGACGGCACCGCCCTGATCCTGATCAACCCGGCCGCCTTCACCCACACCAGCGTCGCCATCCGCGACGCCCTGGCCGCGGTGGCGATCCCGTTCATCGAGATCCACCTGTCCAACCCGCACACCCGCGAGCCGTTCCGCCGCCACAGCTATGTCAGCGACCTCGCCGTCGGCGTCGTCTGCGGCTTCGGCGCCGACAGCTACCGCTACGCACTCGAAGCTGCCATCAAGCGGCTGGCATCCTGAATCCAACCGGGCCGCGCCCGCGCGGCCCGCCCGACGAATCCCACTTGAGGCCCGTTCCATGGACCTGCGCAAAATCAAAAAACTGATCGACCTGCTCGAGGAGTCCAACCTCGCCGAGATCGAGATCAAGGAAGGCGAAGAGTCGGTCCGCCTGGCCCGCGCGCCGAAGGGCGGCTACGCGGTCGCCGCGCCGGCCCCGGCCGTCTACGCCCCGGCTCCGGAGCGTCCGGCCGCGCCGATGCCGATGCATTCGCCGACCGAAGCGGCCACCGGCGGCAGCGCCAAGGCCGGCAGCGACCTGCCCGACGGCCACGTCGTGCGCGCGCCGATGGTCGGCACCTTCTACGCCTCCCCGGCCCCGGACAAGCCGTCCTTCGTCTCGGTCGGCCAGTCGATCAAGGCCGGCGACACCCTGGGCATCATCGAGGCGATGAAGATGTTCAACCCGATCGAAGCCGACGTCTCCGGCACCGTGCTCAAGATCCTGGCCGAAAGCGGTCAGCCGATCGAGTTCGATCAGCCCCTCTTCGTCATCGGCTGACATGCGCGGGACTCGGGACTCGGGACTCGGGACTCGGCAAGGCGGTACGTCGTCGCGCGCGTTCGCGCGCCGGACGCGACCCGCCGCCGATATCCGATCGCGAGATCCGCTTCGAGTCCCGAGTCCCGAGTCCCGAGTCCCGGAACCTCTATGCTCGACAAAGTCGTAATCGCCAACCGCGGCGAAATCGCGCTGCGCATCCTGCGCGCGTGCCACGCCCTCGGCATTCGCACGGTCGCGGTGCATTCCACCGTCGACCGCAATCTCAAGCACGTCGCCATGGCCGACGAGTCGGTCTGCATCGGGCCGGCGCCGTCGTCGGAGAGCTACCTCAACATGGCCTCGATCATCGCCGCGGCCGAGGTCACCGACGCCCAGGCGATCCACCCCGGCTACGGCTTCCTCAGCGAGAACGCCGACTTCGCCGAGCGCGTCGAGCAGTCCGGCTTCGTCTTCATCGGCCCGCGCGCCGAGACCATCCGCCTGATGGGCGACAAGGTCGAGGCGATCCGGGCGATGAAGGAGGCCGGCGTGCCCTGCGTACCCGGCAGCGGCGGCCCGCTCGGCGACGACAACGCGGCGAACATCAAGATCGCGCGCGAGATCGGCTACCCGATCATCGTCAAGGCCGCCGGCGGCGGCGGCGGCCGCGGCATGCGCGTGGTCCACACCGAAGCCCATCTCAACGCCGCGATCCAGACCACCAAGTCCGAAGCCAAGGCCGCGTTCGGCAACGACATGGTGTACATGGAGAAGTTCCTGGAGAACCCGCGCCACGTCGAGATCCAGGTGCTGGCCGACGGCCAGGGCAATGCCATCCACCTGGGCGAACGCGACTGCTCGATGCAGCGCCGCCACCAGAAGGTGGTCGAGGAAGCGCCGGCGCCGGGCATCAGCGCCGAGCAGCGCGCCGAGATCGGCCGGGTCTGCGTCGAGGCCTGCATCCGCATCGGCTACCGCGGCGCCGGCACGTTCGAGTTCCTGTACGAGAACGGCCGCTTCTACTTCATCGAAATGAACACCCGGATCCAGGTCGAACACCCGGTCACCGAGCTGGTCACCGGCATCGACCTGGTGCGCGAGCAGCTGATGATCGCCGCCGGCCGCAAGCTGTCGATCAAGCAGGAGGACGTGGTCCTGGAAGGCCACGCGATCGAATGCCGGATCAACGCCGAGGATCCGGAAACCTTCATGCCCTGCCCGGGCCTGATCCAGCACTTCCACGCTCCGGGCGGCCCGGGCGTGCGCGTGGACAGCCACATCTACGAAGGCTACCGGGTGCCGCCGAACTACGACTCGATGATCGGCAAGCTGATCGTCCACGGCCCCGACCGCGAGACCGCGATCGCGCGCATGCGCGTGGCGCTGAGCGAGATGGTCGTCGACGGGATCAAGACCAACATCCCGCTGCAGCAGCGCATCCTGTCCGACGCCGGTTTCCAGCAGGGCGGGATGAACATCCACTACCTGGAAAAGCGGCTCAAGGAACAGAAGGAAAAGACGATCTCGATCGTCTGAGCCGCGGCTGCCACGGCGCAAACAGAAACGGCCCGCGTCGCAGGACGCGGGCCGTTTCGTTTGTCTGGTCGATCCGGTCGACTCGCCGGGTCCGCCGGCCCTCCGGCGAAACCGGCGCGCGCGCCGGCAGCGCCCGCAATGCAGTCGCTATCGGCCGCGCCGGCTGGGCACGCGGCGCCGGCTCACCGCAGCGAGGGGTCGACCCACGCCGCCAGATCCTGGACGTCGCCTTCGGTCAGGCCGGCCGACGGCGGCACCAGTGCCGGCGCCTGCTTGCCGCCCTTGCCGCTGGCCGGCACCTGGGTGCCCGGGATCGGCCGCACCCCGCCGCTCGACGACGGACTGACCACCATGACGTACTCGCTGGAGCCGTCCGGCCAGACCACCTTGAAGGTGCTGCCCGGCGGCAGCGACGAGAACGGCGCGCCGCTCTGGGCGCGGTACACCGCCGCGATCTGGGCCGCGCTCAGCGAGCGCAACTCGCTCTTGGAGTCGACCGAGGTCACCGCGACCCGCGACAGGTCGCGGTAGTCGTCGGCGAACACATCGATCATCACCCCGGCGGCGCCGACCGAGTACGCGCTGAGCAGCAGCGCCCAGAAACCGATCTTGGCCGTGGTTACGTAGTGCTTGCGGTTCATTGCACTGTCCTCTTTTCGCCGACCAGCGAATCGACCATTTCATCCACCACTTCCGCCCCCTGACGCGGGATCGCCGCGTCGTATACGAAGCCCGCGAAATCCTGGGTCGGATCCTGCGAGCAGATGCCGCCATTGGCGCAATACGAAGTCATCAACGAGCCTTGCTGGCTGCAGTCCTGGCCGAGCTGGCAGGCCGCCAGCTGCCAGGCCAGTTCCGCGAACTGGGTGCCGGCGACGCGCGAGGCCGAGCCGCGCCGGCCGGTCGAGGCGATGCCCATGCCCGGCGCCAGCGCCGAATACGCTTCCGGGTCCTTCGAGCGCAGCACCCGGTCGACCAGGTTGGTCCGGTATTCCTCGGTCTTCTCCAGCGGCTTGCCGCCGGCCAGCAGCGCGGCCTCGGCCGGCAGGCTGCCGGCCTGCGCCGCTTCGACCTGCTTGAAGAACACCAATTGATAATTGAGCCCGTCGTCCGGCGAGAAACGCGCGCAGCGATCGCTGACCCGTTGCCGCGCGCCGGCCATCGCCGCCGAGGTGCGCAGCTTCATCGCCTCGATCGCGCGCGTGTCGGCGGCATAGTCGACCGGCGCGCTGGAATAGTTCGCGCAGTAGTCGTAGACCCGGCTCAGCAGCCAGATCGCTTCGGGCTCGCCGGCTTCGGCGCGCGAGCGGATCGACTGGGCATAAGCGAACAAGTCCGGCGCCTGCTCGAACTGGACCCGCAGCGCCGACGGCGAGGACGCGCCGCGCGGCACGGCGCGCGGCGCCATCGCGGCCACCGCGTCGTCGCGGGCCGCATCGCCGTGCGCGACCCGCGCCGTGGTCGGCATGACCAGGGCGGCCTGCGCGGCTACGGACGGCGCTTCCACCGGGCGGCGCGCATACACCAGCGCCGCGGTCAGGGCCGCCACGCCCAGCGCCGCCAACAGCGGCCAGCGGCTCACGCGCGACCCCGCCAACGCCGCGGGCGGGCGCTGCTTGTAGTCGGACGTACAGGCATCGGAGATCAAGACCGTTACTCGGCGGGAACTGCTCGGCGGAAAAGGAAGCCTCGCCGCGAGGCGCGACGAGCCCCCCGGCGCCGGCCGGCGGGAACCGCGCGGCGCAAGAGGTGCTTCGCTGAGATGCCGATAGTAAGTCAAGCCGGGCGCCGATGCCTGCGCCCGGATGAATCGTGAACCATTACTCGGTTTGGCCGCGCGGCCGGGGTCCGGCCGCGCGCCTGTTCAGGTTCAGCCGGGGCCGCCGGCCGCGCAGCTGACGTCGTAGCCGACCGCCGAGGGCTCGTAACCGCGCTGATCGCCCTCGGCCGCCTGGTACTCGCCGGCGGTGATCAGGGCCAGCCCATGCCCGGCCGGGTTGCGATAGGCGAAGCGGCAAAAGCCCATGCCGGTGCCGGCGCAGTCCTCGACTTCGGGGAAGGCCTGGATCATGCCGCCGAGGAAGTTCTCGACGCCCTCCTCGCGCTGCGGCGGATCGCCGCGCCAGCCCTGGGCGAACAGGCGCGCGCGCGCCTTGGACAGGTCCAGGCCTTCGATCCGCGGCACCTGCGCCTGGCCGCCGCAGTAGCGGTCCAGCTCGGGCAACGCGGCCAACTCCAGCGCCTGCCCGCGCGCCAGCACCCGCGCGCGCGAGGAATGCAGGCCGCCCACGCGCAGTTCCTCGGCCGCGCCCTCCATCGCCGGCGCCTTGTCCTTGCTCGGATTCCACAGGCCCTGCAGGCCGCTGTCGGCTTCGCTGGTGTCGGCGTTCGGATCGAACACCTGCGCCACCGGCCGGCCGTCGCGGAAGAACAGCACCCGCCCGCCGGGGTAGGTGCAGCCGATGCCGGCCAGCATCACCGCCGGATGCGAGATGCCGACCACCCGGTAGCCGTTCCACTCTTCTTCGGCGAACACCGTCCAGCCGGCCTTGTCGGCGAGGCCGCCCTCCTGCGAGAGCGCGGAGGCGCCGCAATCGCTGGAGTCGGCTTCGCTGGGCAGCGCCGCTTCGCCGGGGCTGGGCAGCGCGCTCAATGCCTCCAGGCGCAGCCCGGGGAACTCGCCGCGCACTTCGATCGCGGCACCGTCGGACGGCGCTTGCGCCGGTTCGGCCGGCGGGGCGCTGGCGGCCGGCAGCGCGTTGGCGGCGGGCGCCGGCGCATCGGCGGTCGCGGCAGGAGCCGCCTCGCGGGCGCAGGCGGCGGCCAGGGCCAGCCCGCCGAGCAGAACCCAGGTGCGCAGGCGCGCGGCGGTCGGGAGATGCGGTTCCATGGCGTATCGCTCCTGTTCGGTGGCGGCACGCTATCTGATCGCCGCGAAACGGGTCAATAATGGCCGCCGTTTCCGTCCCGCGCCGTGCCGATGCCCTTCCTCGAAATCACCCTGCGCTGCAGCGAAGCCGAACAGCCGCGCTACGAAGCCGCACTGGACGACGTCGGCGCGCTCGCCGTGACCATGCTCGACGCCGATGCCGACACCGGCAACGAACACGCCATCCTCGAACCCGGGGTCGGCGAAACGCCGTTGTGGCAGTCGATCGTGCTCAGCGCGCTGTTCCCGCACGACGCCGATGCGCTGGTGCTGCTGGCGGCGCTGGAGTCCTTCGATCCCGACCTGGAATGGACCCAGGTGCAGTTCCGCCGGGTCGAGGACCAGGACTGGGAACGCGCCTGGATGGACCAGTACGAGCCGCTGCAGTTCGGCCGCCGCACCTGGATCGTGCCCTGGAACCAGGAATTGCCCGAAGGCGCCGACGCCGCCGACGCGGCGGTGGTGCGGCTGGACCCGGGCCTGGCGTTCGGCTCCGGCACCCATCCGACCACTTCGCTGTGCCTGCAGTGGCTGGACCGGCTCGCCGACGACGGCGCACTCGGCGGCCGCCGCGTGCTCGATTTCGGCTGCGGCTCCGGCATCCTCGCCCTGGCCGCGCTCAAGCTCGGCGCCGCGCACGCGGTCGGCGTGGACAACGACCCGCAGGCGATCCTCGCCACCGGCGACAACGCCGAACGCAACCAGGTCGGCGAGCGCATCGAGGTCTACCTGCCGCAGGACGAACCGGCGCAGCGCTACCCGGTGGTGGTCGCCAACATCCTCGCCTCGGCCCTGGTCGCGCTGGCCGACACGCTGGCCGCGCGGGTCGAACCCGGCGGCCGCATCGCCCTGTCCGGCATCCTCGCCGGCCAGGAAGACGAGGTGCTGGCCCGCTACGCGCAGGACTTCGAGCAGTTGCGCGCCGACCGCCTCGAAGACTGGATGCGGGTCACAGGCGTGCGCCGGCGCTGAGGCTCCGGGCGTGATTGAATAAACCGATGTTCGTCGCCTGCCCTCATTGCGGTTACCTCGTCGCCCTGATCGTCGGACAGGACGGTCCGGCGCGCTCCTGCCCGCGTTGCGGACGCGCCTTGCCGTCGGCATCGGAGGCGGGGCCGGCGGCCGACGACGCCGCGGCGGACGATCGAGCCGCAGGCGAGACCACTGCGCCGCCCGCAGGCGAGACCGCCGCGCCGCCCGCCGACGATCCGCCGCATGCTGCGCCCGGCGCCGAGCCGCTCGACGCCACGAACGCGGCGCTCGGCGGAGCCGACGACGAGAACGACGAGGGCGCGCACCACAGCGACGGCGAAGCCGCGCAGGAGAGCGTGGACGAAGCGGCGGCCGACGCGGCCGCAGCCGCGCCCGCTGCGCCGTTGCCGCCGCTGACCCAGGCCGCGCCCGAACCGGCGCCGCGCCGCGCGCCGGCGCGCCGCCAAGGCAAGCCCGAAACCGCGGTCGCGCATGTGCGCGCCCAGCCCAGCTTCGTGCGCAGCCGCGCACGCGCGCAAGCCGCCGCGGCGCCGTCGCGGCGACCGTGGCTCGGCCCGCTCGCGGTCGCCGTGCTGAGCCTGGCGCTGGCGCTGCAATTGCTGCTGGCGCAACGCGCCGAACTCGCCGCCGACGCGCGCTGGCGGCCGCTGGTCGCCGGCCTGTGCAGCGCGCTGTCGTGCGCGATTCCGCCGTGGCGCGAACCGGCCGCGCTGACCATGCTCAACCGCAATGTGTTGCCGGTCGACGGCCGCGCCGGGGTGCTGCGCGTCACCGCCAGCTTCCGCAACGACGCGCGCTGGCCGCAGCCCTGGCCGACCCTGGTGCTGAGTCTGGACGACGTCGATGGCCGCCGGGTCGGGCAGCGCGCGTTCTCTCCACAGGATTACCGCAAAGGCCAGCCGTCGGCCGGACTGATCGCGCCGGGACAAAGCGCGGCGGTCCAGTTCGACGTGCTCGAACCGGCGCCGCACGTGGTCGCGTTCACCTTCGACTTCCGCTGAAAACCGACCGTCGCGTTGTCTGCCGCGACTCCCGCGCGCTAGACTCCCCCTCCCGTCGGCGGGCGCGCAACGAGCGCGCCGTACTGATCCCGGCGGACATACCTGCACGGGGACGCACTTGAACGCTCTCAACGACCGCAACGAAGCCGCCCGCTCCGGACCCCGCGTTCCGCTGCGCGATCATGTCGCGACTTCGATCCGTCGTTACCTGGGCGACCTGAACGGCAGCGGCACCGAAAACCTGTACGAGATCGCCTTGCGCGAGCTGGAAATCCCGCTGTTCGCCGAAGTGCTGCAGCACTGCGACGGCAACCAGAGCCGCGCCGCGGCGATGCTCGGCATCCACCGCGCCACCCTGCGCAAGAAGCTGCGCGAGTACGGGCTCGAGTAAGCCTCGCCGCCCTGTAGGAGCGGCGTAAGCCGCGACAACCGCAGCGGCCGAATACCACGCATTCCACCCGAGACGGCCGACAAACGGCCGTTTTTTGTGCGTCCTATCCTGCGCTCGCGGGCGCACGCCGGTTTCGCATGTCCGGTCTTCGGACGCAACGCTTGCGCGCACCGCTGCGGTTGTCGCGGCTGACGCCGCTCCTACAGAAGGCGGCCCGGCCATCCTTGGCGGGGGTGTGGCCGAACAGCGCGCAATGCGCGCATACGGCGCTTCTATCGGCAGCAGGTGCCGTCCATGGCGCTGCTTGCGCGGGCTTCGGAACGCCCGGCCCGGCCATCCTTGGCCGGGCGTGTGACCGAACCAGCGCGCAATGCGCGCTGAGCGGTTCGGTCACACCCACCAATATCGAATGAGGTGGAAGAACACCGGCGCGGCGAAGCACACCGAATCGAGGCGGTCGAGCACGCCGCCGTGGCCTTCGATCATGTGGCCCCAGTCCTTGATTCCGCGGTCGCGCTTGATCGCCGACATCACCAGGCCGCCGTAGAAGCCCATCAGATTGATGACCAGGGCCAAGGCCGCGGCCTGCCAGGGCGAGAACGGGGTGATCCACCACAGCGCCGCGCCGAGCGCGGTCGCCGAGGCCACGCCGCCGACGAAGCCTTCGACCGTTTTCGACGGCGACAGCCGCGGCGCGATCAGGCGCTTGCCGCACAGCTTGCCCCAGACGTACTGCAGCACGTCCGAGGATTGCACCACGATCACCAGGAACGCGATCAGCAGCAGGTTGCGCCCCTCGTAACCGGGGATGCGCAGGTTCAGCAAGGCCGGCACATGGGAGATGCTGAACACGCAGATCATCAGCCCCCACTGCACTTTCGCCGTGCGCTCCAGATAGCGCGTGGTGTCCTCGCCGACCGTCGACAGGATCGGCAGCAGCAAGAACGCGTAGACCGGAATCAGCAAGGTGTACAGGCCGTACCAGTCGGTGTAGACCAGCCAGTACTGCAGCGGCAGGGCCAGATAGAACGCCGCCAGCAAGGCGTAGTAATCGCTGCGCCGGGTCGGGGTGAGGGTGATGAACTCGCGCAACGCGAACAGCGACACCAGCGCGAACAGCACGATCATGCCGACCCGTCCGATCGCGAACGCGACCCCGACCACCAACGCCATCACCCACCAGGCGCGGATCCGCGCGACCAGGTTGGCGATCACCGCGCTCGGCCGGTCGCGGGTGCGCCAGCGCAGGAACTCGGAAATCGCGGTGGCGAACAGCAACACCGCGGCGACGCCGCCGAACAGCAGCACCGAATGCGGTTGCCCGCGCAGGAACTCGATCATGCTTGGCCTCCCTGGCCGTTTTCCGACAACGCCAGCAGCGCGCCGCGCGCGCGCTCCAGGAACGCGTCCTTGCCCTCGTCGGCCTGCAGCCGCAGGGTGTCGCCGAAGGTCGCCGTGCACAGCAAGGGCAGCGGCAGCAGCTTGCCCTTGGGCATGACCCGGGCCAGGTTGTCGATCCACACCGGCACGAACTCCAGTTCCGGGCGACACCGCGCCAGGTGGTACAGGCCGCTCTTGAACGGCAGCAGCGGCTCGTCGCTCTGGTTGCGCGTGCCCTCCGGAAACAGGATCAGCGAACTGCCGCCGTCGACCGCCTCGCACAGGGTCTCGATCGCATCGCGCTTGCGCTGCGCCGGATCGCGCTCGATCAGCACACCGTTGAAGACCTCGCGGATCAGATAGCGGCGCAGCCCGTCGCGCTGCCAGTACTCGGCGCCGGCCACCGGCCGCACGTCGCGGCGCAGCGCCGGCGGCAACGCCGACCAGATCATCACGAAATCGCCGTGGCTGACGTGGTTGCCGTAATACACCCGGTGATCGGCCGAGGGCGCGCAGCGCCACAGCGCGCGCGCGCCGGTCAGGGCCCGGATCGCGCCGCTGAAGCCGGCGGCGAGCAATTGCGAAATCATCGCGACTCCAGTTCGCGCACGATCGCGCGCAGTCGTACCGCCACCGTCCAAGCGGCGCCCAACACCACCGCCGCCAGCGCGGCGGCGAGCAGCCAGGCCACCGCCGCCGCCTGGCCCAGCGCCAGGCCGACCGCGGCCAGGGCCGCGGCCACGCTCATCGCGATCATCCTCGGCCGCCGCGCCATCGGGCCTTCGCGATGCTCGCGCAGGCCGCAGGCCAGGCCGAGCACGCGCACGTAGGCGGTGCCGACCGACAACAGCGACGCAGCCCAGCCCAGGTCCGGCCCCCAGGCCAGCCACGGCGCCAAGCCGTAGCCGACGCCGAGGAACACCAGCGCGTCGGCGAGCCGGTCCGGCGCATCGCTGTAGACCTCGCCGGCCTTGCCGATCAGGCCGCCGCGTCGCGCCAGCAGGCCGTCGAGCCGGTTGCACAGCAAGCGTCCCTGCAGGCACAACGCCGCGAACGCCAGCAGCGCGGCGCCGTAGTGCGGGGGATCGCGCAGGGCGAACAGGAACGCCAGCCCGGCCAGCGCGGTCAGGCCGATCGCGAACAGGGAAATGCCGTTCGGCGTCGCGCCGCTGGCGCGCAGCCGCGCCAGCAAGGCCAGGCGCCAGCCGTCGCGGTGCCGGATCGGTGTGGGTTCGCTCATCTGTCCTTGCCCCTCGCTCAACTGCCGCAGCCGCCGCAACCGCCGCCGCCCCCGCAACTGCCGCCGCCGCTGCAACCGCTGGTGCTGGTGCCGGAATCGTTGGAACTCGACGACACCGGCGTGCGCACCCAGTGATAGTCGACCAGCGCGGTGCCGACCAGGGCCGAACTGCCGGCCACGGCCACGCGCGCGCCGTAGTCGCCGTAGTTCCACGGACGGCGCGAGCCGTCGTGCAGCGCCCAGTCGCCGCTGCGGCTGCGCCGCTGCAGGCTGCACAAGCGCACCACCGTCAACAGCGCCGCCAGCAGGCTCAATACCACCAGGAACCCGACCGGCCGGTCGCGCGCCAGGCCGATGCCGATCTTGCTCAGTCCGAAGCCGATCAGCGCGATCATCGGCAAGACCGCCACCGCACGCGCCCGCCAGTCCTGCGCCGGCGTCAGCCACCACCCTTGCGCGCGCATCGGTTCGGCCAGGTCGTGGTAATGCTCCTCCAGCGCGCGATGCGCCTCGTCGAGGCGCTGCTTGCGCTGCACCAGCGCGGCGGCGGCGCGCAGGCGCTCGGGCAGCGCCGCATCGGTGCGGTCGCGGCGCAGCCAGGCCCGCGAGGCATCGATCTGGCGGGCCGGCCCGGAAAGATCGAGCTTGAACGCCTCGCAGCTCAGCAGTTCGACGATGGCCACGTCGGCGGCGCGCTTGGGCCCGGCGGCCAGGAAACCCAGCTCCACCGGATCCTCGACCGTGCGCTGGCTGCGCCGGTTCGGCCCGCGCAGCGCGCGTTGCGCGGCGCCGCCGGCGACGAAGGTCCAACCCAGCAAGGCCACGTACAGGGCCAGGAATCCGCCACCGCGCCACTGCAGCGGAGCGGCGGTGCCGTTGGCCGTGGCGCCGAGCGCGAACGTGGCGAGCAGCAGCGCGCTCCAGATCCGGAAAGCTCGTCCGAGTCCGCGCGGCTCCGAAGGCCACGGCAGCCCGATGGACGGCCGTTCCGCCGCGGCGGGCTCCGCCGGCGCCGCCGGTTCGGCCTCGCCCCAGAATCGCGCCGGCGGCTCGCCGAAGAAGAAGCCGTAGCTGGTGCAGGTATCGCGGTACTGCCGGCGATGGCGCTCGTCCTCGGCGGCGCCGCCGCGCGAGGGCGCGTGATGCAGCGGCCGTTGCAGCACCTGCGGGCAGAACCGGTCCCAGTAGTCGCGGGTGTCGGTGACGTGGGCGTGCCAGACCCGGTCGACGAACTGGCTCGGGGTGACCGGATGCCCCGCCTCGACCGCCAGGAAGCAGAAGCGCCGGTACTCCTCCAGCGCCGCCAAGGCGGTCTCGCGGTCGCAGCCGCACTCGTGCGCGACCCGCGACACGAAGGCCTCGCCCTGGTCGCCGCCGAAGCGGTAGTCCTGCAGCCGTTGCCACAAGGCCCGTTGCGCGTCGGTCCAGACGCCTATCGTGCCGCTCATCCATTCGCTCCGGCCATGCTTCCCCACCCGGGACGGTCCAGCAAGACCGCGCTCGACAGCAACAGCAACTGCAATCCCAGCGCGATCGCCTGCCGCCGCAACAGGCCCAGCGCGCCGCGCCAGCGCGCGTCCCAGTCGCGGCCGGCGCGCGCGGCCGGCAGCAGGCGCAGCCCGATCAGCCCCGCATCGAGCCGCCGCGCCGCGTCGGCGGGATCCTCGCCGGCCGGCGCGGTATCGGCCAGGGCTTGCAGCAGGCGCGCATCGAAATCGACTCGCAGGGCGTAATAGGCCTGCGCCAGTCCAGCGGCGATGCTGCCGAGCAGGACCACATCGGACAGCCACGCCGTCGACAGCCACCACCCGGCCAGCGCCGCCGCGAGCAGCAACAGCGAAATCGCCCGCAGCCAGCGTCCCTGCGCCAGCAATGCCGCCATCGCGCGCAGTTCGAATCCGCCGGCGTTCATGCGGCTTCGCCCCCGACCGCGCTCATCGGCAGCGGGGCATCGCCGTCCAGGCAAGCCTGCAGGGCGCGCCGGTGCGCCGGGCCGAGCACGATCGCCGGCCGCGCCCGGCGCAGGGTATCGATCGCCGCCTCCAGCGAATGCGCGCGGCCGCTGCGCAGCAGCCAGGCCGCCACCGCCGCGGCGCTGCGCGAATAGCCCAGCGCGCAGCAGACCAGGACCTCGCCGCGCGCGCGCAGGCGTTCGATGTCCTGCGCCGCCTCGGCCAGTTGCGCCGGCGTCGGCGCGACCAGGTCCAGCATCGGCCGCACCGCATCGCCCTCGCGCCGCACCGGCAACGACAGCTCGGCGCTGCAATCGACGATGGCGGCGAAGACGCCGCGTTCGCCCGCGCCCGGCACCCGGCCGAGCCAGACCCCGTCGGCGACCGCGACCGGTTGCGGCGCGCGCCGGGTCCACCAGCGCGAATTGAGCCAGGCCGCCAGCAGGTACGGCGCGAACAGCCAGCGCGCGGCCATGCTCAGGCGGCCGTCGGCGCGCTTCTGGAAGCCGTTCGCGCCGAGCAGGGCGTAATTGATCGCGACCAGCGCCAGCGACAAGGCCGGCCACAGCAGCCACCACGCGGCCCCACGCAGCCACCAGGCCGCCGCCGTGCATGCCGCCGCGCCCAGCGCGTACAGCGCCGCCAGTTTCCAGCGTTGCGCGTCGCGCGCCAGGGCCGCGCCACGCCACGGCGCCGGCGCGCGCTCGGGCCACAGCCATACGCACAGCCAGCCGGCGAGCAGGCCGGTGGGGATGTCGACGAAGTGGTGCTGGTAGGTGGTCAGCACCGACACGCCGATCAGGGCGAACCAGCCGTGCAGCAGCCAGCGCCAGGCCCCGCGCAGGTGCGCGGCGAAGCGCACCCACAGCACGATCAGCAGCACGATGTGCAGCGACGGCGCCTGGTTGAAGGGTTTGTCGAAGCCCAGCAGCACGTCGAACAGCCAGCCGAACACGCCGTCGCTGTCCGGGCGCTGGAACGAGAAGCGCAGCGGCCACAGCAGGAAGCAGGCGATCGCGATCGCCTGCGCGGTCAGCAGGCGCAGGCCCTGGGTATCGAGTTCGCGGCGGTCGCGACAGACGAACAGCGAGATGCCGTAGAACAGGTCGATCGACCAGTACGGCACGATGGTCCAGGCCCAGAACGGGATCGCCCGCTCCCAGTCGAACACGATGCTGGGCACGCCGGCGCGCGCTGCGGCCACGCCGTTGGCGTAGCCGTAGCTGAGGAAGAACAGCGGCGCCAGCACCAATAGCCACAGTGCGGCGCGTCCCCACGAACGCCGCCCGGGCGCGCCGGTCATGCGCCGACCCGCTGCGCCAGGGACACGGTGAAGATGCCGAACGCGTCGATGCGCTGCTCGACCTTGCGGAAGCCGGCCGCGCGCACCAGCTCGTCCATCTCCTGCTGGCTGCGCCGGCGCATCACCCAGGCCGCGCCGCCGCGGTGGCTGGTCAGGGCGCGGGCGATGAACTCCAGCTGCGGGTGCCAGGGCTGGCCGGTATAGACCAGGAAGCCGCCCTCCGGCACCGCCGCGGCCAGGCCTTCGAGCGAACGCCGCACCTGGTCGTTGTCGGGGAACAGTTCGTACAGGCCCGACACCACCGCCAGGGTCGGACGCGGATCCAGCGCGGCCAGGGCGTCGCGGTCGAAGGCGTCGCCCTGGTCGAAGCGCGCCAGCGCGCCGGCGCCGAGTTCCTCGATCAGGGCCCGGCCCTTGTCGACGTTGAGTTCGCTGTAATCGCGCAGGCGCACCGAATCGGCCTGCGCGCCTTCGCCGGCCAGCGCCTCCAAGGCGTAGCGGCCGTGGCCGGCGGCGATGTCGATCGCGTGCACCGGCAACCCGGCCGCGCGCAAGCGGCGCATCGCCTCGCGCAGCAGTTCGTTGAGGTGGCTGCGGCGCACGCGGATGCCGCGCCAGCCGATCGCCTCCAGGTAATTGCGGTCCACCATCCGCCCGAGCGGGCCGGTGCCGCGCGCCTGGTTTCGATAGACGTAGTCCAGGCTGCTGCCCGAATCGAAGCCGGTGTCCAGGCCGAGCTTGATCCCTTCCGACAGCTTGCCGCCGAAGCGCAGGCCGGCGCGGACGAAGCGCCAGCGCAGGTCGGCCAGCGACCAGCGTTGCGGCGGCCAGCTGAGCTTTTCCGATTCCTCGAAGCTGGGGCCGCTGCGGTGCGCGTCGGCGAGGTCGGCGCGGCGCAGCGGCTCGGCGAAGCGCGCCTGCAGGAAGCTGCGGATGCGGTTGACCGCGGCCGCGCGGCCCTTCTCGCCGAGAGTGTCGTGGTAGAAGCCGTCGAGCAGGTGGCGTTCCTTGATCGGCGCGCCGAGGTTTTCGTAGAAACGGTCCTGCGGCCCGCGGTGGACCACGAAGTCCGCGCCCGAGACCAGCAACTGGGTCGGCACGGTGATCGCCTGGGCGTCGGCGACGACGCGGTCGGCGGCCTCGTACAGGCCCAGCAGCACCCGCACCGAGATCGGCCGGGCGATCAGCGGGTCCTTGCGGTAGCTCTCGACCCGCTCCGGGTCGTGGGTCAGCCATTGCGGCTGCACGTAGCTGTTGACGAAGAAATTGCCGCGCAGCGCCTGCATCAGCTTCAGGCCGGGACGGGCCAGCGGCACGTACAGCTTGACCTTGAACGCCGGCGAGGCCAGCACCAGCGCGCGCAGGCGCGGCGCGTAGTCGTGGACCCAGGTCGCGGCCACCACCGCGCCCACGCTCTGCGCGACCACCGCCATGTCCTCGACCGCGACCCCGTGCTTGCCGCCGATGTGGGCGACGAAACGGTCCAGGTCGCGCACCAGCGCCTCGAAACCGGGCGCGTCGCCGCGCTCGCCGGGCGAGCGGCCGTTGCCGCGCGCGTCCCAGGCGAATACGTCGTATTCGGCCAGGTTCAGTTCGTCGACCAGGTGCGCGACCCGGCCGGAATGTTCGTGGCCGCGATGCAGCAGCACGATCGCCCGGCGCGGCTGGCCGGCGACGGGCGCCGGCGCCGGCCAATGCCGGTAGAACAGCTCGGTGTCGTCGAAGCTGGCGAAATAACGTTCCTGCGCTTCCCTCACGGGTGGTCTCCTTGTCGTTCCTGCACCGCGTCCTGCGCGGCATCATGCCGCAAACCGGCGCGGACGCGGCGCACCACCGTCCACGCGCACAACACACTCAACAATCCCAGGGCCGCATCCACCGTCGCCGCGCCGATCCAGCCGCCGGCCAGCAGCACGCCGAGCAGGCCGACCGCGAAGGCGCGGTCGCTCTTGCCCATCGGCCCGTCGTAGCGGCGCGGCGCGCCGACCATCGGCCCGAGCACGCCGGCGTACTCGGTCAGCGCGGCCAGCACCACGAAGGCGATCAGCGGCGCCGGCATCAGCCCGGGCACGGCGAACAGGGCCAGGTACAGCGCGCTGTCGGCGACCACGTCGGCCAGTTCGTTGAGGTAGGCGCCCAGCCGCGACTGCTGGCCGAACTCGCGCGCCAGCATGCCGTCGATGGCGTTCATCGCCATGCGCAGGAACATCCAGCCCGGCAGCAGCAGGAACAGCGCCGGCCGCGCCGTCGCGCCCCAGCCCACCGCCGCGGCGACCGCGAGCGAGACCAGGGCCGCGGCCACGGTCACCTGGTTGGCGGTGACGCCCAGCGCATGCAAGCGCCGCACCAGCGGCCGCAACAGGGCCTGGAAGCGTCCTTTCAAAGCGTAGATCGAGGCCATCGGCTCCTGCGTTCCTTCGCGCCCGGTGGGCGCCGGCGGACAGCTTAGCCGCTGCGCGCGGCCGCGGGCCCGGGGCGGGCGCGCGATCGGCGCGGTATAGCGCCAGTAGCCCGGGCGGGGCCAGCGGCGGCACTGCGGGCTTGAGGGGCAAGAGCAAATCCCCCCTGCCCCCCTTTTTCAAAGGGGGGAACTGCAAAAGCCGATGAGTATGGGAAGGCCACGAACCAACCCGATCGCCTCCCCCCTTTGAAAAAGGGGGGCAGGGGGGATTTGCCGTTGCTCTTGCCCTTGCCTTTGGCCCCACCGTCCCCTCCCCATACCGCCCTGAACGGACCGGCCGCCCGCCCCCGGCGGCTATAATTCCCGCGCCCTTCCGCAGCCTCCCTCCCCGCAATGACCTCCGACCGCTCGACCGGCTCGCCGGTGAAACTCCGTCGCGCCCTGCTGTCCGTGTCCGACAAGACCGGCCTCCTCGATCTCGCCCGCGCCCTCGCCGCGCACGGCGTGGAACTGCTGTCCACCGGCGGCACCGCCAAGGCGATCCGCGACGCCGGCCTGGCCGTGCGCGACGTCTCCGAGGTCACCGGCTTCCCGGAAATGATGGACGGCCGGGTCAAGACCCTGCATCCGATCGTGCACGGCGGCCTGCTCGGCCGCGCCGGCACCGACGATGCGGTCATGGCCGAACACGGCATCGCCGCGATCGACCTGCTGGTGCTGAACCTGTACCCGTTCGAACAGGTCTCCGCCGACCCGTCCAGCTCGTTCGAGGACGTCATCGAGAACATCGACATCGGCGGCCCGGCGATGCTGCGCTCGGCGGCGAAGAACTTCGCCCGCGTCGCCGTCGCCACCGACCCGGCCCAGTACGCCGGCCTGCTCGCCGAGCTCGAAGCCAACGCCGGCGCGCTGTCGGCCAAGACCCGCTTCGACCTCGCCGTAGCCGCGTTCAATCGCGTCGCCCAGTACGACGCGGCGATCAGCAATCACCTCTCGGCGATCGCCGAGGACGGCAGCGCGCAGACCTTCCCGGCCCAGCACAACTCCAACTTCGTCAAGGTCATGGACCTGCGCTACGGCGAGAACCCGCATCAGCAGGGCGCGTTCTACCGCGACCTGTACCCGGTGCCGGGCACCCTGGCCACCTTCGCCCAGCTGCAGGGCAAGGAACTGAGCTTCAACAACCTCGCCGACGCCGACGCGGCCTGGGAATGCGTGCGCCAGTTCGAGCGCCCGGCCTGCGTGATCGTCAAGCACGCCAACCCCTGCGGCGTGGCCGAGGGCGTGGCCTGCGGCGACGCCTACGAGCTGGCCTACGCCACCGACCCGACCTCGGCCTTCGGCGGCATCATCGCCTTCAACACCAAGCTCGACGCCGCCACCGCCAAGGCCATCCTCGACCGCCAGTTCGTCGAGGTGCTGATCGCCCCCGACTACGAGGACGGCGCGGTCGAATACGCCAAGAAAAAGGCCAACGTGCGCGTGCTGCGCATCCCGCACGGCGCCGGCCGCAACATCCACGACGTCAAGCGGATCGGCTCGGGCCTGCTGGTGCAGAGCAGCGACCTGCGCGAAGTCGGCCGCGACGAACTCAAGGTGGTCAGCAAGCTCGCCCCCACCGAAGCCCAGCTCAACGACCTGCTGTTCGCCTGGCGCATCGCCAAGTTCGTCAAGTCCAACGCCATCGTCTATGCCCGCGACCACCGCAGCATCGGCATCGGCGCCGGGCAGATGAGCCGCGTGGTCAGCGCCAAAATCGCCGCGCTCAAGGCCGAGGAAGCCGGCCTGGTCGTGCCGGGCTCGGTGATGGCCTCCGACGCCTTCTTCCCGTTCCGCGACGGCATCGACGCCGCCGCCGCGGCCGGGATCAAGGCGGTGATCCAGCCGGGTGGTTCGATGCGCGACAGCGAAGTCATCGCCGCCGCCGACGAACACGGCCTGGCGATGGTGTTCACCGGCGTGCGCCACTTCCGCCACTGAGCCCGAACGCGGGGACGCCGCGCGCGTCCCCGCGACCGCGACCATGACCGCCGCCCCGACCCGCCGCGCCGGCCTGCGCGCCGCGCTGTTGCGCAAGCTGCTGGTGCTGGGCCTGATGCTGCTGGTCCTGGCCGGCTGGGGCGCGTGGCAGTACCTGCGCCGGCAGTCGGTCGACAGCCAGACCCTGGGCGCGCTGCCGGCCGACCGCCAGGCCCTGACCGTGCTGCTGGTCGAGCCCGACGTCGCGCTGGGCATCGACAGCGGCGTGCGCCGCGATTACACCGGCCAGCTCGCCCGCGCCCTGGCCCGGCGCCTGGACGAGGCCGGCTATCGCACCCAATCGCTGTCCGCGCGCAGCGACGAGGAGCGTTTCGGCCAGACCGCCCAGGGCCAGGACCGCGAAGCCGCCGTGGCGCACCAGGCGCGCACCGCGCAGGCGATCCGCGAGTTCGCCGCACCGGTGCTGCGGGTATCGCTGGCCGACCAGCGAATGGACGGCCGCCGCATCGCCGAACAAAGCTACCGGGTCGAACTGCTCGACCCGCAATCGCTGCAGCCGGCCTGGCGCGCGACCCTGACCTGGCGCGAAGGCCGCTACCAGTCCATCGCCCTGCTCTGGCACCTGCGCAAGAACCGCCTGCCGCCGCCGCAATGGGACAGCCTCGCCGACCTGGCGATGCAGCGCCTGCGCCAGGACGGCGTGATCGGCCAGACCGCGATCATCCGCTGACCCGCCCATGTAGGAGCGGCGTGAGCCGCGACCAACCGCAGCGGTGCAATACCACGCCACAACCCGAAGCCCGGATGCCGCAAACAAAGAAGCCCGGATGCCCGGGCTTCGGTGTCTGCGCTTACGTAAACCGCTTCGGCTTTCGCGGCTCACGCCGCTCCTACAGAGGCTCCGCGCCCCAAGGGGTAGGAGCGATCGATGGGCGCTCAGGCGCCCGGCTTCTTGCGCTCTTTCCAGATCTCGTGGTCGACCCCGTCGCCCAGCTCCGGGTACTGGGCGATATGGAACTCCGGCGACCTGCCTTCGTCGAGCTGGCGGTCGTAGTCGCGGGTCAGCTTGACCACCACCTTGGCCAGGGCCAGCACCGCGACCAGGTTCAACGTCGCCATCACCGCCATCGCCGCGTCGGCCGCGTCCCAGACCAGTTGCACCTTGGAGAACACGCCCCACACGATCACGCACAGCGCGACGATGCGCAGCGCGAACAGCGATTTGCGCCCGCCGCCGATGTACAGCAAGCCGCTCTCGGCATAGGAGTAATTGCCCAGGATCGTGGTGAAGGCGAAGAAGAACAGCGCGATCGAGGCGAACCACGCGCCCCACTCGCCGAAGAACACGGTCATCGCGCGCTGGGTGATGATCACCCCGTCGCCGCCCTGGCCGAGCACGCCCGACAGCAGCACGATCAGGCCGGTCGCGGTGCAGATGAACATGGTGTCGAAGAACACGCCCAGCGACTGCACGAAGCCCTGGCTGGACGGGTGGTGCGGCACCGGCGTCGCCGCCGCGGCGATGTTCGGCGCGCTGCCCATGCCGGCCTCGTTGGCGTACAGGCCGCGCTTGACCCCGTTGAGCATCGCCGCGGCCATGCCGCCGGCGATGCCGCCCGCGGCCTGGTCCAGGCCGAACGCGCCGCGCAGGATCATCATCACCGCCGCGGGCACCTGGTCGTAATGCGCGACCAAGGCCCACAGCGCCAGGCCGATGTAGCCGGCCGACATGAACGGCACCACCCACTCGGCGACTTTGGCGATCGAACGCAGCCCGCCGAAGATGATCGCGCCGGTCAGCAGCACCAGCACCACCGCGACCTGGGTCTGGCTGAACTTGAAGGTCTCACCGACCGACTGCGCGATCGCATTGGCGTGCACGCCGTTGAACACCACGCCGTAGGAGAACAGCAGGCAGAACGCGAACGCCCAGCCCATCTTCGGCATGCGCAGGCCGCGGGCGATGTAATACGCCGGGCCGCCGCGGTACTGGCCGTTCTCGTCGCGCACCTTGTACAACTGGGCCAGCGCGCTTTCCGCATAAGCGGTGGCCATGCCGACCGCGGCCGTGCACCACATCCAGAACAACGCGCCCGGCCCGCCCAGGCTCATCGCGATGGCGACGCCGGCGAGGTTGCCGGTGCCGACCCGCGCCGCCAGCGAAGTGCACAGGGCCTGGAACGGCGAGATGCCGGCGTTGTCGCCGTCGGTGCCGCGGCCGATCACGTGCAGCATGTGCGGGAACCGGCGCACCTGGACGAAACGCAGGCGCACGGTGAAGAAGATGCCGACCGCGAGCAGGCCGTAGATCAGCACATAGTTCCAAAGCACATTGTTGATCGCGCCGATGATCGGCGAGATGGCCTGTTCGATCCGGTGCAGCAGCCAATCCATGCGGGACGGTTCCGAGTAGGGGCGAGAGGAAGTAGCGCGGATGCGCCGCGCCGGCCTCGGCCCGGCCCTCGCCGTGCGAGGCTTCGGTACCGGCCTGGCGGCCGCCGCTCCGGGCGCTGCGCGCCGCCGCCGGCCCGTGGGCCGCGGCCCCATCCCTAGGCCGGAAAACCCGGCGATGGTAGCAGCCGGTCGCCCCGCCCCGGCCCCTGCCGTAAAATCCCATGGGTCATAAGCCCCTCCCCATCCGTCATATCCCCGGAGCACGCATGAAGGTCCTCGTCATCGGGTCCGGCGGGCGCGAACACGCGCTCGCCTGGAAACTCGCCCAGTCCTCGCGCATCGACGAGGTCCTGGTCGCCCCCGGCAATGCCGGCACCGCGCACGAGGCCAAGTGCCGCAACGTGAACGTGGCCGCCACCGACCTCGACGGCCTGCTGCGACTGGTCGCCGACGAGGCCGTCGCGGTCACCGTGGTCGGTCCCGAGGCACCGCTGGTGGCCGGCGTGGTCGACCGCTTCCGCGCCGCCGGCCGGCGCATCTTCGGGCCGACCGCGGCCGCGGCCCAGCTCGAAGGCAGCAAGGCCTTCGCCAAGGACTTCCTGGCCCGCCACGGCATCCCGACCGCGTACTACGCCGTGCATACCGAGGTCGACGCCGCGCTCGCCTACGTGCGGGAGAAGGGCGCGCCGATCGTGGTCAAGGCCGACGGCCTGGCCGCCGGCAAGGGCGTGATCGTCGCCATGACCCTGGAAGAAGCCGAGGCCGCGGTCGTCGACATGCTGTCCGGCAACGCCTTCGGCGCCGCCGGCGCGCGGGTGGTGATCGAGGAATTCCTCGACGGCGAAGAGGCCAGCTTCATCTCCATGGTCGACGGCCAGCACGCCTTGCCGATGGCCACCTCGCAGGACCACAAGCGGGTCGGCGACCGCGACACCGGCCCCAACACCGGCGGCATGGGCGCCTATTCGCCGGCGCCGGTGGTGACGCCGGAGGTGCACGAGCGGGTCATGCGCGAAGTCGTCATGCCGACCGTGAACGGCATGATCGCCGACGGCGTGCCCTTCACCGGTTTCCTCTATGCCGGATTGATGATCGACCAGGCCGGCGCGCCCAAGGTGATCGAATTCAACGTCCGCTTCGGCGACCCGGAAACCCAGCCGGTGATGCTGCGCCTGGAATCCGACCTGCTCGACCTGGTCGAAGCGGCCATCGACGGCCGCCTCGACCAAGCCCAGGCGCAATGGAACCCGCGCCCCTCGCTCGGCGTGGTGATGGCCGCGGCGAACTATCCGGAAACGCCGCAGACCGGCGACGTCATCCACGGCCTGACCGTGCCGCAGCCCCCGCACGCCAAGGTGTTCCAGGCCGGCACCAAGCTCGGCGACGGCGGCGACACCCTCACCGCCGGCGGCCGCGTGCTGTGCGTCTGCGCCCTCGGCGACGACGTCGCCCAGGCCCAGCGCGAAGCCTACGCCGCGCTGTCCAAGATCCATTGGGACGGCGAGTTCCACCGCAACGACATCGGCTGGCGCGCGATCGAGCGCGAACAGCAGGCCAAGGCCTGAGCCCCGCGGTGCGTCGCGCCCGAGCGCGACGCACCGACTTCGTCCCGGCATCGACGCGACCTGCACGCGGTCGCGACTCGCGTCGCTCCTACCCCAAAAACCGGCTCTTCCTGTAGGAGCGGCGTAAGCCGCGACAAGGAACGCGCAAGCACCGCAACAGCGTCGCCACCGGCCGAAGCGGTTTACCCGCCGTCCCTCCCCCCGAACCAAAGCGCCAACGCCTCGGCCAAGCCGGCCTCGCTCCCCTCTCCGACCCAGGCCACGTACCCGTCCGGCCGGATCAGCACCGCCGTCGGCGCCGCGACCTCGCCCAACACCGGCAACTCCCAAGCGCCGTCGTAACGCGCATCGACCGCCCGAACCCGATCGACCGGATCGGCAATCGCCAACGCCCCCTTCGCACCGAGGTTCAGCAATACCGGCCGCGCCGCATGCAACAAGGCGTACGTCCGCACCGCCTCGCCGTCGACCGACAGTTCCAGATCCGGTATCCGCCGCCCCAATAGCGGGTGTCCCTCGCCCAGGTCGTAGCGGATATCCAAACCCGACAGCTGTGCCGCCAACTGCCGCCGCGGCTCCTGCGCATCCAGCAGTCCCGCCACGACCTCGCGCAATGCCGTCGTGCGTTCGTCCGCCCGCCGCAGCGCGACCGAGGCCATCGTCGTGCGCAGCACCCGCGCCGCGACCGGATGCCGCTCGGTCTGATAGGTATCGAGCAAGCGTTCCGGCGAAATCCCCTTCACCACCTGCGCCAGCTTCCAGCCCAGGTTCGCCGCATCCTGCAGCCCCAACTGCAGGCCCTGCCCGCCGTCCGGCGCATGCACGTGCGCCGCGTCGCCGGCCAGCAGCACCCGCCGCTCGCGATAGGCCGCCGCCTGCCGGGTCGCATCGCTGAAACGCGAGATCCAGGCCGGGCTGTGCACGCCGTAATCGGTACCGCAGACCGCGATCAGCGTCGCGCGCAGATCCTCCAAGCTCGGCTCGCCCCTCGCGACCTGCGGCTCGGTCAACATCAACCGGATCGGCCCTCGCTCGGCGTACACCACCTGGCCGTCGCGGATCTCGTACTCGGTCCGGCCGAAGGAGTGCACGCCGAACGCGCTGCGATGGGTGCCGAACGCAGGCGTCTGCGCCATCTCGACCTCGGCGATCAGATGGCTGGCGGTCGCCTCCCAACCGGCGAAATCGATCCCCGCCGCCTTGCGCACCGCGCTGCGCCCGCCGTCGCAGCCGACCAGGTACTGCGCGCGCAAGGTCGTGCCGTCGAACAAGGCGATATCGACCCCGGCCTCATCCTGCACGAACCCGGCCACTTCGCGACCGCGATAGATCCTTACCCCAAGCTCGTCGACCCAACCGGCCAGGATCCGCTCGATATGGTTCTGCCACAGCCCCAGTCCGTACGGATGCCGGGTCGGAAATCCGCTCAGGTCGAACATCGTCCCGGCGAAACCGGCGACCTGGGCGATCTGTCCTTCGGCCAGGAAACGCTCGACGATCCCGCGCTGGTCCAGCAGCTCGAGCGTGCGCGCATGCAAGCCGCCCGCGCGCGAGCCCAGCAACGCCTGCGACTCGCGCCGCTCGATGATCGCGACATCCACGCACGCCAGCGCCAACTCCCCCGCCAGCATCAAGCCGGTCGGCCCGCCCCCAGCGATCACGACCGCATGCGACCTCGGCGCCGACGTCCGCTCGCTAGCGGCGCCGACATCGATGGCCCGCACCTCGGGCCCGCCCGTCGCCGCGCCCGCGCCACCGCGGCCACGCGATTCCCGCGCCTTCCACTTCGACAACCACATGCTCATCGCCGTCTCCCGACACGTAGCCCTCGCTACGGCCGGCGATTGAGCCCCACGCCCCGGGGCTTGCGGCAAGCCCCCAGGGGGCTAAGATAGTCATAGGGACGGAGCCCATCCGCTCCCGATGCGCACGCGGCGAACCGCCAACGCCGACAAAGCGCCGCCTGCCCCCTTGTAGGAGCGGCGTGAGCCGCGACAGAGACCGCGCAGAGAAGCCCAGCCCTATCGCCATCGGCCGAAGCCGCGCTTCACCTCCAGGGTAGGAGCGGCGTCCCACGGGATTTCTTCCGGCCACAAGCCGCGGCCACGGCAACGCAACCACGACGCGACCTGCCGCAACGCGGTCGCGACTCGCGTCGCTCCTACCCCAGAACCGCGACCTTTGTAGGAGCGGCGCAAGCCGCGACCACGACAACACAACAACGGCGCGACCTGACGCACCCTAGTCGCGACTCGCGTCGCTCCTGTCCCCGAACCAAAAAACTGTACGCCGCGACAAAAAATGCGCGGAAACGTGGACGCTATCGCCATCGACCGAAGCCGCGTTCGGACTGCAACGGGCAACGGGCAGGAGCGGCGCAAACCACACCCCGCTCCTGCCGAACGCATGAAGCCTAGGACGCGCGGACAGGCGAAAACGGGCCTAATGCAGCGTCCCCGCAGGCTCCTCGGGCGCCGGCTGCAGGGTCACCGCCAACTCCTCGAGCTCGCCGATCTCCTTCTCCAGGGCGTCGTACAACTCGCCCTGGCGCATCATCAATTCCTCGATGTTCTGCGCCTGCTTCAACTTCTTCAGCTCGCCGTCGAACAACAGCCACTGCGCGGTCAGCTGCTCGACGTAGTTCTTCGAGTAATGACGCATTTCCTTGAGCTGGTTCAGCGCCGCGTTGACCTGATCCAACGGCGTCTTCGGGTCCGCAGACATGGCGACCTCCTCTCGCAAGGTTCGCGCCCAGCGTAGCCAGCCGATGCCACCGCGACGTGAAATTCCGCCTCGTCGCCGCACACGCGTTCAGCCGATAGTTCTTCACTTCGCGCCGACATTGCCGAACGCGTTCATCGGGCATGCGAGAATCCGGCTTCGTATCCCCATAGGGAACCCGACGGCGATGGGCCCGTTCAAGGATGGCTGGACCAAACAGGACATCGAAGCGGCGATAACGCGCGGCTTGCCCGATGAACTTGCGTACGTACCGATCCTCATCGGCATGGACCCGCCCGATTGCGCCTGGGCCGAGGCCATCTGCGTGACGCTGGCGCGACACCCCGACGCCGATGTCCGGGCCAACGCCGTACTCGGCCTCGGCCATTTGGCCCGGACTTGCGGCCGGCTCGATCTGAGCGTCGCCGTTCCCACCATCGCTGCGGCGCTGCAGGACGCCGATCCGCATGTCCGCGGCCAGGCCGACGCTGCCGCGGACGATCTTTCGCAGTATCTCGGCGTCGCGGTTCCCCAGCCGATTCCTTGAACCGGACACAGGCATTCATCGGTGGCAGGTAGCGCTCTGGCTTCCACTGAAGTCCGAAAACCCGATCAACCTGCCGCTGCCATCATCGGCGCCTCCCGCCCCACCACTTCCACCACCCAATCGATAAAGACCCGCAGCTTGGCGCTGACGTGGCGGTTCGGCGGGTAGGCCAGGTACAGCGGCATCGGCGGCAGGCGCCAGTCGGCGAACAGTCGCACCAGTTCGCCGCGTTCGGCGTGGGCGCGGGCCATGTACTGGGGCAGCCAGAGCACGCCGAGGCCGGCCAGGCCGGCGGCGAGGTAGGCGTTGCCGTCGTCGACGGCGAGGGCGTAACGGCCCTGCAGCGGCACTTGTTCGTCGCCGCGCTGCAGGGTCTGGGCCGGGGGCTGGCCGGCGCGCGGCCACTGGAAGCGGACGATGCGGTGGCGGGCGTCGTCGAGCTCGCGCGGGTGCGCGGGGACGCCGGCGCGCTGCAGATAGGCGGGCGAGGCGTAGGCGCCCAGCGCGAGGTCGCCGATGTGGCGCGCGACCAGCGAGGGGTCGGCGATCGGGCCGCCGCGGATCACACAGTCGACGTTCTCGCCGATCAGGTCGACCCGGCGGTCGCTGACGCCCAGGTCGAGCTGCAGCTCGGGATAGCGCTCGCAGAACGCCGGCAGCGCCGGGATCAGGATCAGCCGCGCCAGCGGGCTGGGCACGTCCACGCGCAGCCGGCCGCGCGGCGCGGCCGCGGCGCCGGACAGGCTGGTTTCGGCGTCGTCGAGGTCGGCGAGCAGGCGCAGCACGCGCTCGTAGTAAGCGGCGCCGTCGGCGGTGACGACGACCTTGCGGGTGGTGCGGTTGAGCAGCTTGACCCGCAGCCGCGCCTCCAGCTGCTGCACCAGTTGGGTGACGCTGGTCTTGCTGATCCGCAGGGTGTCGGCGGCCTTGGTGAAGCTGCCGGTCTCGACCACGCGGGCGAAGGCCTGCATCGCGTCGATACGGTCCATCGCGGCTCCGGGTTGGTTCTGGATTGTCCGGATTCTACAAACAGTGAAAACCCGATCGCCGGGTCTATCGGCATCGAGCGCCTCTCTATCGTGGCCGCATCGACAACGACGGCTGCATGCCGAGGCAACGATGAGCAAGCGCGATGTGGTGTTTCCCGCAGGACGGCAGGCGCTGTACCAGCGCAACCGCTATTCGCCAGCGGTACGGTCGAACGGTTTCTTGTTCGTCTCCGGCCAGGTCGGCAGCCGCGAGGACGGCTCGCCCGAGCCGGAACTGGAGGCGCAGGTGCGGCTGGCGTTCGCCAATTTGAACGCGGTGCTGGCCGCGGCCGGCTGCCGCTTCGACGATGTGGTCGACGTCACCCTGTTCGTGGTCGACCCAGAGCGGAATTTCGAGCGCATCTGGGCGATCGTGCCCGAGTTCTGGGGCGAGGCGCCGCATCCCACCCTGACCGGGATCGGGGCGACCTGGCTGTACGGGTTCCAGTTCGAGATCAAGGCGATCGCGAAGTTGCCGGAGAGCGTCGCGGATTGATCGGCGCTGGCCGCGCGATCGCGCGCGATCGCGAGGGCGGCGGACGCGGCTCGGCCGGCGTTGCCGCCGCCTCGGGCACGGCGCCCTAACCCGCGCCCGCTTACACTGCCCGGCCATCCCACGCGCCGAGGATCGCCCCCGTCATGTCGCCGAGCATCGCGCAAAGCGCCTATGTCGCCATGAAGCTGGGCGAGGCCCTGGCGATCCTGGCCGGGGCCTGGCTGCTGACCACCCTGCTGCGGCAGCTGGTGCGGCGGATCTGCATCCGTTACGACATCGCGCCGGCGTTCGCGCTGGGCCTGCGCCGGGTGCTGAGCACGCTGATCTATATCTCCGCACTGCTGCTGTTCCTCAACCGCCTGGGCATTTCCGGCTCGGTGGTGTGGACCACGCTGACCGGCTTCGTCGCGGTCGGCGCGGTGGCGTTCTTCGCCGCATGGAGCGTGCTGTCGAACATCTTCTGCGCGTTCCTGATCCTGACCACGCGGCCGTTCCGGCTGTACGACTACATCGAAGTGCTGGAGAACGGCGACAAGCCGGGGCTGAAGGGGCGGGTGGTCGACATCAACTTCATCTACACCTCGCTGCAGGAGGTCCACGCCGACGGCGACGACACCGTGCTGCAGGTGCCGAACAGCCAGTTCTTCCAGCGCAGCACGCGGCGTTGGCGGCAGGAGCCGGGCTGGGCGCGGACGGCGCGGGAACGGGCGGAAGGCTCGGCGGATTGGCAGGACGCGGCGGGTCGCTGAGCGGGCGAGGGAGATACGTCAGCCGCAGCGCGGCATGCTTCTTTGCCCCCTTTGGAGAGGGGGCGGCGCCTGCGCAGCGGGCGCGGGGGATTTGCTGTTGCTGTTGCTTGGGACGAAGCAGAAGCAAATCCCCCCTGCCCCCCTTTTTCAAGGGTCTTAGGAAGCAAACAGCCCCTCAGAGTGGGTTGGATCGTAGCAACTTGAGGGTCGCCCGGTAGAGGTCTTCGTGGCGGTGGTTGAAGCGGAACTCGCACTCCTTCAGGTGCAGGTAGAAGGTGGCCTTGGGCACCCCGTTGAATTTGGCCAGGCGCCGCTTGGCGAAGCTCCAGAAGCTCTCGATGCCGTTGATGTGGTTGTCGCCCTCGGCGAAATGATTGCCGCTGTGGCGAATGCGCCAGTGCTTGGCATAGCCCAGGTCGACCAGGCCGTCGTAGCTGGACAGACAGTCGGAGAGGATTTCGCTCTCCAGGCGAATATGCCCACGAATTAAGGCCTGAAGCGTGGCGGTTTTGCAGTTGGGGACGATCTGGGTGTAGACGTGCTGGCCGCGTTTGAGCATGCCGAAGACGATGGTTTTCTTGCCGGCGCCGCGGCCGCGTTTGCCGCGCACGCGCCACGGTCCGAAGAAGGATTCGTCGACTTCCACCTGGCCGGTGAACGGCGAATGCTGCTCGCATTCGGTGGCGATGGCACGACGCAAGGCAAGGAAGATCGAGTTGACCGATCGCACGCTCAACCCGGTCAGTTGCGCGGTGCTGGTCGCGGTCAGGTCCAGGGCCCAGCAGCGCACGAGGGCCCGAAATCGGGCCTCGCTGATTTTCGAACGGCTGTAGTACCTATTTTTCTTATTCATTTCAGGAAGATAGCTGCGTTATGAGGCAGCTTTGCTTCCTAAGACCCTTGTCAAAGGGGGGAACGGCAAAAGCGGGGTTGCGCTGGAGCAGCTGACGGTCGGCGGCTTATGGCGATTCGTAGCTCAAGGTCGTGTCGTTCGGCAGCACCAGCTTGCTGCTGGCCAGATCGAGGATGATCTGCGAACCGGTGGCCAGCGGCGCCATGGCCGGGCCCGGTTGCCCATAGAACATCAGGTCGCCCGCGGCCAGCAGCACCAGCCGATTGCCGGCGTGCACCACGTCTTCCTGCGGATAGAAGTTCACCCCGGCGTATTGCGGTTCGCCGGCCACGCTCGGCTGGCCTCGCTCCAGGCTCTGCGCGTGATTCAGGCTGAGCGAGGCGAAGTTGAACGGACGCAGCGTGCCGTCGGGCAATTGTTCGGCCAGGGTCAGCATCAAGTTGGCGCGCGCGCCGGTCGCGGCGACGATGCCCTCGAAGCGCGGCATGCCGGACAGATGCAAATCGTTGGCCAGCGGCGCGGTGACGAACGCGACCCGGTCGTCGGGCTGCGGCGCGGTTTCGTTGACGTCCTGGCCGAAATAATCGTTGTAGTCGGCGTAGCCCACGCCCTGGACGGTGCCGAGCGTACCGGTCACCTGCGGGTACAGGGTCAGCTTCTTGGCGGTCGCCGGCCAGCGCGGCTCGTTGCGCCACTTCCCGGCGTCGTCCTGCACCTGCACCCGGGGCGCGTCGAGGATGCCGGTGTTGCGGTTCTTCAGGAACTGGTCGAACCAGGCCGTCATCACCGTGATCCAGTCGCTGCGGTCCGGCCAGGCGTGATCCCATTGGCCGAGCCAGGCCTTGAACGGCACGTTGCTGCCCTGCAGGGCTTCGATCCAGCCTTCCATGTTGTGCGGCTTGACGTTCCAGTCCTGCAGGCCGTGGATGTAGAACACGCTGGCGCGCTTCTTGGCCGGGTCGGCCTTGAGCGCGGCGAGATGGTCGCGCGCCTGCCAGTACGGCGTCTTGTCGCCGGCGACCAGGGAGGTGAAGCCTTCGGCGGTGACGTCGATGCGCTCCTTGCAGACCTCGCCGATCGCGGCATCGGGCGCGGTGGCCGGATCGAGCAGTTGGCTGCCGCCTTCCAGGCCGGCCGGGACCAGGCCGTCGAGCAGCCAGTAATAGGTGTTGAATCCGCGGGTGCTTTCGATCGTCACGCCGTTGACGTAGTTGTACTTGTACATGTCGGACAGGCCGCTGATCGGCACGATCGTCTTCAGCTGCGGCGGCGCCTCCACCCACAGGTCCTGCGGCGCGGTGCCGTCGTAGCTCACCCCCATCGCGCCCACCGCCTGGTTGGACCAGGGCTGCGCGGCGAAGTACTCGATCGCGGTCGCCATGTCCTTGGCCTCCTGCGGCCCGCCGATGCTGAAGCAACCGCCGGACGCGCCGGTGCCGCGCACCGACAGGATGCCGAAGGCGTAGCCGCGCTTGATCAGTTCCTGGAACGGCGCGGCGATGGCGAGGTTGAACGGATAGTTGGCGGCGCTGCTGACCGCCCGGGTCGCGGCCGGGTCTCCGCCGCCGTAGTACGGGGTGAGTTCCAGCACCAGCGGCACCGGACCGGCGATGTCCGGCCGCACGACCCAGGCATCGAGTTCCACGCCGTCGGCCATGGTGATGCGGTGATGCTCGCTGATGCCGGTCATCCAGCTCACCCCGGGAATCGGCTGCGACACGTCGTGCAGGTAGCTGGACACGGACGGCGACGGCGTCGCCTGCGGGGTGTCGACAGGCAGGCTGCCCAGGTCCAGGGCGGATACCGCCGGAATGGCGAGGACGGCGAGCAGAACGGCAAGGAAGCGGCGGTGACGGACGTGCATGAACCAGGCTCCTACGACGGATGCGGGCAGTGTCGGCATCGCCGTCGGCGTCCGGCACCCGGGAAAACGCTCAGCCGCAGGACGGAAAACCATCAATGTGATTCAGGTGGCAGGATTGGGCTCGTGCTGGGTCGGCGGATGAGGGGAGGCCTAGGTGCGTTAGTGATGCCGGATGGTCGAGGTGTCGCTGTTTGCGGTGTTGGAGAGCAAAAGCAAATCCCCCCTCCCCCCCCTTTTTCAAAGGGGGGAACAGCAGAGCAGGTGGGAGCGGGAGTGCGTCGCCCGGGGACGACGCACGTGCGGCGAAGGCTCAGAACGAGGTCACGTCGACGATCGCCTGCGCGAACGCCTCCGGCGCTTCCTGCGGCAGGTTGTGGCCGATGCCGCCTTGCAGTTCGCGGTGCGCGTACTTTCCGGTGAATTTGCGCGCATAGGCCGCGGCCGGCGGGTGCGGAGCGCCGTTGGCGTCGCCCTCCAAGGTGATGGTCGGGACCGCGATGGTGGGCGCCTTCGCCAGCCTCGCTTCGAGTTCGTCGAACTTCGCCTCGCCCTGGGCCAGGCCGAGGCGCCAACGGTAGTTGTGGATCACCACCGCGACATGGTCGGGGTTGTCGAAGGCGGCGGCGCTGCGTTCGAAGGTCGCGTCGTCGAAGCGCCATTGCGGCGAGGCCAGTTCCCAGATCAGGCGGGCGAATTCGCTCCGGTTCTGCGCATAGCCGCGTTCGCCGCGTTCGGTGGCGAAGTAGAACTGGTACCACCACTGCAGTTCGGCCTTCGGCGGCAACGGCGCCTGATTGGCCTGCTGGCTGCCGATCAAGTAGCCGCTGACCGAGACCAGGCCCCGGCACCGCTGCGGCCACAGCGCGGCCAGGATGCCAGCGGTGCGCGCGCCCCAGTCGCAGCCGCCGACGATCGCCGATTCGATGCCCAGCGCGTCGAGCAGGGCGACGGCGTCGGCGGCGAGCGCGGCCTGCTGGCCGTTGCGCGGGGTGTCGGCGGACAGGAAGGCGGTGGGGCCGTAGCCGCGCAGGTAGGGAACGACGACGCGGTAGCCCTGCGCAGCCAGGCGCGGCGCGACCTCGGCGTAGGTGTGGATGTCGTAGGGCCAGCCGTGCAGCAGCAGCACCGGGGTGCCGTGGCGCGGGCCGAGCTCGGCGTAGCTCACCCGCAGCACGCCGGCATCGATCTGCTTGAGCGGGCCCCAGGCGGCGGGCGGGGCGGAGCGGCGAGGGCCGGCCGCGCCGGCGGGTGCGGCGAAGGCGGAACCGACGGCGCCGAGCGGACCGGCGAGCAGGGCCAGGGCGGCGCCGCCGAGCAGGCTGCGACGTTGCGGGTCGTGCGGACGGTCGGTCGGTGCGGCGGTCATGACGGGCTCCTGGCGGGTGGGTGGGCCAGGGCATTGGACCGGGACGGGGTATCCGGCGCGTGTCCGCGGACCGGGAGTTTTGTATGCGAGGCGGGCAGGACAGAGCCGCAGCTCGGGACCGTAGCTGGGAGGTCTACTTTTCCGCTACTCCGCCCATTCCCGCTACACGATGCGGGGACGGGTTTGTTAGGCTCGCCCGACGAATCCTTCGCCCGAGCCGCCCATCCAGGTGCGGACCAGAACCGATAGCAGGACGGCATGGCGCACAACCAGTTCGCGTTGCTCACCCAACGGCGCTTCCTGCCGTTCTTCCTGACCCAGGCCCTGGGCGCCTTCAACGACAACGTGTACCGGCAGGCGATCATCGGCCTGCTGTTCTACCTCGGCGTCAGCGACGCCCAGCGCACGCTGTACACCAATCTGGCGCCGGCGTTGTTCATCCTGCCCTACTTCCTGTTCTCGGCCACCGCCGGGCAGATCGCCGAGAAGCTGGAGAAGCACAAGCTGATCCGGATCAGCTTGTGCTTCTCCAGCTTCTCGGCGATCTGCCCGGCGGTGGCCGAGAACAGGAAGTAGGGCAGGATGAACAACGCCGGCGCCAGATTGGTGTACAGCGTGCGCTGGGCGTCGCTGACGCCGAGGTAGAACAGCAGGCCGATGATCGCCTGCCGGTACACGTTGTCGTTGAAGGCGCCCAGGGCCTGGGTCAGGAAGAACGGCAGGAAGCGCCGTTGGGTGAGCAACGCGAACTGGTTGTGCGCCATGCCGTCCTGCTATCGGTTCTGGTCCGCACCTGGATGGGCGGCTCGGGCGAAGGATTCGTCGGGCGAGCCTAACAAACCCGTCCCCGCATCGTGTAGCGGGAATGGGCGGAGTAGCGGAAAAGTAGACCTCCCAGCTACGGTCCCGAGCCGCGGCGCTGCCGTCCGGCTTCTCCGGCGCATCGTCCCGACGCCGTTCGAATCTGCCTTCGTCCCGCCTGGGTCGAAACGGGGGGCGCCTTTTGCTGGTGCGCAAGGCAACAGCCGCAGCTCAAATCCCCCGCGCCCGCTGCGCGGTCGCCGCCCCCTTTGTCAAAGGGGGGAACGGCAAAGGCGGGATCCGGGCAGCAACAGCGTCTGCTGTTTCCCATCGGACAGGCCGCTTGCTGTTGCCCCCTTTAGACAAAGGGGGCGGCGACCGCGCAGCGGGCGCGGGGGATTTGAGCTGCGGCTGTTGCCTTGCGCACCAGCAAAAGGCGCCCCCCGTTTCGACCCAGGCGGGACGAAGGCAGATTCGAACGGCGTCGGGACGATGCGCCGGAGAAGCCGGACGGCAGCGCCGCGGCTCGGGACCGTAGCTGGGAGGTCTACTTTTCCGCTACTCCGCCCATTCCCGCTACACGATGCGGGGACGGGTTTGTTAGGCTCGCCCGACGAATCCTTCGCCCGAGCCGCCCATCCAGGTGCGGACCAGAACCGATAGCAGGACGGCATGGCGCACAACCAGTTCGCGTTGCTCACCCAACGGCGCTTCCTGCCGTTCTTCCTGACCCAGGCCCTGGGCGCCTTCAACGACAACGTGTACCGGCAGGCGATCATCGGCCTGCTGTTCTACCTCGGCGTCAGCGACGCCCAGCGCACGCTGTACACCAATCTGGCGCCGGCGTTGTTCATCCTGCCCTACTTCCTGTTCTCGGCCACCGCCGGGCAGATCGCCGAGAAGCTGGAGAAGCACAAGCTGATCCGGATCACGACCACGATGGAAATCGTGATCATGTCGCTGGCGGCGATCGGCTTTCTGACCCAGAACATGGCGATCCTGCTGGTCGCGCTGTTCGGCACCGGGCTGCAGTCGACCCTGTTCGGGCCGGTCAAGTATTCGATCCTGCCTTCGGTGCTCAAGCCCGAGGAACTCACCGGCGGCAACGGCCTGGTCGAGATGGGCACCTCGATCTCGATCCTGGTCGGGATGATCTTCGGCGGACTGATCTTCAAGCTCGCCGGCGATCACGGCCCGGTGGTCGCGGCGACCGCGATCGTGCTGCTGGCGGTGACCGGCAACCTGGTCAGTCGGATGATCCCGCGCGCCGATGCCGGCGAGCCGGATCTGAAGATCAACTGGAACCCGATTCCCGAGTCGGTGCGCATCCTGCGCATGACCCGGCGCCAGCCGGCGGTGCGCAACTCGATCCTCGGCGTGTCCTGGTTCTGGTTCGTCGGCACGGTGCTGACCTCGCAGCTGCCGACCTACGCCATCGCCAACCTCGGCGGCGCCGAAACGCTGTACATCTTCGCCCTGGCGCTGTTCTCGGTCGGCACCGGCGTCGGCTCGATGCTGTGCGAACGGCTGTCGGCGCGCACGGTCGAAATCGGCCTGGTGCCGCTGGGCGCGTTCGGCATGAGCGCGTTCATGGTCGACCTGCACTTCGCCCGCCCCGGCGCCGCCACGGCGACCGGGCTGGACGTCGCCGGCTTCATCGCCCAGGACGGCGCCTGGCGGATCGTGCTCGATCTGCTCGGCATCGGCGTGTTCGCCGGTTTCTTCGTGGTGCCGCTGTTCGCGCTGATCCAGAACCGCTCGCCCAAGAACGAGCTGTCGCGCGTGATCGCCGGCATGAACATCCAGAACGCCGCCTTCATCGTCCTGGCGGCGGTGCTGGGCGTGGTCGTGCAGCGCTTCTTCCACTGGACCATCCCGCAGGTGTTCCTGGCCCTGGCGATCGCCAACGCCCTGGTCGCGATCTACATCTTCACGATCGTGCCCGAGTTCCTGATGCGCTTCCTCAGCTGGGTGCTGGTGCGCACCCTGTACCGGCTGCGCGTGTCCGGCACCGAGCGCATCCCCGACGAAGGCGCGGCACTGATCGTGTGCAACCACGTCAGCTACATGGACGCGCTGATCCTCAGCGCCAGCATTCCGCGTCCGGTGCGCTTCGTCATGTACTACAAGATCTTCAACATCCCGGTGATGAGTTGGATCTTCCGCACCGCCAAGGCGATCCCGATCGCCGGCGCCAAGGAGGACCCGGAAGTCATGCGGCGCGCGTTCGCCGAGATCGAGGCGGCGCTGGCCGACGGCCAACTGGTCGGCATCTTCCCCGAGGGCGCGCTGACCAAGGACGGCGAGATCGCCCCGTTCAAGTCCGGGGTCGAGCGCATCCTGGCCGACAACCCGGTGCCGGTGGTGCCGATGGCGCTGCGCGGGATGTGGTCGAGCATGTGGAGCCGGCGCGACGGCCGGCTGCGCCGGATGCGGGTGCCGCGCCGTTTCCGGGCCCAGGTCGAGGTGGTCGCCGACCCGCCGCGCGACGGCGCCGCGGTCGACGCCCCGGCGCTGGAGACGCAGGTACGGGCGCTGCGCGGCGACCTGGCCTGAGCGCCGCCACCGCGGCGGGCGCGCTGCTAGGATGATCGGCGAGCGCGGCGGCACCGTTGCCGCCGCCGCAACGCGAGGGAGAGCGCGTCCATGAATCAACCCGTCGTCGGCGCCAGGTCGCCGTACCCGAACTACCTGGTCTGGTCGATCATCATCACCGTGATCGCGTTCTGCGCCTGCTGCGGCGTCGGCGCGATCCCCGGCGTGGTCTCGATCGTCTACGGCACCCAGGTCGACAGCAAGTTCGCCGCCGGCGACGAGGCCGGCGCCGCGCTGGCCTCCAGCAACGCCCGCACCTGGGCCTGGGTCTGCACCGCCCTGGTCGGCCTGGCGGTGGTGATGCAGGTGCTGAGCCTGTTCGTCGAAGGCATGGCCAGCGGCGTGGACATGATCCTCGACCAGGCGCGGCAGTGGCGCTGAGCCCGCGCTGCGTCCTGTGGTCGCCATGAACGCACTGAGCCCACGCCGCCGTCACGCCGCCCTGGCCGCGACCGCCGCCGCGGCGGCGCTGGCCGGCGGCGCCGCGGTCTGGCTGCTGCGCCGCTTCGACCCCAATGCGGCCAACAGCCCGCTGCCGGGCTGCGTGTTCTATCAGCTCACCGGCCTGTACTGCCCGGGCTGCGGCATGACCCGCGCCGCGCACGCCCTGGTCCACGGCGATTTCGCCCAGATGCTGGCGATGAACCCGCTGCTGCCTTGGCTGATGCTGGCGCTGCCGTTGCTGGTGCTGCACGCCTACGGCTATCGCCTGCCCAAGGCCGTGGTCGCTTCGCTGACCAGCGCCCGGCTGTGGATCGGCCTGCTGCTCGGCTTCTGGGTGCTGCGCAACCTGCCCTGGCCGCCGTTCGCCTGGCTGGCGCCGGGCTGAGGCTCAGAAGCGGTAGGTCGCGCTGATCAGGTAATAGCGCCCGACCGGATCGTCGTCGGCGATGCTGTAGCCGCCGGCGCTTTCGTCGTAGTTGACCGGCGCGTGGTCGGTGAGGTTGCTGACGTTGAGGCTCAGCAGCCAGTGCTCGAAACCGCCGTAGGCCAGGTTGAGCCCGACCAGGGTCGCGCTGGGCGTGCTGCATTTGCCGGCGCGCTTCCAGCGCTTCATGCAGTCCACGGTCGGGTCGCCGAAGTCGACCTTGGCCGGGCCCATGTAGCGCAGGTTGAGGGTGGCGATCCAGTCGCGGTAGTTCCACTGCACGCTGCCGAGCACGCTGCGGTCGGGCGTGGTGTAGCCGGCGTAGTCCAGCGCCGGCACCTGCGGGTGCGAGCGCCGGATCAGCCGGTCCAGGTAGTGACCGTTGAGGCGCAGCGCGAACTTGCCCCAGCGCGCGGTCTCGACCCGGTAATCGGCGTCCAGTTCCCAGCCGCGCACTTCGGTGCGGCCGACGTTGTCGAGGTAGATGTTGACCCCGTACAGATAGCCCTCGTCGTCGCGCAGCAAGGCTTCGGGGTACAACTCGGGGCGCTGCAGCGAGTTGATCACCAGCATCTCGTTGTTGCGCACGATGCGGTAGTGATTGAGGCTGAGGCTGAAGGCCTCGGCCGGCTGCCAGATCACCCCCAGGGTGCGGCTGTGCGAGGTCTCCGGCTTCAGTTTCGGATTGACCGTGGCGTGCTTGTCGACCAGGCAGGTGGCGTCGTCGTCGATCGGTATCAGGCAGGGTCCGATCGCATCGGAATACGGGATGTAGTCGATGTCGCCGAAGATCATCGGCCGGCGCACTTCGAACAGGGTCGGCGCGCGATAGCCCTCGCCGACCGAACCGCGCAGGGTCAGGCTCGGCGTCGGCGTCCACTTGAAGCCGGCCTTGGGCGAGACCCGGCTGCCGAAACCGCCGTTGCGGTCCAGGCGCCAAGCCGCGTCGATCGACAGCGTGTCGTGCAGCGGCAGGTTGATCTCGCCGTACACCGCCGAGTCGTTGCGGCTGGAGTTGCTGCGTTCCATCTCCTGCGCCAGGGCCACGCTGCCGTTGACGAAAGACGCGCCGGGGCGGGTCCGCAGGCGCTCGCGGCGGTACTCGGCGCCGACCGCGACAGTGGCCTCGCCACCGGGCATGCGGAACAGCGGGCCGTCGAAGTTGGCCACCGCGCTGTCCAGCACCACTTCGCCGCCGAGGGTGTTCTGCGGCGAGATGCGCTCGATCACCTCGTTGGACTTGCCGCTCTGGTCGAAGCGGAACAGGCGCTGGTCGGCCGCCTCGAACAGCTCGGTCTCGTCGATCAGGCCGTCGATGCGGTTGTGCACCTTGTTGCGGCGCTGGGCCAGGCTCAGATCCCACTCCCAGCGGCCGCGGTAGCCGCGCAGGCCGACGGTGGCGTCGCGGGTGTTGGTGACGGTGCGGTTGCGCACCGGCCCGACTTCGGAGAAGGCATAGGCCAGCGGCAGGATCGGCAGCGGCGCGAACGCGTCGGGGTTGTCCTCGGGCAAGTTGACCAGGCCGTAGAAGGGCGCGTTCTGCATCTCCAGCGAGACCCGGGTCGCGCGCAGATCGGCGTAGAACTCGCCGTTGCCGCCGACCGGCTGGCGGTAGTGGGCGTAGAAGGCGTTGCTGGTGATGCCCGGTTGCAGGCTCACGTACTGGGCGCGGTCCAGGCTGCAGGCCTTGCCCTCCAGGCCGGGGTCGCGGTCCTCGCAGCCTTTGATCGGCACGTAGAAATTGCCGATGTAGTAGCCGAACGGGATGCGCGCATCGCGCAGGCCGGCATCGCGCTGGTCGACCGTGCTCCAGTCGCGCTGGCTGCCGACCAGCGGATTGCGGGCGAAATGGTCGGCGCTGAGGAAGACGCTGCCGCCGCCGCGGGTCTGCAGGCCGATGCTCGCCGACAGCCGCTGCTGTTCGGCGTCGCCGCGGTCGGACACGCCGTAGTTGGCGGTGATCTCGCCGCCGCTGTAGTCCTTCTTGAGGATGATGTTGACCACCCCGGCCATCGCGTCGGCGCCGTAGATGGCCGAGGCGCCGCCGTGCAGGATCTCGATCCGGTCGATCATGCTCAACGGAATGCCGTTGAGGTCGCTGAGCGCGCCCATGTCGGTCGAGACCAGGCCGTAGTTGGCCATGCGCCGGCCGTCGACCAGGAACAGGGTCGCGCGCGGGCCCAGCGAGTACAGGCTCGAGGACGCCGCCGCGGCCGAGGGCACCTGCGAGGCGCCGCCGCCGGTGGCGACGTCGCGCGGGTGGTGGCCGGTCATGCCCGGCATCAGCCGCAGCAGGTCGAACAGGGTCTGGTGACCGCTGGCGCGGATCTCCTCGCGGGTGATGATGGTCAGCGGGGTCGAAGTCTGGAACGCCGAACGCGGGATGCGGGTGCCGGTGACGTGGACCGTGTCGAGCTGAGTCGGCGCGCTCGGCGGCGCCGACTCGCGCCGCACCGTCGCACGCGGGGGCGCGACCGGGCGCGGGCGCGGCACCGCCTGCAACAAGTAGGTGTTGGCGTTTACGGCTACCGCGGTGAGGCCGGTACCCTGCAACAGCCGGGCCAGGGCCTCGCGGGTGGGGGCTTTGCCGTCCAGGCCGGCGCTGCGACGGTTGGCGACCAGCGACGGCGAGTACAGGATCTGCACCCGGCTCTGCGCGGCGAAGGCGTTGAGGGCGTCGTCCAGGGCACCGGCGCGGATGTGGTAGCCATCCCCAGTGGAATCGTTAGGAGGGGCCTGAAAAGCCCCGGCTTCGGACGCGGCTAGAAGCGCGACGGAAACGAGGAACGCAGGGAAAATCTTGGCCATCCACCAACCGCATCGATCGGACTACAGCGGAACACGGCGCCCCCTGTGGACGGCGCTGACCCAACCATAGCATCGACTCGGCCGATGCGGTGTCTCAACCCGCCTTGCGCCGCAAAACGATGTCGCCGTCGGCGCTGCGCTCGCTCTGCAGCGACCAGCCGCGCTCCAGCGCCTGCAGCAGCGAGGCCTGGTCGCCGATATGGAACACGCCGCTGACGGTGATGTCGCCCAGGCCCGGCTCGGCCAGGCGCAGCTTGGTCGCCGAGTAGCGGTTCATCTCGCTGAGCAAGGCGTCCAGGCGGCGGTTCTTGAACACCAGGTCGCCGTCTGGCCAGGCCTGGGCCACCGCCAGGTCCAGCGGCTCGGGCGCGCCGAGCCGGCCTTCGCCGTCGTAGTTGAGCTGCTGGCCCGGGCTCAGGGTGCTGTGGGCCTGGGCCGCCGCGCCGGTGACCTCGACCGCGCCCTCGATCAGGCCGACGTTGACCGCGCTGTCGGCCTTGCTGACCTGGAAGGTGGTGCCGATGTCGCGGATGGTGCCGCGCCCGGCCTTGACCGAGAACGGCCGCTGCGGATCGGCGGCGACCTGGAACTGGACCCGGCCGCGGTCGACTTCGATCTCGCGCCGGTCCTCGCCGAAGCGGGCGACGATCGCCGAGTCGGTGTCGAGCAGCACCCGGGTGCCGTCGGCCAGGCGCAGCCAGCGCTGCTCGCCGACCGCGGTGGCGTAGCGTTCGCCGGCCGGCAGCGGCGCCGGCGTGCGCAGCCAGCCGATCCCGACCACGGTGGCGACCAGCAGCGAGGCGGCCAGCGCCGCCGGCGCCCACCAGCGCGGACGCGCGCTGTCGCGGCTGGCGCGCCAGGCGATGCGCGCGGCGGCCTGCAGCATCTCGTCGCCGGCCAACTGCGCGGCCAACTGGTGCGCGCGCTCGGCCTGCACATAGGCCTCCAGGTGCGCGGGCGATTCGTCCAGCCAATCCTGGAACTGCGCCCGTTCCTGGGCGGTGCACTCGGGCGAATCCAGCCGCGCGACCCACGCTTCCGCGCGGCCGTCGTCGACATCCGTCGATGCGGTGAGTGAAGTCTTCATGATTCCTGCCAGCTCTCGTAGCCGCTTTCCTTCATGCGCGTGCGCAACAGCGCCAGCGCCCGGCCGATATTCTTCTCCACCGCCTTTACAGAAATACCGCAATGGCGCGCGATCTGGGTGTAGCTCATGCCGTTGATGCGGTTGAGCAGGTAGACCTGGCGGCTGCGCGCCGGCAACTGCAGGATCGCCGCGCGCACCACCGCCAGCTCCTGCTCGGTCGCCACGCGCTGGTCGTGCGCGGGCTCCTGCGAAGGCAGCGCATGGTAGTCCTCGTCCAGGCTGACGTGCTCGGGCGCGTGTCGCGTCTTCTGCCTGCGCCCGCGGTCGTTGAGGGCGTTGATCGCGATCCGGTACATCAGGATCTTGAGCGATTCCGGCGGCTGCTCGCGGTAGCGCAGCATCCGCATCATGGTTTCCTGGGCGATGTCCTGCGCGTCCTCGAGCGAGGCGGCGGACTTGCGCAGGAAGGCGATCAGCGGCTCGCGGTGATCGCGCAGGAAGGCGACGAAATGGTCTTCGTCCACGCGCGTCGAAGCCGCCTGGTTCGCCGCCGAAGAGTCCTGACCCACGTCCACTTTCGCCCACGTTCCCGGGAATTGTTTCGATACTAGCCCAGCCGCCTGCGCCGGGCGAACGAAGTCCGCGGTCTCGTGCACGGCCAGGCCGGGCGCGAAACCGGCCTGGATGATGGGCGTAAATCGACTCACCGGATCGGGTTCTCCGCAGGAAGTTGGGCGCGCGGGCGCGACGGCAATCACGCAACGCACACCGGAACGGCTCGATCGGTCGCTTCCGCCGAATCCGCACCGCCCCCCGGACGCCCATGCGTCACGGCGCGCGCGTCAGCACGATCGCCGGGCTCGGCCGATCCGCAGCGCGCGACCCGCGCCCCGCCTCCCCGGCGGGAACTACGCCTCCCCGCGTTGCGGGAAGCGGGCGACTCGCGCGGCACGCCGGATCTCGCCGTACCCGTGACCAGAAACGCAGCCGGGGCGGGGGCTCCCTACCCGTTCCATGCGCCGGCGTCGGGATTCGGTTCAGGCGGTCGCAAAAGCGGAGCGAACGGTCGCCGCCGCAGGGACCGCCGGGGCTGCAGGAAGGTCGTCGAACGCGCCCGGAGGTCCCGGGCGCAGGCGGTCAGGACACGAAGCCGGCGATCACGAACAGCGCCAGCACCGCCAGCCACACCAGCAGGCTGCGCCAGACCAGGCTCATCGCGTCGCGCAGCTCGGGCACTTCGCCGATCGCCGCCGGAGTCGCCGGCGCGCCGACCCCGGCCTCGTCGACATAGTCGGCGGCCTCCTCGGCCAGCTCGCACTTGACGCTGGCGCGCGCGACCGCGCCGAGGAACCGGTGGTCCAGGCTGGGCCGGGCGCCGCCGGATTCGCGCCAGGCGCCGAGCACGGTGTCGAAATTGCCGACCAGGGCCAGGGCCAGGGTCATCAGCTGCGCCACCGGCCAGTCCAGCGCCGCCAGCGCGGCGCGCGCGCCGGCGCGGTTCTCGCCGGGCAATTCGCGCGAGGCCTCGCCTTCGGCGGCCAGGGCGATCAGGCGGTAGCCCAGCGCCCCCACCGGGCCCAGCACCAGGAACCAGAACAGCACCCCGAACCAGCGCCGCAATGCGCTGCGGAACACCGCCTCGATCAGCGAGCCGCCGTCCAGGGCCGGCGTGTCGCCGTAGGGAAACAGGCGCGCCGCGGCTTCGCGGCGGGCGATCGGGTCGCGCGCCGAAGCCAGCGCCTCGACGTCGAGGTCCAGGTCGCGCGGGCCCCAGGCGTAGAACAGCACCACGATCGCGAACACCAACCCGCCCAGGCCGATCAGCGGCTCGTCCAGGGCCAGCTGGAACAGGCCGACGCCGAGCAGCGGCGGCAGCAGGGCCAGGACCAGGCCGCCGCGGCCGTGCCAGAAGCTGCCTTCGGGAAAGCGGCTGCCGATCCAGCGCAGCCAGTCGCCGTACCAACCGTAGTGACGCACCGACGCGGCCAGCGACTGGGCAAGATGGCCGAGCACCAGTGCGACGACGGCGGCGATCAACGTGACGGACATCGGGCGACGCTCCTGGCGTAGCGAATCTGAGTCCGATTCTAACGCGCCCGAACTAGCGCGACCGAACTGGCGCGACCGCACAGGCCCGAGATCGGCGCCGATGCCGCGCGCCTACCGTACGCGAACGCATTGCGCCGGCGCTTGCGGCCGGCGCCGGGGCCTCAGCCGCGCGTGCGCGCCTCGGCCTGCGCCAGCCAGTGATCGATCAGCCAGCGCGAGATGGAAATGCTCGGCGACAGCAACGGCCCGACGCCGTCGTCCGCGCCGCGTTCGCCGCGCGCCGCGGCGGCGCGGATCTCGTCGAGGGTGAACCAGCGCGCGTCTTCGAGTTCGTCGCCGACCTGCGGTTCGTCGGCTTCGGCCAGCGCGGCGAAGCCGAGCATCAGCGCGCCCGGGAACGGCCAGGGCTGCGAACCCAGGTAACGGCAGCCGCGCACGCGCACGCCGGTTTCTTCCAGCACCTCGCGCGCGACGGTCTGCTCCAGCGATTCGCCGGGCTCGACGAAGCCGGCGATGACCGAATAACGGCGCGCCGGCCAGCCGCTCTGGCGGCCGAGCAACAGGCGCTCGCCGTCGTCGACCGCGACGATCACCGCCGGGTCGGTGCGCGGGTAGTGTTCGCTTCCGCACAGGCCGCAACGGCCGAGCCAACCGGCGCGCGAGAACCCGACTTCGCCGCCGCAGGCGCCGCAGTAACGGTGCCGGCTGCGCCAGTGCTGCAGCGCGCGCGCCTGGGCGAACACGCTGGCGTGCAGCCAGGGCCACTGCGCGGCGGCGCTGCGCAGGTCGACCCGGCGCGGCGCCTGCCAGGCGACCAGTTCGGCCTCGATCGCGAACCAGGCCGCGCCGTCGCCGTCCAGGCCGAGGAACACCGCTGCGCCGACACCGCCGGGCCCTTCGCTGAGTTCTTGCCCGCTGGGCGCGCGCAAGCCGCCGTCTTCGTCGGCATGGGCCTGGCCGGACGCGTCGAGCACGATCACCCGCGCCTGCGGCCACAGCGCGGTCAGGGCCTCGGCGTCGTCGCGCAGATGGTCGGCGCGGTCCAGCGCCGCGCGCCAGGCCGAACCGGATTCGACGAAGGCGAACGCCGACGCTGGCGGGGCGTGAGGCTCGCTCACACGCCGAACGAAGAACCGCAGCCGCAGGTGGTCTTCGCGTTCGGATTGCGGATCACGAACTGCGAGCCGTGCAGGCTCTCGGTGTAATCGACTTCGGCGCCCATCAGGTACTGCAGGCTCAGCGGATCGACCAGCAGGGTCACGCCGTCGGTCTGCACGGCGAGGTCGTCCTCGCCCTGCTGCTCGTCGAACTCGAAGCCGTACTGGAAGCCCGAGCAGCCGCCGCCCTGGATGTAGACGCGCAGCTTGAGGGCGTCGTTGCCCTCCTCGGCGATCAGTTCGCGGACCTTGTTCGCCGCGGCCGAGGTGAACTGCAGCGGCCGCTCCAGCGATTGATAGCCCGGAACGGCGGGGTGAAGAGTGGTTTCCATGCGCAAAAGGATGAGGGCCCGGCGGCGCGCATTCAAGCGCACCGGGCGAACACTGCGATCAGCCGCCGGTGCCGGTCGCCGGGCTGGCGGCGGGGCTGGCGGCGGCGTCGCGGGTCGTTTCGGCCCAGGTGAAGGACTGTTCGACCGCGGCGCCGGACTGCGGGGTCAGCCGCACCGTGACCCGCACCGGGGTCAGCCCGGCGGGCACGAACACGTCGCCCTCGACCTGCTGGAAGTACTTGAACGAGTAGGCCACGCCCGGCGCCGCCGGCTGCTGGCGCAGGTCGGTCCAGGCCAGCTTCTCCAGCTTGCCGTCGCGGGTGCCCTCCAGGGCCAGGCTCAGCCGGCCGGCGCTGACCGCGCCGCGGTTGAGGTTCTGGGTCAGGGTGGTGGTGAAATGCCAGGCGCTGGGCGCGCCGTCCTGGGCCTGCATCTTCAATGCATGCACGGTCAGGCCGCGGCGCTGGCCGGTGGCGCCGACCAGGCGCTCGTAGAAGGCGACATCGGCGCGCAGGCCGGCGAGCTCCTCGTCGCGCTCGGCCAGGGCGCTTTGCAGGTCGCGGTTGGCCTGGCGGCTGATCTCGTCGGAGCGGCCCAGGGTGGTCACCCGCTGGCGCAGTTGCTCCAGCTCGGCGCGCATCTGCTTCGGGGTCAAGGCCTCGGCCCCGGGCGGCGCCGGCGGCGCTTCGTCGCCGGCCTGGCTGAGCGAACGCCACAGGCCCCAGGCGCCGAACCCCAGCGCCGCGACCAGGACGATCGCGGCCGGGATCCGCCAGGGATGGTGCTGTCCGGCAACGGCCGGCGTGGCGGCGGTCGGGTCGGGCCCGGCGGGGGACGGCGTGGCGGGGGAGGTCGTTTCGCTCATCCACACCGTCTTGGGGGCTGGGCCCGCGCCGCTCAATCCATCGCGGCGAGGGCGGTAATGGCGCCTTCAGGCGCCGGCAGGGCGGCTGCGGCTTCGGCGTGGATCAGGCGGCCGGTCAGCATCGAGCCGGCGGTCATTTCCACGACCCGATAATGCACGTTTCCTTGGACCCGCGCCTTGGCCGCGAGTTCCACCCGCTCGCTGGAGTACACATCGCCGTTGAGGGTGCCGTTGAGCACCACCACCGGCGCGCGCACCTCGCCCTCGATGCTGCCGTTCTCGGCCAGGGTCAGGCTGGCCGGCTGCCCCTCCTGCGCCACCAGCTTGCCGACGATGCGGCCTTCGATATACAGCCCGCCGCTGAAATGCAGGTCGCCGTGGATCACCACCTGCGGGCCGATCATGGTGTCGACCTGGCCTTCGCGCAGCTGGGTCGGTTTGCTGGTCTTGAACATCGCTTAAGTTTCCCCGGTTACGGTGACGCCGCTCTTCCAGGCGAAACGCTGCTCGATCGAAGCGTTTTCCCCGCGCAACGAAACGCGTACGCGTTGCGGGGTGAACCCGGCCGGCAGCATCACGCTGCCGTCGAGCTGCTGGAAGTAGCGGAAAGAATAATTCTGCGGCAGCGCCTTGGGCTTCTGGTGCAGCTCGTCCCAGCCGATCGACGCCAGCTTGCCGCCGCGCACCCCCTCGACCTGGAACTGCAGGCCGCCGCTGCTGACCGCGCCGCGGTTGAGATTCTGGGTCAGCACGATCTGGTAGCGCCAGGTGCCGCCGGCCTCGGGCCGGAACTCGACCGAGTGGACGTTCAAGCCCTTGGCTGGCGCGGTCGCGCCGACCAGGCGCTCGTAGAAGGCGACGTCGGCGCGCAGGTCGGAGATCTCCTCCTCGCGCTGGGCCAGGGCTTCCTGGACCTGCTTGTTGGCGGCGCGGCTGATCTGGTCGGAGCGCTGCAGGGTGGTCTCGCGCTGGGCCAGGCGGTCGAGTTCGTTCTGGCGCTGGCGCAGCTCGCGCTGGGTGGTGGCCAGCTCGGCGCTGACCTCGGGCAGCATCGGCGCGGCCCGCGACTGCGACCAGAACCAGGCGCCGGCCAGGGTCAGCGCCCACGCCACGCCGACGGCGGCCCAGATATAAGGACGCTTGTCCGGCTGTTGCTGGACGATGACGAAACGCGGCGGCGGGGCTTTGGCCATACTGGACTGCGACGGACGCCGCTTTGCCTATACTCAACCCTCGATCTTAACGGGAACGCCGCCGTGTCCGATGCGCACCTGTTCGCAGTTGGGGTGGTTCTGGCCTGGCTGGCCGGGGTCCGGGTCTACCTGACCGTGTTCGGGGTCGGCCTGGCCGGCTTCCTGGGCTGGCTGGACCTGCCCCAGGCGCTGCAGGCGACCCAGTCGCCGTGGGTGCTCGGGGTCTGCGGCCTGCTCGCCGCCGGCGAGTTCTTCGCCGACAAGATCCCCGGGGTCGATTCGGGCTGGGACCTGCTGCACACCCTGCTGCGGGTCCCGGTCGGCGCCTTCCTGGCCGCGGCGGCGATGTCGCCCGACGGCGAGCTCGGCGCCGGCGCCCTGGCCGCCGGCGCCGGCGTGGCCCTGACCAGCCACCTGCTGAAGTCCGGCTCGCGGGCCTTGCTCAACACCTCGCCCGAACCGATCAGCAACTGGACCGCCTCGGTCACCGAGGACGCCGCCGTGGTCGGCGGCCTGGCCCTGGTATTCGCCTACCCCTGGGTGACCCTGGCCATCGTGGTGCTGATCAGCCTGACCATCGGCATGGCGTTGTGGTGGTTGTGGCGGAAGCTGTTCGGGCGGCGGCGCAAGGCCAAGGAGCTGGGCGTCGGCTGAGAGGTGCCCGGCGTCGGCGAACGCAAGCGCTGGCCGACTCGGGCTACGGAAAAGAAAAAGCCGCCGGTGGAAACCGGCGGCTTTTTGGTGTCTGGCTGGCGGCGCTTGCGCGCGGCTGGCTGGATACGGATCGAACGCGAGCGGCGGCGAACGCCAGCTCCTAACCGCTGACTCCCAGCCCCAACCTCACTCCTCGCCTTTCTCGATCTTGGTCAGCAGATAGTTCTGCTCGCCCAGGCGCTCGATCAGCGCCAGCTGGGTTTCGATCCAGTCGACGTGCTCTTCTTCCGAGTCGAGGATGTCGGCGAACAGCTTGCGGCTGACGTAGTCGCTGACGGTTTCGCAGTACTTGATCGCCTCGCGCAGCAGCGGGATCGCTTCCAGCTCCAACGCCAGGTCGCAGGCCAGCAGCTCGCGCGGGTTCTCGCCGATGCGCAGTTTGCCCAGGGCCTGGAAGTTGGGCAGGCCATCGAGGAACAAGATGCGGTCCGACAGCTTGTCGGCGTGCTTCATCTCGTCGATGGACTCGTGGTATTCGTGTTCGGCCAGTTCCTTCAGGCCCCAGTTCTTCAGCATCTTGGCGTGCAGGAAGTACTGGTTGATCGCGGTCAGCTCGTTGTAGAGCGCCTTGTTGAGATACTCGATGACCTTGGGGTCGCCTTTCATGGCCGTGGCTCCGACGTTGCTATGCCGGGCACTCTAGCCGCTTCGCGGACGCGATGACGGAACGCGAATCGTGCGCAACGGGAGTCGAGAATCAGTGGCGTTCGCGGGCCCGGCCGAGCCGGGCGGCGGGCTCAGGCGGCTTGCGGCAGTACCGTCAGCGGCAGGTCGATCGTGCCGCGCGCCTGCTCCAGCAGCGAGGCGGCCAGTTCCAGGCAGCTGCCGCAGTTGGCGCCGGCGCCGGTGCGCATGGTCAGCTCGGGCAGGCTGCGGCACCCGGCCTCGGCGGCCTGGCGGATGTCGCGGTCGGTGACTCCGTTGCAGATGCAGACGTACACGGTGGCGGGCGTTCGGGCAGGCAGCCGGATGGCTGCGAGGCCCATTCCGCCAGGAATGAGAATGATTGTCAATTAACAGCAGCCGACTGCTGCCGGCCCGGCCTCAGGCGCCCGGTTCCGAGCCGCCGCGGACCGGGCTGCCGGGCAGGCCGCCGCGGGCGCGCGGCCGCTGCCGGTTGTGGCCGGCCAGGCGCGGGTCGTGCAGGCGGGTGTCGGGGCCGGGCGCCGGCACCGCCAGGGAACCGGCGACATGGCGCGCGAACGGGGCCAGGTGGCGCAGGGCGCTGGCGTAGACGCCGCGCTTGAACATCACCACGTGCTCGACCGGGTACCAGAAATCCACCCAACGCCAGTGGTCGAACTCGGGCTTCTCGGTCAGGTCCAGGCGCAGGTCGGACTCCTGGCCGGTCAGGCGCAGCAGGAACCAGACTTGTTTCTGGCCGATGCAGACCAGTCGGTCGTTGCGCCGCACCGCCCGCCGCGGCAGGCGGTAGCGCAACCAGCCCGGGGTCGCGCCGAGCACTTCGACGTGCTGCGGCAGCAGGCCGGTCTCCTCGCGCAATTCGCGATACATCGCCTCCAGCGGCGTCTCGTCGCTGTTCATCCCGCCTTGCGGGAACTGCCAGCCGTCGCGGTGCACGCGGCGCGCCCAGAACAGGCGGCCGTCCGGGTGCATCAGCACGATGCCGACATTGGGCCTGTAACCGTCCGGATCGATCACGATGCGGACTCCGAATTTCTACTGAGTCCGACTCTGCCACGGGGTGCGGCAGACGACAAGTCGGGCAAAGCGGCGCCGCCCCCATTGACACGAACCCCTCCGGCATGAAGAATTCGCGGTTCCCCGTGGCTATGTAGCTCAGCCGGTTAGAGCACAGCACTCATAATGCTGGGGTCGGTGGTTCGAGTCCACCCATAGCCACCATCGATTCGCGTCGGCCCCGCCGCCGCAGCCAAGCCCGCCAGCGCCGCGGGCTTTTTCGTATCCGCCGTCCCGACGCCGCGCCCGGCCCGCTCCGGACCGGCGGCGTCCACCGCCCGAGCGCTTGCCGCACAATGTCCGCCATGAACATCTTCAAGGTCTTCACCCTCGAGGCCGCGCACCGCCTGCCGAACGTGCCGGAAGGGCACAAGTGCGCGCGCCTGCACGGCCATTCGTTCCGCATCGAGGTGCACCTGACCGGCGAACTGGGCGAGCACAGCGGCTGGGTGATGGACTACGCCGACGTCAAGAAAGCCTTCCAGCCGATCTACGACCGCCTGGACCACCACTACCTCAACGACATCCCCGGCCTGGAAAACCCCACCAGCGAACGCCTGGCGGTGTGGATCTGGGAGCAGCTCAAGCCGGTGCTGCCGCTGCTGAGCGAAATCGTCGTCCACGAGACCTGCACCGCCGGTTGCCGCTACCGCGGTTGAGCGGCGGCTCGGCCCCTCATCCGCTCCTTCGGGGCACCTTTTCCCGCAAGCGGGGTGAGGGGGCGCGCTTGCGAGCCACCGGCTCGCGCGCCACCGAACGCCCGAACGCCATGCGTTCGGGCCGGGGAGCGAATCCTCAATCGCCACGCGCCGGTGCGGCCACGCGCCCTCATCCGCCCCTTCGGGGCACCTTCTCCCGCAGGCGGGAGAAGGGAACGGCGGCGCCATCGTCGCAATGCCCGATCGAATCCGATCGCCCCCCCCCTCGAAGCCCCTCTCCCGCTTGCGGGAGAGGGGTTGGGGTGAGGGTCTCCCGGCCGCCTCGCACCCCCGCGCAAAAACGCCGGCGCCCACCGCGCGGCGGCGCCTCGGCGCGCCTGTCAGACGCGCGAAACCTGAGCGTCACAGCCCGAAACTAGGCTTTGCCTGAACCGCTGCTTGGGCGCTAACCGGCTGAACAGGCAGCTTTTCTGAACCGGTTCAGACCGCTCATCGGTGCGATGTTGCATCGCAACAAAGCCCTGGCTATGCTGCACCGCACCATCCAGTCGTTCTCCGCCTGGACCACTCAGGAGCTAAGCCATGTACCAGCAGTTCAACGAACAGTTCGCCGCCGCCACGCGCCAGTTCGCGGACACGGCCGCTCAGGTCAACCGTCTGGCCCTCGACAACGCCGAAGCGGTGTTCGGCCTGCAGATCGCCGCGATCGAAGACCGCGTCAACGCGACCTTCGCCTTCTTCGGCGAAGCCGCCGAAGCGCGCGATTTCGACGCCTTCAAGACCCTGTGGCCGAAGGGCGTGCAGATCGCACGCGAGAACGTCGAGCGCGCCGTCAGCACCGGCCAGGAAACCTTCGGCCGCACGCTGAAGACCAACGAAGCCATCGCCGAGCTGGCCAAGTCGCAGATCGAATCGGCCGCCAAGACCACCCAGGCCAACGTCGAGAAGGCCGCCAAGGCCGCGACCAAGGCCAGCGTCGCCCCGGCCGCCAAGTAATTCCGCTCAGGCCGGTTGCGGCCGCCGATTACGCGTCCCTCTCTCTGCGCGCGATCGACGGCCGGCATCGGCAAGCCCAGTCGGAAAACAAAAAACCCGGCAACTTCGGTTGCCGGGTTTTTTGTCGTCTGCGCCGCGCGGCGCCGGCGCAAGCCGCGGGGCGGGCCGCAGCGCGGCTTCGAACGGCGCCGTCAGAACAGCGGCATCAGCCGCTGCGCCAGCGCCTGCGGATCGGGTTGCGGCGCATACGGCAGCCGGCCCCAGCACGGCATCGGCAGGCGCGCGCGCAGGATCTCGAAGTTCTCGTCGGCGCGGGCCATGTCCGGGTCGATGCCGTTGGCGATCCAGCCGATCGCGCGCACCCCGTCGGCCTGCAGCGCGCGCGCGCTGAGTCGGGCGTGGCTGATCGCGCCCAGGCGCAGGCCGACCACCAGCACCACCGGCAGGTCCAGCGCGCGCACCAGGTCGAGCTGGTCCAGCGCGGCGCTGATCGGCGCCGCCCAGCCGCCGACGCCTTCGACCACCACGCAGTCGGCCTGCGCGGCCAGGCGCGCATGCGCGGCGCGGATCGCGTCCAATTCGATGTGCACGCCGGCCTCGGCGGCGGCGATCTCCGGCGCCAGCGGCTGCGGCAGGGCATAGGGATTGACGTCCTCGTAGCGCGGCCGCGGCAGGCTCGCCGCCTGCAGCAGCAACGCGTCCTCGTTGCGCCAGCCGTCCGGCCCCGGCTCGCAGCCGCTGGCGACCGGCTTCATGCCGACCGCACGCAGGCCGCGCGCGCGCAAGGCATGCAGCAGCGCCGCGCTGGCCACCGACTTGCCGATGCCGGTGTCGGTGCCGGTCACGAACAGGCCCGGCGGGCAGGCCGGGCGCGCGCCCGGATCGCCGGCGTCGGCGCGTTTTGCGTCCGTTGGTCGGATGGCGTCGGCGACCGAAGGCTGGTTGTGACTCATCTCGCGCTTTTGTTCCTGCTTCCCGGATCGGCCCATGGTAGTCGCGCAAGACGCCGCTGTTACACTTCCGCGATGTTTACCGCCTCTTCTTTGACCGGCAGCAAGGCCGAGCAATACCAGCAGCTGGCCGCGCAGGCGCGCGGCCTGCTCGACGGCGAACGCGACCGCGTCGCCAACGCCGCCAACCTGTCGGCCCTGATCGCGCACGCCCTGCCCGACCTCAACTGGGTCGGTTTCTATTTCTACGACGGCCGCGAACTGGTGGTCGGTCCGTTCCAGGGCCTGCCGGCCTGCGTGCGCATTCCGCTCGACAAGGGCGTATGCGGCGCGGCGGCGTCGACCCGGCAGACCCAGCGGGTCGCCGACGTGCACGACTTCCCCGGCCACATCGCCTGCGATGCGGCTTCGCGTTCGGAACTGGTGGTGCCGCTGCTGCGCGGCGAGGAGCTGATCGGCGTGTTCGATCTCGACAGTCCGTTGCCGGAACGCTTCGACGCCGACGATCAAGCCGGCCTGGAAGCGATGGCCCGGATCTACCTGGAGTCGCTGGCATGAGCGCGGCGAAGATGCGCAACATCGGTCCCAAGAGCGCCGCCTGGCTGCGCCAGGTCGGCCTGCGCACCCACGAGGACCTGGCCGCGGTCGGCACGGTCGAGGCCTTCATGCGGGTCAAGCGCGCCGGCTTCAAACCGACCCTCAACCTGCTGTACGCGATCGAGGGCGCCCTGCTCGACTGCCACTGGCAGGAGATCAGCGAGGAGCGCCGGCAGGAACTGATCCTGGCCGCCGACGCCGCCACCGCGCTGCTGCCGGCGCCGCGCAACAAGCCGGCCGCCGCGCCGGTGCGCACCACCGTGCACGCCGACGAGGGCGGCTACGAGGCCGGCGCCGGCTTCGCCGCGGCCGGCGAGCGCGACGACGACCACGGCGACGGTTTCGACCGCGACGGCGGCGTCGAAGAGCACGACGAGCGCGCCGAAGACGGCGAGCGCGACTGAGTCGGGGCGGCCGCGGCCGCCTCCATTCGAACGACCGTCCCAGCCCTGCCGCCGCCGATCCGGGGCGATGCCGCCGCGCGGGCAATGGGCCGGGCGGCTCCCCTCGGACAGCCCATTCGGACAGCCCGCCCGCCATCGCGTAGAATCCGCCCCGCTTCGAGGTGACCCCACGGCCGACCGCCGCGGGGTTGAAACGGGAAGCCGGTGACGCGCCCGGGCCGACGGATCTTCCGCTGGCGCCGCGCCCAGTCCGGCACTGCCCCCGCAACGGTAAGCGAGCCAGGTCGCGGCCTGCGCCACTGTGCGATGCACGGGAAGGCGCCGCGACCGGAAGCCGGCACGGCCGGCTTCGCCCGCGAGTCCGGAGACCGGCCTTGAGGCGCCATCGGTTGCGATGCGGAGGGCGTCGCGGCACGGCCGCCGTTCTCGCGCGCCCGTCGTCGCCCGCCTCCTCCCCCGCCGCCTCCTTCGCCGTTTTGACGCGCGCCGACGCGCGCGTCGTGGAGCTTTGCCATGCGTGCCCTGAATCTGTCCTTCGCCATCGCCTGCGCGCTCGCGCTGCCGGCCACCGCCCTCGCCGCGCCCGCGGGCGAGGCCACCGATCTCGACGAGGTCGTGGTCACCGCCAACCGCACCGCGGTCAGCGTCAACGACGCCCTGAGCCCGGTGGAAGTGCTGACCCGCACCGAGATCGAGCGCAGCCAGGCCCGCGACCTCAACGACCTGCTGCGCGGCCGCGCCGGCATCTCGCTGTCCAACCAGGGCGGCGCCGGCAAGCTCAGCACCCTGTTCCTGCGCGGCAGCGAATCCGACCACGTGCTGTTCCTGGTCGACGGCATCCGCATCGGCTCGCCGACCTCCGGCCTGGCCTCGCTGCAGGACCTGCCGCTGGCGCTGATCGACCGGATCGAAATCGTCCGCGGCCCGCGCTCGAGCCTGTACGGCGCCGACGCCATCGGCGGCGTGATCCAGGTGTTCACCCGCCGCGAGCAGCAGGGCTTCGCTCCGCGCGTCCACGTCGGCGGCGGCAGCAACGGCGCGATCGAGTTCGGCAGCGGCTTCGGCGGCCGCAGCGGCCGCGGCTGGTTCGGCGCCGACTACAGCTTCCGCAAGACCCAGGGCATCGACGCCTGCCGCGGCGCCGGTTTCCCGGTGTTCGCCGGCTGCTTCACCGACGAACCGGACCGCGACGGCTACGAAAGCCACGCGCTGTCGCTGCGCGGCGGCATCGATCTCAACGAGCAGTGGAGCATCGAAGGCCAGGCCCTGCGCGCCGAAGGCCGGAACGACTACGACGGCAGCTTCGTCAACTACTCCGAGACTGTGCAGCAGGTGATCGGCGGCAAGCTCCGCTGGCGCCCGAGCGAGACCGTCAACGTGCAGCTGGTCGCCGGCCGCAACGTCGACAGTTCGGATAATTTCCTCGGCTCGCTGCCGATGGGCTTCTTCAGCACCGACCGCGACAGCGCCAGCTTGCAGGCCGACTTCACCGTCGCCGACGGCCACGTGCTGACCGCCGGCTTCGATTGGCTGCGCGACCGCGTAGACAGCGACACCATCTACGACGAGGCCGAGCGCGACAACAAGGCCGGCTTCGTCCAGTACCAGGGCCGCTTCGGTGCCCACTCCTTCGAAGCCAGCCTGCGCCGCGACGACAACGAACAGTTCGGCGGCCACACCACCGGCGGCGCCGCCTGGGGTCTGGACTTCGCCGAGAACTGGCGCGTCACCGTCGGCTACGGCACCGCGTTCAAGGCGCCGACCTTCAACGAGCTGTACTACCCGTTCTTCGGCAACGCCCAGCTCAAGCCGGAAGAGTCCAAGACCTGGGAAGTCGGCCTGGCCTACCGCGGCGACAACTTCAGCGCGCGGATCGACGGCTTCGACACCCGCGCCGACGACCTGATCACCTTCGACGCGGCGATCAACCTGCCCAACAACATCGAACGCGCGCGCATGCGCGGCGCCGAGATCGGCATCGACACCGAATTCGCCGGCTGGACCCTGGCTGCCAGCGCCAGCTTCCTCGACACCGAGAACCGTCGCGGCTTCAACCGCGGCAACGATCTGCCGCGCCGCGCCAAGCACAGCGGCCGCATCGACCTGGACCGCGCCTTCGGCAAGTTCCGCGTCGGCGCCACCGCGGTCGGCTACGGTTCGCGCTACGACGACGCCGCCAACAGCACCCGCCTGGGCGGCTACGGCACCTTCGACCTGCGCGCCGAGTACGCCTTCACTCCGGCGCTGAGCCTGCAGGCGCGCGTGGCCAACGTGTTCGACCGCGAGTACGAGACCGTGTCGTACTACAACCAGCCCGGCCGCGAGTGGTTCCTGACCCTGCGCTACGCGCCGGCCAACTGAGGCCGATTCGCCGCGGCTTGTCCGCCGCCCTCATCCGCCCCTTCGGGCACCTTCTCCCGCAAGCGGGAGAAGGGAAGGACTGCGGCGGCGGCGTTGAAGTCCGATCGAACCCTCAAAGCCCCTCTCCCGCATGCGGGAGAGGGGTTGGGGTGAGGGCAACTGGCCGCCGTTACCGCTCCCGTCCCGAAAGTTCACGCCGAACGCCATGCGTTCGGGCCGGGGAGCGAATCCTCAATCGCCGCGCGCCAGTGCGGCCACGCGCCCTCATCCGCCCCTTCGGGGCACCTTCTCCCGCAAGCGGGAGAAGGGAACGACTGCGCCATCGTCGCAAAACCTGATCGAATCTGATCGAACCGTCTAAGCCCCTCTCCCGCGTGCGGGAGAGGGGTTGGGGTGAGGGAAACCTGGCCGCCGCTACCCCTCCCGTTCCGACAGCTCACGTCGGCCGCAACGAACACTGCACCCACGAGCGCCCGGCCACGTCGGCGACCACGCCCATCACGCCGTGCCGCCAGCGGCCGTCTTCCGGCCCGCCGATCAGCGCGCGGTGCACCGGCACCGTGTTCTCGTCGCCGCAGCGCTGCAGGCGCGCACCGGCTTCGGCATCGTCGCGGAACACCGCCTTGGCGATCACGAACCAGCTCAAGGCCAGCGGCTGGCCCTGCGCCGACAACACCAGGCTCAGACCGCTGGGGCGCGGCAGTTCCGCGCCCGACAGCAGCAGGTCGAGCTGGCGCATCAGCGGCCCCGCGTCGCCGAGCGCGGCCTGGGCCATCGCCGCCAGGCGCTGCCGGTCGAGTTCGTGCGCACGGGCATAGAACTCGGTAGCGCCGTCGGGATTGACCCCGCACAGCCGCCACACCAGCAGCGGCGAACGGAACCAGGCATGGCGTTCGCTCCACTGCGGCGGCAAGCGTCCGCCGGGCAGATCGACGTAGAGCTTGGTCGCCAAGGTGTCCGCGCCGTGCCGGGCCGAGGCCCAGGCGCCGAAGATCAGCCGGCCGTGGCGCTGATGTTCGAACCAGGCGCTCAGGTCGCCCTGCCAATCCAAGGCCTGCGCCGCCAGCGCCAGTCGCTCGCGATCGTCGGTCTCCGGCGCGGCGACTTCGGCGGCCCAACGCAGGCTGGGCTCGCGCGAGCTCCACGAGAACTCCACCGGCACGCCGGTGTTGGTCAGGTCGCTGAAATCCCAGGCCACCTCGGGCCACAGCGAACGCGACAGCGGCGCCAGGGTGCGGCCGAGCAAGGCCTCGGCCGCGGCGGCCGGGCCCGGCAGCACCCGGCTCAGGCGCTGCAGGGTCGCGGCAATCGGCGCGGGCAGCGCCGGCGTCGCCTCGGCCGCCGGTTCGCGATTAGGTTCGGCAAGCATCGCGTTCATGCCGGCCTCACAGCACTGCGACCAGTTCTTCGGTCTCGTCGACCCAGGCGCGCTGGTCGAACTGCCCCTGCATGCCGACGAAGGTGTAGCGACGCCGGTACTTGCGCAGGTCCTTGTTGCGCAGGGCGATGCGCAGCTTGGCCGGGTCGGTCTGCACGCCCGGCATCTCGATGCGTTCGCTGCGCTCGTAGCTGCCGTCCTTGTACTTGACGTCGATGTAGACGCGCTTGACCTGCAGCGGGTCGAAGGTCGGGATGAACTCCAGTTGCAGCGCGTCCTCGAAGCTGTCGTGGACCACGATCTGCGGCACGTCGACCTCGACCGGCGCGGTCGCCGGATCCGGCTGGGACGCGCCCTTGCGCCGCTGTATCAGCTGATAGGTCACGCCGCGGTTGGCCGGACCCGGCTTGGCGCCGCGCAGGCGCCAGGTCTTGGGCCCGCTGTCCTTGCTCAGGATCAGGCTGGTGCGCGGCTCCGGGCTGGAATAGCCGCGCGCCTGCAGCCGCACTTCGATCGAATCGATCACGTCCCAGTCGATGTCGCCGGGAATCGCGTTGATCTCGCGGAACTCGACGTGCTCGTAAGGGTTCACGAACAAGGTGCGGTCCTCGGTCGAGGACGCCGGGATCGTGTACGAGTGCCGGTCGGCGGCCCAGTCCGATTGCGGATTGAAGTGGAACTGGTAGGCGGCGTCGTAGTCGATGTCGCGGGTCTGGTTCATGAACACTTCGAACCGGCGCACGCCGTGGTCGTCCGGGGTGAACACGAAGTCGGCGTGCTTGTGGTCGCGCGGATTGCTCTTATCGCCGTAATCCAAAGCCACCTGGGCCGACAGCAGGTCGATCGGCTCGAACGCGATCGGCAGGCTGGCCTCGACCGCGAACTGGCGGAAGAACGGATCGTCCAGGTCGATTTCCTTGAAGTACTTGGACTTGTCGCGCAGGTCGCCGAGCATCAGGCCGAAGAAGCCCTGCGGCGCGTAGGTGCGGCGCGTGGCCTCGGCGCGGTTGTAGCGCAGGGTCAGCTTCTTGCGTTCTTCCTGGCGCACGAACTTGAGCTTGAGCGACAGGCTGATCGCGGTCGGCGGCGTCGGCACGGTCGGTTGTGGCTGCGGCTGCGGCTGCGGTTGGGGCTGCGGTTGCGGCTGCGGCTGCGGCTGGGGTTGCGGCTGAGGCTGGGGCTGCAGCGAGGCCGGGCGGCGCAGCTGGCCGCGCCAGCGGCTGGGCTGGGTGCCGGCGACGCGGCCGGTGACGTGGACCACGCGGTTGTCCGGATCGCCGCCCATCGGCGAATGCGAGCCCGGGCGGGTGTCGGCCGGGTTGTCGCCGCTGGCGGTGTGCGAGGTGACCGTGGCGCCGGCGCGGCGCGCCACCGCCAGGGCGACGTCGAGGCGGCGCTGCGACAGCGACTGATTGTGCGAACGCCGCTGCGACTCGCTGGCGCCGCTGACGTGCTCGTGGCTGGCATAGGCCTGCAGGCGCACGTTGCGCGGCGGCGGCAGGTTGCGGATCCACTCGGCCAGGCGCTCGGCGCCGCGCTGCGGGCCGGTCCAGTCGCCGTCGCCCTGGATGCGCAGCGTGCCCGAAGCGTCCTGGTAGCGCGGGTCGGTGGTGGCGTTCTCGACATAGGCACGGTACTGCGGCGACGGCGGGCTGACCCGCCAGCCCGACGCGGCCGGCTTGTCGAAATCGAAGAACAGGCCGAAGGTCTGTTCCTGGGTCGCGGCCGGCCATTCGACTTCGATCAGCCGCGAACCATTGGGGTCGACGTTGACGGTGCAACGGCCTTGCGCGTCCAGCGCCACCGGCTGGGTGTCGACTTTGACCACCGCGCCGGCGCCGGTCACGGTGATGGTTTCGCTGAGGCCGCTGCTCGATGGCGCGTGGCTGACCGACTGCCCGGCCGGCAGCGGCGAGGGCTGCTGCGATTCGACGGTCAGCACCGCCGGCTGGATCTGCGCCGGCGGCGGCGTGGTGCCGGTGCCGGGCGCGGTGCCGGGGCTGGTGGCGGTGGTGCCGTTGAAGCCGGGCGCGCTGCTGCCCGGCGGCGTGCCGGTACTAGGCGGCGTCCCCGTGCCCGGCGGCGTGCCCGTACCCGGCGGCGTACCGGTGCCCGGCGGCGTGCCCGTGCCCGGCGGCGTACCGGTGCCGGGCGGCGTGCCCGTACCCGGCGGCGTACCGGTACCCGGCGTGGTGCCGTCGGCGGCCAGGCGCCCCGGCACCAGGGTCGGCTCGAACCACTTGCTGAGCAGGTCGTTCTTGAAGAAATCCAGCGCCCATTGTTCCTGGTCGCGGCGGTCTTCGGCATCGGTGAAGGCCTCGACCTGGATGTCGATCACGCCCTTCTGCACCAGCGACTCGAACGCCGCGTCGATGCCGGCCTTGAACCAGGCGTACTGGCCTTCCAGGCTGGCGCTGAAGTGGTTGTAGATGCGCTCGAAGTCGGCGGTGATGGTCACCCGCAGCGCCGGCCGCATCGCCAGGTACTTGAAGTTGTAGATCACCCCGATCGGGGTCATGCCGTCGCTGAGCGCCTGCTCGAGGATGGTCGAGCCCTCGGCCGACAGGCTCAGGCTGAAGGCGGCGCGGTTGGCCGCGTCCATCGACGGCACGCTGGCGCCGAGGATGTGCTCGACCGCGTTGAAGGTGCCCGGCTGCGCCGGCTGGGCCGAAGTGCCGCCGGCGCCCTGCACGTTCAAGGCCACGCACTGCACCGAACCTTCTTCGAACGTCGCCGGGCTCAGGCGCACCGGCAGCTGCACGCCGGGCTCGGCGTTGAGCCGGCCGACGATCTTGCTCTCCATCGACGAGGGCAGCTGCAGGGTGGTGACGAAGGTGACGAAGCCGCCGCCCTTGTTGGCGGCCGCGGCGTTGGCGACGCGGTACTTGAGGAAGCTGAATTCCTTGCGCCCGTCAGCCGGACGCGAGGCCAGCGCGACCGGGCCCGGCAGATACCAGAACTGGCTCTTGTCGGAGTGGTCGCGGAACACGGTGATGCCGTCGATGACGAGCGGCTTTTCGAGGCTGAGCATGTCGAACTCCGGGGTTCTGCGGTGGCCGCGCGGGCGCGGCCGGTCCTTGTGCTTGCTTGCCGGGCGGTGCGGGTCTTCGCCTCGTCGTTGCCGCGAACGCGGGAATCCAGGGCTGCGCCGATGCTCGGCGCCGAAGTCTCCGGATCCCCGCCTGCGCGGGGACGACGGTCGTGGAAAGCCGCTGCGCGGCCGGCAAGTTCCTTTGGCGGCGCGGCCGATCAGGGCATCTTCAGCACCAGATCGGTGGCCTCGCCCGGCGACCAGTTGAGGCTCTTGTTGGTGCCGTTCTCGAGCAGGTAGCTGGCCTTGTACTCGTAGCGCATGCGCGCCGGGTCGAGGTAGTCGTACTCGAACTCGCCGACCGCCTGGGCGTTGTCGAACTCGAAGTCCTCGGCGAAGTTCAGCCCGCCGACCAGGTCCTCGAAGCGCAGCGACACCCTGACCTTGCGCATCTTGCGCTTGGCGAAATCGCTAGGCGGCTTGACCGTGACGATGCGCCGGCCCTTCATCCCCGCCTTGAGCATGATCCGGTTGCCGAAGGTCACCGACTCGGGAATCTCCTCGACGTCGCGGCCGTCCTTGTACAGGATGCTGACGCTGTAGAAGACCGCCTTGATGTCGGGGTTGCGCATGTCCACGGCGAAGGTCTGCGAGGCCGTGCCTTCCTGGAAGCTCATCGGCTGCTCGATCAGCACGTCGTTGGCGCGGTCGGCGTAGCGCAGGTCGACGAACACCTCCTGCACTTCGCTCCAGTTGAAGTTGGGTACCACCTGCAGCACGCGCCGGGTCGGGAACGGGTTGCGCACGGTGACCTGCGGTTCGTCCAGGTCGGCCCAGTCGACGACCTTGTCCGGGCCGCTGATGGCGTGATGGACCAGGCGCACCTGGTAGCCGGTCTTGGCCAGGTCGATCATGAACATCTTCCAGGAGCCGGCAGGCGCGTCCTTGGTCAGCCGCACCATGTCGTTCTGGTTGATCTTGTTGGCCGGGTCGCGATAGCGCAGGAACACGTCGACCGAGCTGTAGCGGTCCCAGGGGTAGTTCTCGGCCAGCACCGGCACGGTGTTGATCGCGTACAGGTCGCGCGGCACGACTTCGATGTTCTCGACGTCGAAGACCTGCGGCTTGGACTTGAGCTTGGTCGGCCGCTCGGCCGCGTCCACGCCCTTGAAGTTGACCTCGTACTCGACCTGCACCTCGCGCTTCATCGCCCCGCGCTCGAGCTGGCTCAGCCACTCGAAGCTGGCCTCGCCGGCGTTGGCGCCGAGCAGCGCGTTCTGGGCCTTGTCGCCGTAGCGCACCCGCACGTTGATGCTGCCGATGTCGTCGCCGGCCAGGTCGGCGCGCGAGATCACCTTGACCCTGCGCTTCTTGAAGAAGTCGTTGTCCAGGCTGATCTGCTTGACCAGGCGCTCGCGCGGCACGTTGCCGTCGCGGACGGTCTTGAACAGCGCCGCCAGGTGGCCCTGCGGATGGATCGAGCGTTTGATCGCCACGCGCTCGGAGAAGTTGACGTTGAGCTTCTTGCGGTCGACCCGCTTGTAGTCCATGCGCTTGTAGCTGAAGCTCGGCATCAGCGCGCCGATCGGCCCGCCGGCGGCGCGCGCCGAGGACTCGGCGGCGAACTTGCCGATCGCTTCCAGGCCGCGCTCGAAGTCGTTCTTCTTCTCCGGCGACCACGGCGGCAGGCTGGGCTGGAAGAAGGCGTCGGTGACCATGTTGCGGACCTGGGCCAGGGCCGCGTCGCGGCGGTCGATGATGCCCTTGGTGTCCTCGCTTTCGGCGACGAAGGTGTCCGACTCCAGCACGATCGCGCGCTTTTCGACCAGTTCGTCGACCGCCTTGCCGATCTCGGTGGAGAAGAAGATGTTGCCGCCGGAGAAGCTCTCGTCCATGTGCTTCTGGACGCGGTCCCAGTCGATCTTCAGGTTGATGTTGTAGGCCGGACGCAGGCCGAGGAAGTCGAGCGAGTAGATCACCGCCACCGGCAGGATCTCGCCCTCCAGGCACTGCTCCATGACCGTATAGCCGTCCTGGTCCAGGCGCACCGAGAACGCGGCCTGGTTGTTGCCGTACAGGGCCGGCTTGGCGGCCTGATCGATCTTGAGCACGAACTGCGGGCCGCCGCCCGGGGTCGCGGCGGTGTCGCCGCTGGCCTTGCCCAGCATCAGCAGGCGCACCGAACCGTCTTCCAGCGGCACCGGGGCGATGCGCGGCTTGTTGCGCAGGTTCTCGGCGTTGGCGATCTCGCGCGCCAGGTCGTCGATCTGCTTGGCGCTGGCGCCGACGTTGCAGTCGAAGTTGAGGAACCCGCCGGTGCCCGCGTCGCCGCGGAAACCGATCAGGAGGAATTGCGGCACGTCGATGCCGAGCGCCGGGTCGCGCACCGTGGTCAGGTGCGGCGCAGTCGGCATGTAGTACCACTGCTCGGGATCGGCATGGTCCGGAAAGACCGAGATGCCGTTGATCTCGCGAGTGCGGCTGTCGAGGAGAAGCATGATCGGACTCCTTCCGAGTCAGGCGTGATGGCGGGTGGGCTGGGCGCGGCGCGGAACCGCCGCGCCGGACCCGCGGCGCGGGCCCGGCGGCGGCGGCGCGGCGCTCAGGCCGGCACTTCCAGGAACAAGGTCAGGTCGGTGGCGTCGTCGAGAGCCACCACCTTGCGCGAGTTGTCGGCCATGAAGTAGGTGATCTTGGCGTCGTACTCGGGGTCCTCGCCGTTGGCGATCGGCAGCTTCCAGCTCTTCTCCTCGTCGCCGGCCTTGAAGCGCAGATCGATGCGCTTGGGCCCGTGCGACAGGGCCACGCTGACCATCTTCAGATCGTCCCAGTTGAGCAGGTCCGGCACCACCGCCACTTCCAGCGCGTCCAGCTTCTTGCCGACCAGCACGGTCGAGCGGGTGGCGACCTGTTCGGGCTCTTCCTTGCTGGTGCCGTCGGCGTACAGGGTGGTGACCGCGTACTTGACCGTGCCCAGGGTCTCTTCGACCACCGGGAAGGCCCAGTCGAACGAGGTCATGTCCTTGGACAGGGTGATCACGGTCTTCTGGCTGTACTTGTTGGCCGTGTCCTCGTAGCTGCCTTCCACCGTGATCGAGGCGATCTCGTTCTCCAGGTCGCCGGCGGCGCGGAAGCTGATCGTCTTCTGGGCGGTGAACGGGTCGTCGATGTACAGCTCCTTGGCCTGCTGCGCGCCGCTCTTCCTGATCTGGCGGCCGTCGGCCAGCGAGTACAGCAAGTCGTACTCGATGTCCTGGGTGCGCGGCACGCCGATGATCTTGCGCAGCTGGAAGGTCGGGGTGTCCTTGGTCAGGTTGAACTTGGCCTCGACCGGCTGCTTGCCGCCCTTGTAGCGCACGGTGACCTGGGTGCGCGGCACCTGGGCGAAGTCGATGTCGCCCGGGCCGATGTCCAGCGTCAGCAGGCCGAGGTCGTCGACGTTGATCACCAGGTTGGTGTCGTCGGTCTCGATCTCGGGCGACTGGTGCTTGAAGGCGTTGCCCTTGTAGTTGACCGTGTAGGAGTACTTGAACTTGCGGATGCCCTGGTGGACGAAGGCCTCGAACTTGGCCACGTCGTCGGGGCTGGTGAAGGTGAACTCCTGCACCTTCTTGTTCGGGCCGTGCGGGTAGTTGATCTTGACCTCGACGCTGTGGATCGGCAGGTTGGCGAAGTCGGCGTTGACCCGCATGTTCACCCGCACGGTCTTGAGGAACTCGTCCAGGTTGATCTTGGAGTAGTAGTTCTCCCACTTCAGCGGCTTGTTCTTGCCGTCCTTGAGCGAGGTGATGGTCGGCAGCATGCCCTGCGGGATGCGGTTGACGATCACCGCCTTGGCCTCGCTCCATTCGATCCGCACATTGGCGATCTGGGTCTTGCTGACCGCGCGTCGGATCTTTTCGAAGTCCTGGCCTTCCTGCAGTTCCTTGATGTTGGGGTCGACCTCGGCGATTTCCTTGAGCAGGTTGCGCTGCACCGCCGCTTCCAGCTGCTTGTTGATCGCCGCGCGGATGTCGGCCTCGAGCTTGGCGTTCTCTTCCGGGGTTCCGTTGGGCGCCTGGACGAAGTCGAAATGGGTCTTGGTGACGTCGTTCTTCCAACGCGTCGAGCTGACCATCTCGCTGTAGGCGTCGTCGCCCCAGCAGTTCTCCTTGACCGTGACTTCCTGGGCGAAACGGTAGAACTCCGACGCGTTCCAGGTGCCCCAGGCCTTCATCTCCGGCAGGCGCATGTAGCAGTTGAGCTTGTACACGACCTGCACTGCCGAGGCCGAGCCGGTGCTCAGGGTTTCCTTGAAGATCGCCGTGCCCAGCTCGGTCAGCTCGACCATGAACGAGGCCTTGTTGTCGCCGTACAGCGAGGGCTTGCCGGCGCCGCGGATCTTCTCGACCAGGGCGCCGCCCTCGGTCAGCAGCAGCTCGACCGTGCCGTCGGTCCACAGCACCGGCGCGATCACCACCTTGGGCGGGGTCTTGCCCTTGTACTTTTCCGCCAGTTCCTTCTGCAGCTCGGCGACGATCTTCTTCTTGTCGTCGGCCGGGATCGACAGATCGGTGTCGAAGGCGATGAAGCCGCCGAACTTCTTGCCGCCGTCCTCGCGGATCTGGCCGTATTCGACGAAGCGCAGGGCCAGGTCGCCGTTGCTCATGCGCGCGAAGGTCGGCCCCTGCGGCAGGATGTAAAAGGTATGGTCGTTGGCATCGTCGCCGTGTACGAAGTAATCGCCGACGCTTCTGCCGCTGTCGAGTTTCATCATGGACCTGCTCCTTATCCGATAGTCCGCCGCGCCCTAGTCCGGGGGCGCGTTGCGTTTTCCTGTCGCCGCGGCGCGAATGCCGCGGCCCCTTGCGATCCGGTCGAACCTTGCAAACGCCGCCGGCGATCGCGGCCGGACAGCGCTTTTTCCCTGGTTTTTCGCTGTCTCGCGGCGCCGCTTGCGCGGCGTCGGCATGCCTTCCCCCGCCGCGCGCCGGTCGGCGCACGTTGTTTTTCGAACAAGCGATCCCGGCGCGGCCGGCGACGGCCGCGTTGCGTTCGCCTGCTTGCTGCGGCTCAGGCCGCGGGCGCAATGGCGCGCCGATAAAGTCCGCCGCTGCGCGCGCGACGCTGGCGCGCGGGCCGCGGCGCAAGGGTCAACTTCGCGGCAGGCCCCAGTCGGCCGCGTCCGCCGCGTACCAGTGCGTCTTCGGCACCGGTCGCGCACTGATGTCGTCCTGGCGGTAGTCGCTGCGCGCGACCGCACTCGATCCGGCCTCGCCCGCGTCGCTGCGCACTCGCAGTTCGTACTCGCTGGTTTCGCTGGACGAGACCGTGCTTTCGCGCTGGGCCGGGGCGAGGTCGGCGATCAGATAGCGGATCGTCAACCAGCCGCGCTGGCCGGACAGCGCCTTGCGCGCCTTGTCGAGCTGCTCCCCGGCTAGCATGGCGCTGAACGCGGCGTGGTACGGCGGCGCGCCCGAGGAACGGCTGCTCGCCAATGGCAGATAGCCGCCCTGGCCGTCGCCGATCAGCAGCACCGCATCGCCGACCTCGACCGGCGCCGGGTACAGCCGCACCTGTTCCGGCGGCAGTTGCGCGCGCGCGGCCAGCTCGGCGCGCAGCGCGTCCAGACGCTCGGCGCCGACGCCCCAGATCGCGGTCAGCGACAGCATCGCCATCGCCCCCACCGCGACCAGCGAGAACTGCGCTCGGCCCTGGTTGTCCGATGCCAGCGCCGGCGCCTTGGCGCGGTAGTACCAGCTCGCCGGTTCGTCCGCCGGCGCCACCAGCACGCCGGCGATTTCCTGATATTCCTCGTGCACGGGATTGCGGATCATGCTCCTGCTCCGACGGTCGTCCTTGGGATTTGGCTGCTGCGCAGGCGCAGCGGGGTATCGGGTTGCAGCACCGGCGACCAAGGCGACTGCGGCGACCAGCGCCAGCGATAGCCGCTGCGGAACGGCGACAGCGCCAGCCACTGCCAGCTCGCTTGAGCCGCCTGGCGGCTCAGGCGCAGGCTGCGCCGGCGCGCGGGGTCGTCGATGCGGTCTTCCGGAGCCAGTTCGATCAGCAGCTGCGGCGCGTCGTCGTCGAACTCGGCGCTGATGCCGAGTTCGCGCGCGCCCGCGCCTTCGAAGCTGAAGGCGTCCAGGCGCAAGGCGTCGGCTTCGACCGGCGCCAGAACGCAGCTGCGGTCGTCGGCATGGGCGCGGGCGAGGCCGCGGATCGTGGCCTGCTCGAGGTCGGGCGGCAACGCGAACGCCAGGGTCGGCGCATCGCGCTCGAGCCGGCCGCGCGTCGACCAGGGCTTGCCGCGGCGCAGGCCGGCGCATTCGAGTTCGATATCGGCCTGATCGAGAAAGGCGGGTTCGGCTTCGACCGGAATCAGGCGCAGGCCGAAGTCTTCCGGCGCGACCAGCAGGTGCTCGCGTTCGGACTGCTGCAGCGGGCCCTTGAAGATTTCCGCGCGGCCTTCGTGCAGCAACACCGCGGCGGTCTGCCAGGAATAGCTCAGCGGCTCGCTCGGCGACAGGCGCAGGTCCAGCCGCGCCGGCCGGTCGCTCGCATCCAGCGGTGCGGAGGCTTTGATCGTGAACGGCCGCGACGGCAACCGCGGCGGCAGCTTCACTTCGACCTGGGCCTGGACCAGGCCGACCCGCCGCTCCGGCAGATTCGGCCGCACGGTCAGCGCGCGCCAACCGCTGCTCAACGCGCGCACGTCGTGGCGACGCACCACCGCGTCGTGCATCGCCGCCGGCATCGTGCGCAGCGGGCCGAGCGGATCGGCTTCGATCGGGAACAGGCGCGGGGCCAGCATCGGCTCGGCCAGGTCCCAGCGCACCCGCCCGGCGGCCATCGCCGTCGGATCGAACACCAGACGCACGCCCGGGGCGACGTCGGCCGGGGTCGGCGCCGGCGCCGCGAAACGTGCGGCGATGCGGTCGAGCAAGGCGTCGGCCAAGGCCTGCGGCGACCATGCGCCGGCCGGAATCTGCGCGCCGAATCCCAGGCTCTGCGGCGCTTCGATCAGGCGCGCGCGCAGCAGGTCGCGGTCCAGCGCCAGCTGGCCTGCGCCTAGCTGGCGCACCGCGCTCAGCACGGCGGCGGGGTCGAACTCCAGACTCAGCGGCAGGCGCTCGGCGACGCCGCGCACCCGCAGCCAAGCCTGCGCGCTCACCGACAGCAGGCCGCGCTGCAGCGCGGCGACGAACAAGTCGCTGGCGGCGCTGTCCAGGCGAACCGCCAGGCCCAAGGCGCCGAGCGTAGCGGCATCCAGCGGCAGCAATTCGCCCAAGGCCGGCGGCAGGTCGAGGGCGTCGACCGCATCCAGGCGCAGCCAGCCGCCTTCGGCCGGCAAGGCCGACAGGGCGAAATCCTGGCCGGCATCGAAGGCGGCCTGGCGTGCGCCATCGAGGCCGAACTCGGCGGCGAAACCCAGCGACAGGATCGAGAAGCGCTCCAGGCCCGCGCGGCCGCGGTCCTGCTGGAACAGGTCCAGGCGCAGCGGCGGCTCGGCGTCGGCGCCGCAGGCGACCAGTTCGGTCGGCGGCAACGCGAAAGCGCCGGGGCGGTCGTAGACGGCGAATGCGAGGCGTTCGCCGATCTGCATCGGATTGCGCCAGTCGGGACGGCCGGAGAAGGACATGGCTCAGACCGCCGTCAGGAACAGGCGCGCCGCATCGACGTGGCGCCAGGCGGTGGCCGGCGCGCTGCGGCCGGACTTGTAGACCACCGTCTGGCGGTAGTCGTAATAGCCCTCGCTGTCGCGGCGCAACAGGATGTCCATCAACGGCACCGGCACCTCGACCTCGGCCTGCAGGTTGGCGGCGTTGAGGACGGCGCTGCGGTTGCCGCGGAACTCGACGATGATGCTGTGGATCTCGCCGTCCGGCTGGCCGGCGTTGAGCAGGATGTCGGCAGCGGTCTCGATCAGCACCGGGCGCACGGTTTCCTGCTCGATCGAATCGTCGAGCACGTACTTCATGATCGCCTCGCCGTCCGGTACGCTGCGCACCGAGCCGGTGTCGAAGATCGCGTCGGCCGGCAGCGTGCCCGGCGGCGGCGCCAGCGGCTGCACGGTGAAGGCCACGCGCTGCTCGGGTTCGATTTCGATCGGCTGGCTCAGGTCCAGCCCGTCGATCCGGCCCTCGACCAGGCTTTCGCCGCGGCTGATCCAGGTCGGCAGGCGCTGGAAGCGCAGCTTGCTTTCGGTGGCGTTGATCAGCTGCACCGCGACCGCGCCGGTCTGCGGGTCGGGGGTCTCGATCGACTGGAACATCTCGCCTTCCATGTCGGCGAAGTTGAGCCGCACCGGCACGGTCACGTTCTCGTTGACGCCGCTGCTGACCACCACATGGCCCTGCAGCAGGTTCGAATTGGAGGTCGTCATCAACACCGCCACCGCTTCCTGGAAGGCGGCGAACTCGAAGCGCTCGTTGAAGGTGAAGCCGTTGTCCCAGTCGATGGTCGCCGGCACCGCTTCGGTGCGCACGCCGCCGTTGCGGTTCAAGGCCAGCTGCAGGGTCGAGGAGGCGCGCAGCAGGCGCAGTTCGAACTCGCGCTGCGGGTTGTCGGCGCTGGCCGGCACCTGCGCGGCGAGTTCGCGGCGCGCGGCGAGCAGGCGTTCGCCGTCGGTGACCGGACGCACTTCGCAGGTCAGGTCGACCATCACATCGTCGGGGGTATCGCCCTGGTCGACCCGGAACACCAGCGAGGGCGCGTGCGGCGTCTCGCTGCGCCGCGCCAGTTTGAACGCGTCCGGCAGGTAGTAGATGCGGCTGGGATCGGACAGGTCCTGGAAATACGGATGGCTGCGGCCGCTGCCGGCCGGATAGCGCAGCGAGTGCACCACCCAGCGGCTGGCGCCGGGGTTGTTGCGGCTGCCCGCGGGGTAGACGTAGGGATGCAGCTGCGGGTCGAAGAACAGCGCCACCGCCCAGTCCTGCGACTGATTGCTGGTCTGGTAACGCAGTTCCTGCGGTTGCGGTTCGGGCTGGGGCTGGGGCTGGGGCTGGGGCTGGGGACGCGGGCGCGGCGGCGGAAATCCGATGCCGCCGATACGGCCGCGTCCGGGCAAAGGACGCCCGCCCGGCAGTCCGCCGGCGATGCCGCCGCCGGGCATGACATCGCCGATGCGCACCGCGCGCGCGGCGGCGATGCCTGCAGGCGCTGGCGTGGCCGCATGCGGCGCCAACGCGGCCGGCGCGGCGACGCCCGGCGCCATCCGCACCGCGGCGCCGGCGCGCAACACGCTGGCTTTGGAGAACTGCATCTGGCCCTTGACCATCATCAACTGGCGCTTGGGCGTGTCCGGCGCGGTCGCCGCCGGCAGCGGCACCGCCACCGAGAACGCGCGCGACACCAGCAGCCGCGCCTGCGCATCGGCGGACATGAAGGCGCGCAACAGGCCGTCGCGTTCGGCCAGGCCCATGCGCAACAGGATCATGCAACCGCCGCGCGGGTCGTCCTGGATCTCGGCCGCCGGCACGCGCTGTTCGATCGCCGTGCCCGGCACCCGGTAGGCGACGCTGGCCTGGCGCGTCAGCGGCAGCATCTGCGCCGTGCGCGCGGCCTCGGCGATCTCCTCGGCGGGATAGGTTTCCAGCGCGATGCTGACCGCCCACAGGCCGTCCTGGCCCAACGCGACCCGGACCTCGTACTGGCCGCCGTGCTGGCGCAGGCGGTAGCGCGGCAGCCAGTAGCGCTGCTGCGGATTGTGCGGATCTTCGTACAGGCAACGGTCGTCCGGCGCGGCGCTGGGGCTGATCGGCTGCGGCGACTGCGCGCGCGCGAAGCCGGCGCCGGGTGCGGTCGCGAACAGGTCCGGGCGCAGGTCGTTCAAGCGCGGACGCAAGCCGCGGCCTTCGATCTGCGCGCGCAACACCGCCGGATTCATCCGCAGCCCCGGCACCGCCGGACGCATGCGCAGCTCGCCCGCCGCGGCAGGCGGCGCGGTCACCGACACGCCCGGCGGCGGCGGCCTCGGCGCGGCCGGCGGTGGTGCGACGACGACCGCGGGCGGCGGAGTCGCCGGCGTCGCCGGATGCGGCGCCGCCACCGGCGGGCGCACGCCGGCGAGGATCTGGTTGAGATTGAGCAGACGGCCTGCGGGCATGCGGATCTCCTTGAATCAGCGACAGGGCGCTGTCCGGCCGGGCGCGAGCGCCATGCCGTCGTCCTTGGGTCTGTGGGTGCGGGGTGCGCTTTGCGGCACCGATCACGTTCGAATCAAACGCGCGTGCAGTTGCGCGGCGGACATTTCAGGAATGAAACGTTTTGCGCCAGCCCGGCCCGATGCCCTCGACGGCGCCCGCCGGACCCGCCCGGTCCGCGTTGCGAACGCCCGACCGCGCTGGTTAGCATCGCCGGGCAGCGCCGGGGATGAGGTCTGCATCGCGGTGCTGTCTGTGTTTACACATCACGCGAACAGGGGGATGCATGAACAGGATTTCGATCGCGATGGCAGTTGCGTTGGCCATGGCCTGCGGACAGGCGGTGGCCGGAGAAGAGGTGTACGGCGTCGACAAGGACCTGGGGGTCGCGCTGGAGAAGAGCGTCGCGGCGGTGGAGAAAGCCGCGGCCGTCCACGGCACCTGCGTGTCGCGCTATCCGTCGCTGGACAGCTGCGAAGAATCGAAGAAATTTTCCGGCTACTTCCAGTGCGTGGCGATACGCGCCAATCACAAGGGCAGTTGCGCCAACAAGCCCTCGGACCTGGACAATCTGATCAAGGCGGCCAACGGCCTCAGCGGCCCCGCGGCCAAGGCCTTCTTGGCGGGAGGCCGGTGATGCGGTCCCGTTCCCGATGGGCCCTGCCGCCGGTCGTGGCGGCGCTGCTGGCGCTGTCGGCGCCGGTTCACGCCGGGGTTGCGGTGACCGGAGACGGCGCCACGCTGGACGAGGCGATGGCGAACGCGACGCGCAACGTCGAGGCGGCGGCCAAGGCCGCCCGGCGCTGCGTCAGCACCTATCCCAGGCCCGAGACCTGCGTCCAGTTGGCCGACGGCCGGTTCCGCTGCCGCGGAGTGCGGGCCAAGCACAAGGGCAGCTGCAACTGAGCCTGTGTTGAAGCGACTGGAACGGCCCGGCCGAGCGAACGGCCGGGCCGTTCTCGTCATTGCGAACCCGGCGGGGCCGGCTGTTATGAAGCCGCCTGCTATGAAGCCGGCCGCAATGAAGTTTGTTGCGGCGGATTCGCAGCGACGACGATTTCGTCGTAGTGGAACACCTTGGACACGATCCACCAGCGCCCATCGAGCTTGAGCCAGGTCAACAGATCGATGAAGCGCCGCGGTCGCAGCGTGCATTCGGCGCGGACCAGGGCGGTGACCGGGCCGAACAGTTCGATCGAGACGATGCGGTCCTCGCGCGGCTCGCCCTTGCCCGCCGGCGCGGGCCGCGCATCGATCACCGGCCAGTACTCGTCCATGCTGCGGGCCAGCAGTTCGCCGCCGCTGGCGGTGGCGTACAACGCGCGCGGATGCAGCACCCGGCGCAGGCGCGCGCTGTCGCTGTGGTACAGGCCATCGAAGTAGTCCTGCATCGCCGCGCTCAACGCGGCGCGTTCAGCCTGGATCTGTGCGGGCGACATGTCAGCGCTCTCCAGCCGTCGCCGCGCGTTCGGCGCGCAAGGCCGCGACCGGCCGCCCGGCCACGCCCCAGTTCTCGGCTTCGACCTCGTCGATCACGACGAAGGTGGTGGCCGGGTCCTTGTCGAGCACCTCGACCACCATCTGGGTGGCGCGGCGGATCAGCTCGGCCTTGCGCGGCGCATCGAGGCCGTCGCGGGTGACCTGGATCAGGATGTAGGGCATCGAGGCTCTCCGTCAGGCCGACAGCAGGCCTTCGGCGCGCAAGGCCGCGGCCACCGCCGGGCGTTGCGCGACCCGGGCCAGGAAGGCCTGCAAGCGCGGCAGGTCGCTCAGGTCGAGCGCCACGTGCGGCGCCCAGCGCGCGACCGCGAACAGATAGGCGTCGGCGACGGTGAACGCCGCGCCGGTCAGATGCTCGCCATCGAGCCGGCTGTCCAGCCATTCGAACTTGGCCCGCAGGCTGGCGCGCAGAGGCTGCCTGGCGGCGGCATCGAGATCGGTGCGGAACAGCGGGGTGAACGACTTGTGCAGTTCGGTGGCGACGTAGTTCTGCCATTCCAGCACCCGGTAGCGCGCCAGCCCTTCGCGCGGCAGCAGCGACTGCGCGCCGGC